>PDSI01000084.1 GCA_002748415.1 Micrococcales bacterium | reverse complement strand
GGCGAAGGCCAGCGGCACCGCATCGGCACGTATCATGAAATAGGGCTGCTTGCCGGGCTTTCCGTACTTGCCGGGCCGCCCGGTGACACGCCACTCGAACCAGCCGTCGGCCGGGACCAGGCAGCGCCGGGCCGCCAACGGCTTGCGAAAAGCGGAGCTGTGCGCCGCCTTCTCCATCCGTGCGTTGATCATCCGCGAGCAGGTGCCGGTGTCCTTCGCCCACGACGGCACCAGGCCCCAGCGCAGCGCCCGCAGTTGCCGCACGGGCGAATCCGGGGCGGCTACGGGTGGCATGGCTTCCGGGTCACGGGCCCGCCTGGTCAGCACCACCGGCGCGGTTGCGGTCGGTGCCACGTTGTAGTCGGCGGCCAGTTGCCCGCCGCTGGCGTCGACGTCGATCTCGTATGCCTCGATCAACTCCGCAGGGCTCTTGCTCGCTGCGTACCGCCCGCACATGTGCCTACGGTAAGCCGCAAGCCCGTGGGCCGGGTCGCATAACCGCCCGCCGATGCGCTAACAATGGTGCATGACCATTGTGCGCCGTTTTGCTCGCCCCATGCTCGCGTCCGTGTTCGTCGTCACCGGCCAGGATCAGTTGCGGCACCCCGGTGGGCGGGTCGACGGCGCCCGTCCCCTGGTCCGGGCCGCGGACAAGGCAGCTGGCACCCACACCAATCCTGAGTTGGCGGTGCGCGTCAACGGCGCGTTGATGACCGGCGCCGGGGCACTGCTGGCCCTGGGCAAGTTCCCCCGGATGTCATCGGCCATGCTGGCCGCGGGCCTGGTGCCGACGACGCTGGCCGAACACGCGTTCTGGAACGAGACGGACCCTGAGACCAAGCGGCAACAGCGCAGCAAGTTCCTCACCAACGTGGCACTGATGGGCGGGCTGCTCATCGCGGCCGCGGATACCGAAGGCAAGCCGGGGCTGGCGTGGCGCGCCCGGCAGGCGAAGATCGAGGCATCCAAGGCGGCCGACAGAGCACAGCGACAGGCCGCCCGTTCCGTCGAGCAGGTCCGCAAGGACGCCGGCCGGGAAGCGCAACTGCTGCGGCTGAAGGCCAGCAACACCGTCAGCTGAGCAGCGCTTCGGTCAACAGCGAAACCCCGCCGGTCAACAGCTGTACTCGGCCGTTCAGCACCGATACTCGGCCAGGAAGTCGCCGATGCGCTGAATCGCCTCGGCCAGCACTTCGGTGTCCGGCAGGGTGACCAGCCGGAAGTGGTCCGGCGCGAACCAGTTGAACCCGGTGCCGTGGGTGACCAGGATCTTCTTCGCCCGCAGTAGGTCGATGACGAACTGTTCGTCGTCCTCGATGTGGTAGACCTGCGGGTCCAGCCGCGGGAAGCAGTACAGCGCGCCCTGCGGCTGTACGCAGGAGACACCCGGGATGTCGTTGAGCATCTTCGCCGCCAGCTTGGACTGTTCGTAGAACCGGCCACCGGGAACGATGAGTTCGTTGATGGACTGGTAACCGCCCAGCGCGGTCTGGATGGCGTGCTGAGCGGGCACGTTCGCGCACATCCGCATGTTGGCCAGCAGCGTCAGCCCTTCCAGGAAGCTCACCGCACGATAAGTTGCCCCACTGATCATGACCCAGCCGGCCCGGTAGCCGCATACCCGGTAGGCCTTGGACAACCCGGAAAAGGTCAAGCACAGCACGTCGTCGCCGCAGAAAGTCGCTGCGTGGTGGTGCTCGGCGTCGTCGTAGAGGATCTTCTCGTAGATCTCATCGGCCATCACCACCAGGTCGTGGCGGCGAGCGATGCCGACCAGCGCCTTGACGGTGTCCGGGCTGTACACCGCACCGGTGGGGTTGTTGGGGTTGATGATGACCAGGGCGTGAGTGTTCTCGGTGATCTTGGCTTCGATGTCTGCCAGGTCGGGGCTCCAGCCGTTGGTTTCATCGCACCGGTAGTGCACCGGGATTCCTCCGGCCAGCGCGACCGAACCGGTCCACAGCGGGTAGTCCGGCGCCGGGACGAGGATTTCGTTGCCGTCGTCGATGAATGCCTGCAGCACCATGTTGATGAGCTCGGAGACCCCGTTGCCGATGAACACGTCCTCCACGCCGGTGTCCGGCAGGCCTTCGGACTGGTAGAACTGCGCCACCGCGGTGCGGGCACTGTAGATTCCCTTGGAGTCGGCGTATCCCTGCGAGTCCGGCAGGTGGTGCACCATGTCGGCGACCACCGACTCGGGCGCCTCGAACCCGAACGGCGCCGTGTTGCCGATGTTCAGCTTGAGGATCTTGTGCCCCTCGGCCTCCAGCCGCTGGGCCTCCACCAGGATCGGTCCCCGGACGTCGTAGCGGACGTGGCGCAGCTTCTGGCTCTGGACTATCGGACGCATTGCCCCATTGTGGCAGGCTGGCGCACCCGGTTCACCGCACTGCGTCACAAGGGTGGCACGACAGCTACGTCCGGCGGGCGGGGCGCAGGCGGTCCGGGGCGGGTCAGGGTGCGGCTTGGGCGGACCGCGCTATGCGTCAGCACCGGGTGAGACTCCACGAAGCCTCCCCACCGGCCGGTCGGGGTCATTGTTCCCGGTAGTCGGCGAAGGCTCTTGACAACCTTTCCTGATTGGTCCCCTTCGGACACAGCTCGTCAAGAGTTTTTTCCGTCATAATTTCGGGTGGCAGAAAGAATGCTCCGTGCCGCTGCTTCAGATCAACAATACGGACCGGCTTGGCGGGAAGCTTCTTCAAGAAGTCGCTATACCCTTCTGGTGACTGTGCGCGACACGGCAGCACGTCGCAATTCAAGACTCCCAGCCAGGCGAGCGCTTGCAACCGCCAGACAATGGGAGGCACCTCTCCGAGGAGCCCGACGATCATCTGACCGATCCCGACTCGTCCGGCGCGGGCGACCGCGGCACGGATCGACATCTCTTGCCAGCAGTCTTTGGACACGGCGACGACCGCGAAGTAGTCGGACACGGCGTCCGGCGCCAGCACCGCGCCATAGCGGTCCGCGGTGTAGGCCTCGGCGCGGCGCAACGGATTCGACAGATACCGCACGGACTGGGTTACTACCGTGCTCAACTCGTAGGACAGATCGCGGTGGCCGGCCGCGATATTGCCGACCTCGCGTGCTATCGCGAAGCGCAGGGCGCCCCAGTCGTCGCTGTCCGGGCGGGGTGCATCCAGGAGGTCTGAGTGGACCAGGATCGCTGCTTTTCCGAAGTTCGAGGTGGACTTGGCAAGGAAGCTCGCGCCACTGACTATGGCGATCATCGGCGTTCTCTTCAGACCGGCTAACTTGCTGTAGTGCTCCACCATCAGATGGACGTGCTCGAACTGCTGGTCAGTCGCCGCCGCGCCGGTCGCGTAGTGCTGGGCGGACGTGAACGCCCGAAAAACCACGAGCAGCAAGGGAGACAAGAGCGCGAGCATGATTTCTGCGGCGAACTCTTCATAGTCCGCGACGCTCAAGGCTCTCTCGACGAGATCGGTACCAGTAAGCGTCGCCGCCATAAGAATCACGATCAAGAAAGCAGTTGCCGTGGCCAGCCTGGAAATGAAGAGTATTCGGCTGTGCCATCGGTGCCGCAGGTACAGCCGTTCCTTTTTCCCCAGTGGCTTCTCATGTGGATCTATCGCTGCTGCTTCGCGTTCTTGCATCGTCGTGATGTGGCTCTCGTGCTACAAGTGTGGGGCGATGGCGGCCTGGCACGGCGCGAGTGGTGGCCCCGCGAGTTCGGGATGCTGGCACTGCGACTTGCGGGACTACCGCCCGTGGGCTCCTTTACGGTACGGGATCGTGGCATTGGCCTGGCGGATGCGCGGGTGAACCGCGCGCCACCTGTCGCGGCTTCGCCGCCTCGTGTGATCGCACCCGGATGCGGGAAAGCAGACCGGCGCTGGCGCTGGTCAGAACCCGAGTTTCCTGTCAGAAGCCGAGTTTCCTGGCCTCCGCACGGATCTGGTCGGCGCTGTAACGAAGCGCCGCGTGTTCGGGGTCGCTCAGCGGAAGCGACAGCCGGGTGTGCGCACCCCGCCTGCCCAACACGGTGGGAACCGACATGCACACGTCGCCGATGCCCTGCCAGTCGTCGATCATCGTCGTCACCGGCATGACCCGCTCTTCGTCGCGCAGCACGGACTCGATGATCCGGGCACTAGCGAGCCCGACCGCGTAGTTGGTGGCCCCCTTGCCCTCGATGACGCGGTAGGCGGCGCGGACCACGTCGTGCACGATCTGTTCACGCTGTTCTTCGCCGAGCTCGGCGGTCTCGGCCTCCCACTCCAGCAACGGAACTCCGCCGATACTGGCCGTGGACCACAACGCGATCTCGGTATCGCCGTGCTCTCCTGCCATGTAGGCGTGCACGTTGTGCACCGATACCCCGCAGGCCATGCTGACCAGGTGCCGCAGCCGGGAGGAGTCCAGCACGGTCCCGGACCCGAACAGTTGGGTGGCGGGCAGCCCGGACAGTTTCAGCGCCGCGTAGGTCACCACATCGACCGGGTTGGTGACCATGACGTACATGGCGTTCGGGGCAACGTGCACCAGTGCGGGGATGAGCTTGCGCATGAGCCCCACCGTGGATTCGGCCAGCTGCATGCGGGATTGGCCCGGCTGCTGTTTGGCGCCCGCGGTCACCACGACCACGTCGGCGTCTCGGCAGATCTCGATGTCGTCCGATCCGTCGATATGCGCCATCGGCATGAACTGGACACCGTGCGCGAGGTCCAGGGCCTCCGCCTCGACCTTGGCGGTGTTGATGTCGTAGAGCACCACCCGGCGGGCCACCCCGCGGATCAGCGACGCGTACGCGAGGGTGGCTCCCACGGCCCCGGCGCCGACAACAGCCAGCTTGGACGATGGGCGATTGAACACTACTGCTCCTCGCTGTCGGGGCGGGCCGGCGACGCGCGGCTGGTCTGTTATGCGAACTGCGGGACAAGACGACCTTATCGCTGGCAGACCCGGACCTCGCGGCGATCTCCTGCTAAACAATCGATTCAGTACGGCCCGGATACCGCCTGTAAGGTTAGGTTTCCCAAACCTGGCGCCAGCCCCATATCCCGTGGTGTACCCTCAGCGTCGACGGCCGCACCGCGACAGAACAACCGAGCAGACAAATCGGTCCTTAGCCGATTGATCGCCAACGAGTACTAACACCACCCGGAATCCATCATCTAGGCTCTTCAGGGATGAACCGACCGTAGGCGGAGAGGCCGCCCACGCCGTTCCCGAGGAGCCGATGATGGTTGAGTCACGCGACATCGCCCCGCGCAGCGCGTTGGGATCCGGTGTCCAGCGAACCGGGGCGGTGCGTACCCGGCTGCCGTTGTATGTCGACCTGCTGCCGCCGTGCAACCAACGCTGCCCGGCCGGGGAGAACATCCAAGCCTGGCTCGCCTTGGTGAAGGCCGAGGACCATGAGGGAGCCTGGCGGCAGCTGACCAAGGACAATCCGTTTCCGGCCATCCACGGCCGGGTCTGTTACCACCCGTGCGAGGATGCGTGCAACCGGGCCAAGATGGACGATGCGGTGTCCATCCACGCGGTTGAGCGGTTCCTGGGCGACCTGGCCATCGACCGGGACTGGATGTTCGAACGACCCACCGAGAACAGCGGCAAGAGGGTCCTGGTGGTGGGTTCCGGACCCAGCGGCCTGTCCGCCGCCTACCACCTGCGTCGGCGCGGCCACGACGTGGTGATCCGGGACAACTCCCCACTGGCCGGCGGCATGATGCGCTACGGCATCCCCGCCTACCGGTTACCCCGCCGGGTGCTGGACGCCGAGATCCGCCGGCTGCACCGCATGGGAGTGCACTTCGAACAGGACCACGTGGTCGTCGACCTGCAAGAGGAGATGCGGGCGGGCGGTTTCGACGCCTCTTTCGTCGCGGTAGGTGCGCACCTGTCGCGCCGGGTGGACATCCCGAACCAGGACGCGGGACGCGTGATGGACGCGGTCAGCTATCTGCGTGAGGTCGAATCAGGATCTGCGCCCGAATTGCACGGCCGGGTGGCCATTTACGGCGGCGGCAACACGGCGATGGACGTGGCGCGGGTGGCGCGCCGGATGGGCGCGGAGGATTCCTTCATCGTCTACCGGCGCACCCGTGACCAGATGCCGGCCCATGAGTTCGAGGCGGAAGAAGCCGAGGAAGAGGGCATCAAGTTCAACTGGCTACGCACCATCGCCTCGATGGGTGAGCACGAGCTCACCGTGGAGATCCAGGAAGTCGACGAGAACGGCCGTCCCCACGGCACCGGGGAGTACGAGACCTTGGCCGCCGACACCGTGATTCTGGCGCTGGGCCAGCAGTCCGACACCCGGTTCCTGTCCTCGATGCCGGGCATCGACTTCGACGGCGACGTGGTGCAGGTCGACCCCGACACACTGATGACCGGTGCCCCCGGCGTTTTCGCCGGCGGAGACGCAGTCCCCAGCGAACGCACCGTGACCGTCGGGGTAGGGCACGGAAAGAAAGCGGCTCGCAGCATCGACTGCTACCTGCGTGGACTCCCGGTGATCAACACCGACAAGCATCCGGTGGCCGGGCTGGGTTCCTTGCACCTGTGGTACTTCGGTGACCACCCGCAGCGCCGCCAGGATTCCCTTCCGCCGGACCGGCGGATCGGTTTCGGTGAGGTCGTCGCCGGACTGGAGCCCAACGAAGCATCCTTCGAAGCGGGCCGGTGCCTGTCGTGCGGCAACTGTTTCGAATGTGACGGATGCCTGGGTTCCTGCCCGGAGGACGCAGTGGTCAAACTGGGCAGGGGCCACCGGTACCGGTTCGACTACGAGGCCTGCACCGGATGCGGGACCTGCGCCAGGCAATGCCCGGTGCATGCGATCGAGATGCTCCCGGAAGCCACGCTGGCCGACGACATGCCAGCTCACGCCTCCTCGTACCAGTTCGCCGACGGGCACAACATGTTCGCGCCCCAGCACGCCGCGGGACAGGAGTAGTCATGACGTCGACCATCGACACAGTCACCGCACCGGCCACGCAGGACAAGCAGCTGCGGCCGCAGCGAAAGCGCAGCACCATCGACGGCAACGAGGCCGCCGCGGATGTGGCGTACCGGCTGGTGGAGCTGGCCGCCATCTATCCGATCACCCCGAGTTCCACGATGGCCGAATTGGCCGACGCGTGGGCCAGCAAAGGCAGGCCGAACATCTTCGGCACCGTACCCACGGTAGTGGAGATGCAAAGCGAGGGAGGCGCCGCGGGAACACTGCACGGCGCGTTGCAGGGCGGGGCGTTGTCGACCACGTTCACCGCATCGCAAGGCCTGCTGCTGATGATCCCCAACATGTACAAGATCGCCGGCGAACTGACCTCGACGGTGCTGCACGTGGCCGCGCGGTCCCTGGCCGCCCAGGGCTTGTCGATCTTCGGTGACCATCAGGATGTGATGGCGGTCCGGCAGACCGGGTTCGCGATGCTGTCCAGCGCCTCGGTGCAGGAGGCGCACGATTTCGCGTTGCTCGCGCACGCGGCGACGCTGCGCACCAGGGTGCCGTTCCTGCACTTCTTCGACGGGTTCCGCACCTCGCACGAGCTGTCGACCATCGAGATGCTGGACGACGCGGACCTCGCTGCGCTGGTCCCGCCGGAACTCGTGCGTGCGCACCGGCAGCGGTCGTTGTCGCCCGCGCACCCGGTGATTCGGGGAACCGCGCAAAACCCGGATGTGTACTTCCAGGCCAGGGAGACGGTCAACCCGTTCTACGCCAAGGTGCCTGGGGTCCTGAGCGATCTGATGGACGCCCTCGCCGAGCGAACGGGGCGCCGCTACGGACTGGCGGAGTACACCGGCGCACCGGACGCCGAGCAGGTCGTCGTGGTGATGGGATCCGGTGGGCAGACCGCCGCCGAGACGGCCCAGCATCTCAATGCCGCAGGGGCCAAGACCGGCGTGATCCAGATCCGGCTGTACCGTCCGTTCCCGGCTGCGGAACTGGTCGCGGCACTGCCCGGAACCACTCGCACCGTCGCGGTACTGGACCGTACCAAAGAGCCCGGCGCGGAGGCGGATCCGCTGCATCTGGACGTCATCGCGGCACTGTCCGAAGCACACGCGAACGGGGCTCTGGCCTCGATGCCACGGGTCATCGGCGGCCGTTACGGGCTGTCCAGCAAGGAGTTCACCCCTGGAATGGTGGCCGCGGTCTTCGAAGCCATGCGAAGCGAACGGCCGCGATCCCGGTTCACCATCGGCATCAACGACGACGTGTCCGGGTCCTCGTTGCCCTACGACTCGTTGGGCATCGAGTGCGAGGAGACGCTGCGGGCGGTGTTCTTCGGTCTCGGTTCCGACGGAACGGTGGGGGCGAACAAGAACACGATCAAGATCCTGGGCAAGGACCCACAGGTCAACGCCCAGGCGTACTTCGTCTACGACTCCAAGAAGTCGGGCAGCACCACGGTCTCGCACCTGCGGTTCGGCCCTCGCCCCATCCATTCGCCGTATCTGGTGGACAGCGCGCACTTCGTGGGAGTGCACCACTTCCGGCTGCTGGAGTCGTTGGACCCGTTGCGAGTGCTGGCGCCAGGAGCCGTCGTGTTGCTGAACGCACCGATGCCTCCCGATGAAGTGTGGGATGCGCTGCCCCGCAACGCCCAGGAACAGCTCATCGACAAGAACGCCCGGCTGTACGTCATCGACGCAAGCGCGGTGGCCCGGGCCGCCGGGTTGCCCGGGCGCACCAACACCGTGCTCCAGACCTGCTTCTTCGCCATCTCCGGGGTCATGCCGCAGGATCAGGCGATCGCCGCGGTGAAGGACGCGATCCAGTCCACCTACGGCCGCCGCGGCCCGGAGGTGGTCCGGCGCAACGAGGACGCGGTGGACGCTGCCCTGGGCGCGCTGCATGAGGTTCCGGTGCCGACCGAAACCACCTCGAACCGGCAGCGGCAGCAGCCGATCCCGGCGAATGCGCCGGAGTTCGTGCGAACCGTCACCGCCGCCATGATGGCCGGGCGCGGAGACGACCTGCCGGTCAGCGCCCTACCGGTGGACGGAACCTTCCCCACCGGGACCACCGCCTACGAGAAGCGGCGGGTGTCAGACCTTGTCGCGCAATGGGACCCGGACTCCTGTATCCAGTGCGGCAACTGCGCGTTCGTGTGCCCGCATAGCGTGCTGCGCGGCAAGTTCTACGCCAACGACGAGTTGGCCCAGGCGCCGGAGGGATTCGAATCGGCGCCGCTGAACGCGGCCGGGCTGCCGGGCTCGTCGTACACGTTGCAGGTCTACACCGAGGACTGCACCGGATGCGGGCTGTGCGTGGCAGCCTGCCCGGTCTCCCCCGTGCCCGGTACCGAACTCAAGGCGATCAACCTGGCTCCGACCCAAGAGGTCACCGACCGCGGGGCACGAAACGTCGAGTTCTTCGAGTCCCTGCCGGTCAACGACCGGGCCAGGGTGGACTTCGGCACGGTGCGTGGTGCGCAGTTCCTGCAACCATTGTTCGAGTTCTCCGGGGCCTGCGCCGGTTGCGGCGAAACGCCGTACCTGAAACTGCTGACCCAGTTGTTCGGCGAGCGGGCCACGGTCGCCAACGCGACCGGGTGCTCCTCCATCTACGGTGGCAACCTGCCGACCACGCCGTGGGCGAAGAACGCGGCCGGGCGCGGCCCCGCATGGTCGAACTCGCTGTTCGAGGACAACGCCGAGTTCGGGCTCGGCCTCGGCCTGGCCGCACAGCTGCAGACCCAGTTGGCCGAGCAACGGCTCCGCGAGTTGCGCGACCTGATCGGCGCCGATCTGGTGGACGGGATCTTCGGTGCCGAGCAGGTGAGCGAATCCGATTTCGCCCGTCAGTACGGTCGCCTCGCCGCGCTGGAGAAGAGACTGGACGAGATCGATCAGCCCGGTGCGGCCGTGTCGGCCGCGGTCGCCGATCTGCGCAGCGTGATCGACCATCTGATCCGGCGCAGCATCTGGATCGTCGGCGGTGACGGCTGGGCTTACGACATCGGTTCCAGCGGACTGGACCATGTGCTGGCCAGCGGCCGCAACGTCAACATCCTGGTCATGGACACCGAGGTGTACTCCAACACCGGTGGCCAGTCCTCCAAGGCCACTCCGCTGGCGGCGACGGCGAAGTTCGCCTCCGCCGGCAAGACCAGCGCCAAGAAGGACCTGGCGCTACAGGCCATCGCCTACGGGTCGGTGTACGTGGCCCGGGTGGCGATGGGCGCCGACCCGCAGCAAACGCTGCGGGCGTTCCGCGAGGCCGAGGCCTACGACGGGTCTTCGCTGATCATCGCCTACAGTCACTGCATCGCGCACGGCATCGACATGAGCAAGGGGCTGGAACAACAGCAGCGGGCAGTCCGGTCCGGGCACTGGCCACTGGTGCGCTACGACCCCACCCTGCGCGACCGCGGGCAGAATCCGTTCATGCTCGACTCCCCCCGGCCCACGATCCCGCTGCAGGACTACCTGTACCGGGAGTTGCGCTACCGGATGCTGCGCAACGCGGACCCGGCGGAAGCCGAGCGTCTCCTCGACCTGGCTCAGCAGTACGTCGACCAGCGGTGGGCCACGTACGAGGAGATGGCATCTCGTGCCGCTAGCGAGTTCCTGCGCGACCCACGAAGGAAGGACACATGAACCTGCGTACCAACTATTTGGGCTTGTCACTGCGTTCCCCGCTGGTGGCATCCGCATCACCCATCGGCACCAAGCCGGACTCGGTGCGGGAGGCGGTGGACGCTGGTGTAGGAGCTGTAGTCCTTCCTTCGTTCTTCGAGGAACAGGGTCGTCGGCAGGAGGCCGAGGACATGATGCTGATGGAGGAGCACGAGGGATCGTTCGGGGAGGCGACCTCCTATTTTCCGACTTCGCCGACGGTGGCCACGGGTGGCGCGAGCGCGTACCTGACTCACCTGGAACACGTGGTGGCCGCGGTCGACGTCCCGGTGATCGCCAGCCTCAACGGCACCACCACCGGTGGCTGGACGGGAGTGGCCAAGGGGATGCAGGAGGCCGGCGCGGCCGCGATCGAACTGAACGTGTATTCGGTGCCGAGTCCGACGGCCGACAGCGGGCATGTCATCGAGCAGCGGCATGTGGAGATCCTGCGGGCTGTTCGTGAGTCGGTTTCGGTACCGGTCGCGGTCAAGCTCAGCCCGTACTTCAGTTCCACCGGGGAAATGGCCAAGTCTCTGGTGGAAGCCGGGGCCGACGGCTTGGTGTTGTTCAACCGGTTCTACCAGCCCGATGTCGATGTCGAAACCCTCACGGTGTCAAGCTCATTGACATGGTCCGCACCCCAGGAGGCGAGACTGCCGCGGACCTGGATCGCGATCTTGCGCAACCAGGTGACGGCTAGCCTGGCCGGCACCACCGGGGTTCATCACGGCCATGACGTGGCCGCGTATCTGCTGGCCGGGGCGGATGTGGTGATGACCGCGTCGGCGCTGTTGGAGCACGGGCCGGCTCATGCCGGCACCATCCTGGAGCAGTTGGGCAGCTGGATGCAGCGCAAGGGCTTCGCCAACGTCAAGGACGTCCGTGGGCTGCTGGCCGTGCCGCCGGGGATCGATGTCGGCATGCACGAGCGGTCCGGCTACGTAGGGGTACTGTCCAAGGCCAAGGCCACCTACGGCGAGATCTGAGGGTGACTCCTGAACGTCAGGGGTAGGCTCGGACCGTGACGAGCCGCGCCGGATCGACCTCCGCCCGGCCGTGGTGGCCGGCGCCGCATCCCGGTTGTGCGGTGTCGGCGACGGTTCAGCTTCCCGGCTCGAAGTCGTTGACGGCGCGTTACCTGCTGCTTGCGGCGCTGGCCGACGGGCCGTCCGTGTTGCGCGCGCCGTTACGCGCGCGCGACACCCTCCTCATGGCCGATGCGGTGCGCGCTCTCGGCGTCGAGGTCGCCGACGTGTCCGCACCGCACGCCGGTTTATCGCCGCCGCAGCAGGATTGGCGGGTGATACCACCGAGGGCGCTGAACGGGCCTGCCCGGATCGACTGTGGCTTGGCCGGGACGGTGATGCGGTTCATCCTGCCCGTTGCGGCCCTGGCCACGGGTGAGGTCGTCGTCGACGGTGATGCCCGCGCCCGCGAACGGCCACTGCGGACGTTGGTGACGGCGCTGGCACGCCTCGGCGCAGACATCGAGTCCACCGGCGGCGGGCTACCCGTGCGGGTTGTCGGCACGGGTGGATTGACGGGTGGAGAAGTGTCACTGGACGCCGGCGAGTCCTCGCAGTTCGTCAGTGCGTTGTTGTTGTCCGGCGCTCGTTTTCGTGACGGGGTGACGATTCATCACGTCGGCCGGATCCTGCCCAGCCGCTCGCACATCGAGATGACGATCGAGGTGCTGAAAGCGTGCGGTGTCGAGGTGGAGACCCCACGGGAGGACACGTGGGTGGTGCCGCCCACCAGAGTCCGGCCGCTGGACGTCCAAGTGGAACCGGACTTGTCCAACGCGGCCGCTTTCGCTGCTGCGGCCGCCGTCACCGGCGGAGAGGTGACCATCACCGGCTGGCCGCAACACACCACTCAGGCCGGCGACGCGATCCGTGACATTCTCGACGCCGCCGGTGCCGACGTGCGGCTGACTCCAGAAGGTTTGACGGTCCGGGGCACCGGAGAGCTGTTCGGCTTCCAGGTGGACCTGTCCGACGCGGGCGAGCTCACTCCCGTGGTCGCCGCCGTGGCGGCGCTGGCCGACGGGGCGTCGTCCATCACCGGAATCGCTCATCTGCGTGGTCACGAGACGGACCGGCTGGCCGCGCTGCGCACCCAGATCAACGGTCTCGGCGGCGCGGTCACCGAACTCGACGACGGGCTGCACATCGAGCCCGCACCCCTGCACGCGGGACGATTCCACACGTACGCGGATCACCGGCTGGTACACACCGGCGCGCTGCTGGGGCTGGCCGTTGCCGGGGTGCAGGTCGAAGACGTGGCCACGACCGCCAAGACACTGCCCGGCTTCGCTGACCTGTGGAGCCGGTTGACCGGGTCGGCGACGTGAACAGGCCGCCGCACGGGTCGCGGCATCCCCGCCGGGCGAACACACGCCGCACCGACTACGACGAGTCGGATGTGCGGATCAGGCCGAACCCCAGGGGGTCTCGCGCTCGCACCAAGATCAGGCCGAAGCACGACGATGCCGTCGCCGCCCGGGTGGTGACGGTTGACCGGGGCCGGTTCACCACGCTGGTCGGCGAGGGCACAAGCGATGAGCGCGAGGTGACGGCGATGCGGGCCCGCGAGTTGGGCCGCACATCCATCGTCGTGGGCGACCGAGTGGGCCTGGTCGGAGACACCTCGGGCGCCCCCGACACACTGGCCCGGCTGGTGAAAGTCGCCGAGCGGGACAGCGTTCTGCGCCGCACGGCGGACGACACCGACGCCGCGGAGCGGGTGATCGTGGCAAATGCGAACCAGCTGGTCATGGTGACCGCAGCGGCCGATCCACAGCCCCGGCCCCGAATGATCGACCGATGCCTGGTAGCAGCCTACGACGCAGGCATGCGGCCTGTCATGGTCATCACGAAGGCCGACCTTGCCGATCCACAGGAGTTCCTGTCCGGCTTCGAGGCGCTGGCTGTTCCGTCGGTGATCACCGCGATCCAGCCGGACGGCCGCATCGCGGGGCTGGCTGAGTTGCGTGCTGTGTTGACCGGTGCCGATAGCGTGCTGGTCGGGCACTCCGGTGTGGGCAAGTCGACGTTGGTGAATGCTGTGGCGCCACATGCGGGTCGTACAACCGGTGCGGTGAACGCGGTGACCGGTCGTGGGCGGCACACGTCTTCCTCAGCGGTGGGGTTTCGGGTCTTCGACGACGACGGTCGAGCGCTCGGGTGGATCACCGACACGCCCGGGGTCCGGTCTTTCGGGTTGGGGCATGTGCGGCCCAGTCATGTGCTGGAGGCGTTCCCGTCGCTGGCACCGGGTGAGGTGGATTGTCCACGCGGGTGTACCCATGACGAGCAGGAGTGCGGACTCGACGGCTACGTGGCCGCGGGCCACGCGGGCGAAAAGGGCCCGGCCAGGCTGGACTCGTTCCGGCGGTTGCTGCGGGCCCGCAGCGGCGACGGCGAAGACGCAGATGGCCCGTCGCCGAGCACCTGACCGCCTCGCCGAACACGTAGCGTTGATCCGTAGCCCTGCCCGGGTGCGATGGTGGCACCCCCTAGCCGATCTCGATCGTTCGCGGGGTCGGAGCCTGCCCGGTCTGGATGCGCGGGGGTCTCGAGCCGGCCATTGCGGTGCCTATGGCGCTGTTGAAATACGTCCCGCGTGGGATACGTCCCGCGCTCGCGCGCAGTTGATGATGCCGCGGACCTAGCAAAGTACCGCTCCGTTGTCTTCGTCGCTCCGCTCGTACACAAAAACCGAATTGATCACCTCATCGGTTGGATGATACTCCTGCAGAAGCCGCACACCGGTGATGGCCTCGGCCGCGAACGCTGGATAAAGCAGCTCGCGGGCACCGTGCGCACTGCGCAAGACCAACCGTCCGTTCCTCCTCAGTGCTGGCCGCACTGCATCGACGATCTCTTGCTTCTCAGCTAGCGTCTGGCCGGCCAATCCCGCCACATAGATGACGTCGAAAGTATCCGCGGGCAGTCCGCTGTCGCGCCCGTCTGCCAGCACAGCGTCACAGAACCAATTGAGCGCCTGCGCCAGCCGTGTCGCGTGATCGATCGCCGCCGCCGACATATCGATGTGCGTCACGTGAGCACCGGTCAATTGATGCATCCACCAGGCTGTCAGTGGCAGGGGCCCACTACCGATCACCGCCGCGCGTGACACACGACATAGCTGCAGTCCGCTTTTGGCAAGGAGCGCTAGCTCCCGGCGCGCCAACTCCTGATAGTTATCCGCGTAGGGGAACGAGTCCAGCGTGGCCCTTGGATCGGCAGCCACCGCTACCTGGGCCGACCAATGCAGTTCCAGCGCCGACTCCGCCGCCGCACAACGACGCTGAACCGCACACACCACTGGTGCGTCCCACGGCAATTCGTCACCACTCGCTACTACTTGAGATACCAACGTCGAAAAGGCGCAGTTTACCTCCGGACAAGGCTGCAAATGAGGCAAAGCAAGGACGGATTTAATCGCCTGTTTCATGTCGTCTCGTCGTAATACTCTCGTGGGCCTTATTGCGACTGAGTCGCAATAAGGGATGGCCTGATCTCATGTATCTTTCGGCCGGAGGATACCATCCAATCGCGCCTGCTCAACCCGGGCCCCACCGCCGCACAAGCCAGATCACGTGTCGCAGAGTCGAAATCGGCATGTGAGAAACCGCACCAAGCTGCACGGCAGCGATGATCCTCGGACCCGCCGGCACGTCCTGATCCGGTCTGCCGACCGCCGCTTCGCCACCTGAATGCCTCTGCCGGAGACCGTCTTCGCGATGTCCGGCCGGCCGCTTCATGGGGGTTCGCCGTGCCCGATCCCAACTGTCGAGGCACTGGGCAGATCTGCTATGGCGGAACAAAGTTCGCCGGTCGCAGCCGCAGCCTCACGTTGCGCCGCAATGCTGGCACTCATCGTGACCGGCGGCGCCATGAGGGCCGTACTCATGGCACGCCCATTCACTCGCGGGTTCCGGGTACGGACTGCGCCACCGATACGGGCTGGACCACAGCCGCAGGGTGAAGAATGCGACGTGGTCGCGGCACCGTCGTAACTCATGGCGGTTGAGCATAGCCTTGTACGCTGCGTATTTCCTTCCGCCACCATCGCCGGTGAACTACGCGCGGTCGGTGTCCGACACTCTCACAATCAGCGACGTGCGTACGCACACTCATCTGATGCCGAAAAGCCAGCAATGCCGATGTCACGATGCAGCGGTGCAACTCGACTCGCCCTGGTCCCCGTCAGCAGATCTTCGCCTCCGCGGATCGCGGCCAGCACCTGTTAGCACGTAGTTGTCTACTGCATACGATTAGTTACTTCGACGCTTTTCCGGGAGGACGCGGGCATCGACGACGCGGCTCGATGTGCCAGGCCAGTGCCAGGACTGCGATCTGGAGGTCGCACGACCGTGTCATCCTGGTCGTGGGAGAAACAAGAACCGGACGATCGGCAGCCCTCTCGAAGCCTCGTCGACCAGGCACCGTCGCGAAGGATCCGGGCGAACTTACGGCACTCCGCCGTTCATTGCCTACTCAATCAATGTGCACCACGATGGCGTCACGGGATTTGCGCACCTTCTTCATCGGCAACAACCAGTCCCCGTCCGGGTCGCGATAGCCGAGCGGGAACAGAATGACCGATCGCAAGCCCCGGTCTTTCAGTCCAAGGATGTCGTCTACGGCTTCTGGATCGAAGCCCTCCATCGGAGTGCTGTCCACTTCTTGCTCAGCCGCGGCGACGAGCCCAAAACCTAAAGCGATGTAGGCTTGGCGGGCCGCATGCGCGTAGTTGACCTCAGCCTCGCGGGAAACAAAGTTGGCTTTCAAATTGTCATAGTAATCGTGCACCAATGGTGATTCGCCACGAGCAGCGATATTCAGCCGCTTGACTTCATCAATACGCTCGTTGGTGTAGTTGTCCCAGGCTGCAAATACCAACAGATGTGAACCGTCAGTAATCTGGGCCTGATCGTGCGCCACCTCGCGTATTCGGGTCCGAATACCTGGATTCGTGATAACAATCAGTTCGAACGGTTGGGTGCCGCTGGACGTTGGCGCCATTCTGATGGCCTCGACAATTGCATCGACTTTGCCTTGAGGAACAGCTTTGGCCGGGTCCATTTTCTTGGTCGCGTAGCGCCAGTGCAGGTGCTCGTTTAGCGTCTTGGGTGTCATTGTGCAGTCCTGTTGTCAGAAGTGGACCCCAGGGGCTGAACAGCCGCTCGGACATTTTCCGGGGTCAAACGGTCTCCCTGATGCGGGTTGATCGAGCCGATACAACTCGTTGGATCTCAGTCCAACAGGCGGTAGCCCTGCGTGTCAACCTTCCCGTGGACAGCGTCTGTTCGGGTAGCGACAGGAGTCGGCACTTCGACAATGACCGACCATGCCACGCCAGAATCGGCAACATTCGCCTCTGTCGACGTGGATGTGGTGGCTGTTTCGTGTGGTGCGGGGGTTGGGGTTGTCGCCGGGCCATTGCGGAGTCGTGTTGGGATTGCGGAGTCGTAGTTAAGGGGGTTCTGACCTGGGACGATCCGGTTCTCGACACGCCCGGCGGGGTGTTGGATACGGGCACCACACCCATGAAAGACCGAGGCCAGATAGTTGATTCCGTGCGGCACAATTCGGTGTGACGTGATGAGGTGCGGTGGATGGGGGCACGGACTCTTCACACCCAGACAACCACCCGCCTCGAGGAAGATAGGCCACTGCTGTGGCGTTTCCCGGTAGGATGGGTGCTCTTCGGCTTCGCTCTGGGGTACCGCATGCAGCCATCGACGCTGGCAGCGCACAACGCGCCCATCCGCCGGGACTTGGTGACCGCATCGACAGCAGCCGCGAGCGACGCATCGTTGCTGAACCGGACCGTTGCCCGGCCGGCCCATCCGTCCCTGGACCGGCTTCTGCGAATCCATCGATCTCGCGTGGCTGGGCAGGAACGCGCTGCTCGCAGTCAACGCCCCGTCGCAGTGGTTGACTCCGCGACGGCCGCTGCTCGGCAGAAGAGCCGACGAGACCCGGTGTTCCGGCAACGCATCGGCACGCGATGACGAACGGCCGGTACCGCACGATCGCCGAACCGGCGACGGCCGAGATCGTGGTCAAGCGCTCCCGGTTCCGTTGCCTGCTGGCACGGGTGGACACCGAAGACGACGCACGCGGTCTGATCGCCGATCAGCGCAGAGTCAACTGGGACGCCCGGCATCACTGTTTCGCGATGGTGCTGGGGCCGGACGGCGCGACGCAGCGGTCCAGTGATGACGGCGAACCGTCGGGAACGGCGGGTGCCCCGATGCTGCAGGTCCTGCTCGGCCACGGGCTCAGCGACACGGTGGCGGTGGTCACCCGCTGGTTCGGCGGTGTGCTCCTGGGGGCTGGCGGACTGGCCCGCGCCTACGGTGACGCGGTGACCGCGGCCCTGCGAGAGGCGAGCGTCATCCGGCGGATGCTGTTCGACGAGGTCGTCGTCGAGTTGCCGCACGCGGACGCCGGCCGGGTGGAGAACGCGATACGCGCTGCCGCAGTGCGGGTGCTCGGCACGGACTACGCCCAGGTGGCCAGGCTGCGGCTGGCGACGCCGCCGGAGACCCTGACCGAGGTGACACAGCTGGTGAGCGAACTCACCGGTGGAACGGCCCGCCCCGAAATCGTCGGGCAGCGCTGGGTGGACCAGCCGGTGCAGTAGTGAGCTGTCCCCGCCTCAGGCCGGCAGGTTCCGCACGATGTCCTCGACCCGTTCTTTGGCGTCCCCGAACAGCATCTGGGTGTTCTCCCGGAAGAACAACGGGTTCTGCACCCCGGCGTACCCGGTGTTCATGGACCGCTTGAACACGATGACGTCCGTGGAGTTCCACACCTCCAGCACCGGCATACCGGCGATCGGTGAATCGGGTTCATCGATCGCGGCCGGGTTGACGGTGTCGTTGGCGCCGATGACGAGGACCACGTCGGTGTCTTCGAAGTCGTCGTTGATCTCGTCCATTTCCAGGACGATGTCGTAGGGCACCTTGGCCTCGGCCAGCAGCACATTCATGTGGCCAGGCAGCCGGCCGGCGACCGGGTGAATGCCGAAGCGCACGTTCACACCCTTGCCGCGCAGCTTGGAGACCAGGTCGGCCACGGCATACTGAGCTTGCGCGGTGGCCATCCCGTAGCCGGGGGTGATGATCACCGACTTCGCCCCGGCCAGCAGCTCGGCGGTCGCGTCGGCCAAGATCTCGCGGTGTTCGCCGTAATCCCGGGCCTCGCCGACGACACCGCCGTCGGAACCGAATCCGCCAGCGATGACGGAGATGAACCGCCGGTTCATCGCCCTGCACATGATGTAGGACAGGATGGCGCCGGAGGAGCCGACCAGCGACCCGGTGATGATCAGCAGGTCGTTGTTGAGCATGAAACCCGCTGCGGCGGCGGCCCACCCGGAGTAGCTGTTCAGCATCGACACGACGACGGGCATGTCCCCGCCACCGATGGCGGCCACCAGGTGAAAGCCGAGCAGCAGCGCCAGGACCGTCATGATCAGTAACGGGATCAGGCCGGGGCCGGCTCCGGTCTGCCCTTCTTCGTGGGCGCCGAGGAACCACAGCATGAGCGCGAAGGAGACGATGACGATGGCCAGGTTGAGCAGATGCCGGGCAGGCAAGACCATCGGTGCCGACTTCATCCGGGCGCTGAGTTTCAGGAAGGCGACGATGGAGCCGGTGAACGTCACGGCACCGATGAACACGCCCAGGAACACTTCCACGCCGTGGATGGTGGCCATGGAACCGGCGTTGCCCTCACCCGGGTCGAGGTAGGAGTTGAAGCCGACCAGTACGGCGGCGACGCCGACGAAACTGTGCAGCAGCGCAACGAGTTCCGGCATCCCCGTCATTTCGACGGTACGAGCCCGCCACGCCCCCACCACGAGTCCGACCAGCATCGCGACGGCGATGAGGGTGAAGGTGTAACCCAGACCGCGGAACCCGTCGCGAGTGGTCTGCTCGGCAGCCTTGAGCAGGGTCGCGAACAGCGCGATGCCCATGCCGATCATGCCGAAGACGTTGCCGCGCCGGGCGGTCTCGTGCTTGGACAGTCCGGCGAGCGCCGCGATGAACAGTACGCCGGCGATGATGTAGAGGCCGGGGATGAGCGTGTCGATGTGGGGGTTGTCCCAGAAGCCGGTCATTGTTCAGTCCTTCCGGAACATCTCGAGCATGCGCTTGGTGACCAGGAAGCCACCGAAAATGTTGATGCTGGCGACCAGGACGGCCACGAACGCGATCGCGGAGATCACCGAGTCGTCGTTGCCCACTTGCAGCAGGCCGCCGACCAGGATGATGCCTGAGATCGCGTTGGTCTCGCTCATCAGCGGGGTGTGCAGCGCGTGATGGACGTTGGAGATGACGTAATAGCCGACGAACACCGCGAGCGCGAAGACCGTGAAGTGGCCCAGGAACTGGGCCGGAGAGAACCACGCGATGATCGCGAACAGCACCGCCCCGATGCCCGCGTACGCGAGTCTTCGTCCGGGGCCGGATGGTGGCGTGGCGACCTCCGCGGAGACGGCGGGCGTCACCGCGGCGGGCTTCGCCGGGGCGGCGGACACCTGCACCGGTGGAGGCGGCCACATCGACTCACCGTCTTTGACCGCGGTGATGCCGCGCTGCACCACGTCGTCCATGTCCAGCACCAGCCGGCCGTCCTTGTCCGGGGTCAGCAACTTGAACAGGTTCACGATGTTGGTGCCGTACAACCCGGAGGCCTGGGCGGCCAACCGGCCGGCCAGGTCGGTGTAGCCGAGGATGGTGACACCACCGTCGGTGACGGTCTTCTCGCCCGCTACGGTGCCGACGATGTTGCCGCCGTTCGCGGCAGCCATGTCGACCATCACCGATCCTGGACGCATTCCGGCCACCGTGTCGGCGGTGATGAGTTCCGGAGCCGGCCGGCCGGGGATGAGCGCGGTGGTGATGACGATGTCCGCGGCGCGGGCCTCCTCGTCGTACATCGCGGCGGTGGCCGCCTTCTGTTCCTCGGTCATCTCCTTGGCGTACCCGTCGGAGCTGACTTCCTGCTCCATGTCGACCGTGACGAAGTCAGCGCCCATCGACTCGACCTGTTCGGCCACCTCGGGGCGGACGTCGAACGCACGGACGATGGCGCCCATACTGCCGGCCGCGCCGATGGCGGCCAGGCCGGCGACACCGGCACCGACGACGAACACGCGGGCCGGCGGAACCTTCCCGGCCGCGGTCACCTGACCGGTGAACTGGCGGCCGAACACGTGGGCGGCCTCGACGACGGCGCGGTAGCCGGCGACGTTGGCCATCGACGACAGCACGTCCATGGACTGAGCGCGGGAGATTCGGGGCACCGCGTCCATCGCCAGCGCGGTCAACCCGGCTGCTTGCAGCTTCTCCAGCAGTTCCGGGCTGCGCGCCGGGGCCATCAGCGACACGACGGTAGCGCCTGGCCGCAGTCGCTGGATCTCCTCGTCGTCGGGTGCGTTGACCTTGACCACGATGTCGCTGGCCCACACATCCTGCGAGCTGCCCAGACTGATGCCGGCGGCGGTGAACGCCGAGTCGGGCTGGTCGGCCAGCACACCTGCACCGGACTCAACGACTACCTCGTAGCCGAGCTTGGCCAGCTGACCTGCTGTCTGTGCGGTGGCGGCGACCAACGTTTCGCCGGCTTTGGACTCCCTGGGGATTCCGATGCGCACGTGTGCCTCCTGGTCGCGGTTGAGCGGGGTCGCCCCAACGTATACCGGAACTGCGTTTCTGTCGCCCATCGGTCGTCGCCTCCGCGCTTTGGGAACCTCGTGGGCACCATATATGCCGATCCTGCGGTGACCGTGACGGCGGCGCAGACCGGGGCTAGCGCGGCAGCGCCGGTACCGGCGCCGTCCAGGACGACGCCGACACCGGTCTGTCACGGGCCGGCCTGGCTCGTGAGCCGCCCATCGACGAGCAGTTGCCACGGACCTGCCGCGGCGACTACCGCTGGAGCACCGGTGCCAGGTCCTCGAGCACCGTCAGATCCTCGATAGTCGAGGGAACCGTCGGATTCGCTGCCCCGTCGGCGATTTCCCGCATCGTCTTGCGCAGGATCTTGCCCGACCGGGTCTTCGGCAGCGCCTTGATGATGTCGACCTGGCGCAGCGAGGCGACGGCACCGACCTCCGCGCGCACCCGCGCCACACACTCCTCGATGACCGTCTGCGGGTCGGAATCGCCGTCGCCCTTGAGGACGATGAACCCCCGCGGCACCTGCCCCTTCATCTGGTCTGCCACTCCGATCACCGCGCACTCGGCCACCGCGGGATGCCCGGACAGCGCAGCCTCCAACGATCCCGTCGACAACCGGTGCCCGGCCACGTTGATGACGTCGTCGGTGCGGCCCAGGATGTACACGTAGCCGTCCTCGTCCATGAAGCCGCCGTCCCCGGAAAGGTAGTAGCCGTCGAAGGTCGACAGGTACCCGGAAACGTAACGCTCGTCGTCGCCCCACAGCGTGACCAGGGTGCCGGGTGCCAGCGGCAGCTTGATGCACACGGCACCCTCGGTGTTCGCCGGCAGCCGGCGCCCGGCGGAATCGAGGACCTCCACCTGATAGCCGGGCACCGGCAACGACGGTGAGCCAGCCTTGATCGGCAGGCCTGGCTGCAGCCCGAACGGGTTCGCCGCTATCGGCCAGCCGGTTTCGGTCTGCCACCAGTTGTCGATCACCGGGATACCCAGCAGATCGTGGGCCCAATGGTAGGTGTCCGGGTCGAGGCGCTCACCCGCGAGGAACAACGTGCGCAGGCACGAGATGTCGTAATTCAGCTTGAGTTTGCCCTCGGGGTCTTCCTTCTTGATGGCGCGCATCGCGGTGGGTGCGGTGAACATGGTCGTGACGCCGTGTTCGTTGACCACCCGCCAGAAGGTGCCGGCGTCCGGTACCCCGATCGGTTTGCCTTCGAACATGATGGTGGTGGCCCCGATGAGCAGCGGCGCGTAGATGATGTAGGAGTGCCCGACCACCCAGCCGATGTCGCTGGCGGTGAACATGACCTCACCAGGTTTCACGTCATAGATGTTGCGCATCGACCAGGTCATCGCCACGGCATAACCACCACCGTCCCGGACGATGCCCTTCGGCTTGCCGGTCGTGCCGGAGGTGTACAGGATGTACAGCGGATCGGTCGCCTCCACCTCCACGCACTCGGCCGGCTCGACCACGCCGGGTTTCATCATCGTTTCCCAGTCCACGTCGCGGCCCTCCACGAGTTCCGCGCGCGCCTGTGGACGTTGCAGCACCACCACGCCGCCCGGAGTGTGCTCGGCCATCTCGAGGGCCTGGTCCAGCAGCGGTTTGTACTCCACCACCCGCGCGGTCTCGACGCCGCAGGATGCGCAGACGACAACCGTGGGCTGGGCGTCGTCGATGCGGGCCGCCAGTTCCCGGGCGGCGAACCCGCCGAAGACCACCGAGTGCACCGCGCCGAGCCTGGCGCAGGCCATCATGGCGACCATCGATTCGGGCACCATCGGCATGTAGATGACCACTCGGTCGCCCTTGCCGACGCCCATGCTGCGCAAGACCCCGGCGAACCTGGCCACCTGCTCCAGGAGTTGGGCATAGGTCAGCGTCGCCTTGGTGCCGGTGACCGGGGAGTCGTAGATGAGCGCGGGCTGATCGGCCCGGCCGTCCGCCACGTGCCGGTCCACGGCGTTGTAGCAGACGTTCAACGTACCGCCGGTGAACCAGCGGTAGAACGGGGGGTTGCTTTCGTCCAGCACCGTCGTCGGCTTCTTGATCCACGTCACCGCGTCGGCGGCTGCGCCCCAGAACCCATTCGGGTCGGTCACGGAATCTTGGTATGCGTCACGGTAAGCGCCTTCAGGCAGCTTCGGTGCGGCCCCTGCGCTGGGTGTCGTTTCCATTTCGGAAGCATAGCCAGATTGAGTCGCGGGCGGAATAGTCCTGGCCATACCATTGGGCAAATGGATTGGAGCCAGTACTCGGCCGCTCTGTTCGACCTTGACGGGGTGATCACCCCGACCGCCGAGGTGCACATGAAGGCCTGGTCGCAAACGTTCAACAGCTATCTGGCCGGCCACCAGGGGCAGCAACCGTACACCGGCGAGGACTACTACGCCTTCGTCGACGGCCGGCCCCGGTACGAGGGGGTGCGCACCTTCTTGGCTGCGCGCGGCATCGACCTGCCGCAGGGTACCCCGCTGGACTCCCCCGACGATGAGACGGTCTGCGGGCTGGGCAACCGCAAGAACGAGATGTTCAACCAGATCCTGGACCGCGACGGCGTTCGTCCCTACCCTGGGTCGGTCAAACTCCTGGACCACCTGGACGCGGCCGGCGTAGCCACGGCGGTGGTCTCCTCGTCCAGGAACGCACCGCATGTGCTGGCCGCGGCCGGGCTGGCGGACCGGTTCCCCGTCGTCGTCGACGGCGCCGTGGCTGCGCAGCGTGGGCTGCCGGGCAAACCGGCGCCGGACACCTTCACCCACGCCGCTCGTGCCCTCGGCGCCGCCAGCGGCAGCTGTGTCGTCCTGGAGGACGCCGTGTCCGGCGTACAGGCCGGCAGGGCCGCAGAGTTCGGCCTCGTGGTCGGGGTGGACCGTGGCGCGGGCGAGGCCACCCTGCTGGAGTCGGGAGCGGATGTGGTGGTCGCGGACCTGGCGGAGCTGCTGCCGTGAAACACTTCACCTCCACGGACCCGATGGACCGGCATCGCTTTCCCTTGGAGGAGTGGCGTCTGCTCGAGACCGGCTACGACCGGTCGGACCTCGGGACCACCGAGAGTTTGTTCGCGGTCGGCAACGGTTACCTGGGCATGCGCGCCAACCCGGAGGAGGGCCGGGACTCCTACGAACACGGCACGTTCATCAACGGTTTCCACGAAACCTGGCCGATCCGGCACGCGGAGGAAGCCTTCGGCTTCGCCCAAACCGGACAAACCATCGTCAATGCGCCCGACGCCAAGACGATGAAACTGTACATCGACGACGAACCGCTGCTGTTGGCGATCGCGGACCTCGAGTCCTACGAGCGCAGTCTCGACTTCCGCGAGGGGGTGCTGCGCCGCCACCTGGTGTGGGTCACTCCGTCCGGCAAACGAGTGCGGGTCTCCAGCACCCGGATGGTCTCCTTCGCCGAGCGTCATCTGGCCGTGATGACGCTCGACATCGAGATGCTGGACGCGACGGCCCCGGTCGTGGTGTCTTCGCAGATCATCAACCGCCAGGACGGCCTAGGAGGGTGCTGAACAAGGCGGCATCTCCTCGTTGGCTTTGGCGAGGGTGGCGGGCGGAGCGCCACCAATGGGTCCTCGAGCGGGGTTTCCGGTCAGCACTCTGGGTGCGACAACGGGTCGTTGCGCCGGCCTGGTGTCATCCTGAGGCGCTCGGGGTAGGTGTGCAAGGGGTCATCTGCTGCCCGGCGGGGTGGTTCAGGCCAGGGCCCAGGCTCCGTTATGGACAGTCAGGCCCATGGCGAGGAGTCGGCGCAGGTTCAGGGCGGCGACGCGGTGGTGGAGCCAGTTGTTGTTCTTTTCGATCCCGCGGTAGGGCACACGCCGGGCGTCGCGGGTGAGCCAGGCGATCGAGCGTTCGACCATTGGTCGGTGTTGACGGTAGGCGGCTTGGAAGTCTTCGTCGTTGGCGCGTTTGCGGTGTTCGCGTTGTAGCAGGTCGTGCTTGTGGAG
>PDSI01000086.1 GCA_002748415.1 Micrococcales bacterium | reverse complement strand
GGTGACACAAGACCCCGGCAACGTCCTAGCCGCCTTGCCCGAGTCTGCTCACCCCGGCGCCAAGGCCGCGCCGGCGGAGATCTACAACGCCGAGGACAAGGACCACGCGTTGGCCGCCGCCACGGCGTTCGCCGCCGACTACGGCACCAAGTGGCCCAAGGCCGTCGCCAAGGTCATCGACGACCTCGACGTACTGCCCGCGTGCTGTGACTACCCCGCCCAGCACTGGATCCACCGATGGACCACGAACCTCACCGAGAGCACCTTCGCCACCGTCCGGCTGCGGCAACGGGTCACCAACGCCCCGGATGACGAGCCACCGGTGTCGCGATGGCGTTTAAGCTCATCGAGTCCGCCCAAACCCGGTGGCGCGCCGTCAACGCACCCCACATCCTCGCCCTCGTCCGCGCCGGCGCCACACTCAACAACGACAAACTCCTCGAACCACCCCACGAACCAGCCGACCAGACCAGAGGTGATCAACAAGTCGCCTGACACACCAACCCACAGATCTTGACTATTGCTCCGAGAAATCCCTCCGGGTCGTGTCGGACCTACTGCTGTGCCCATAACCCTACGGAGATATTAGTGAGGGTTCCCCTGGTCTTATCTCATTGCCTCGACGCCGTTAGGTGCTTCACTGCTTCTCGAGGTGGAGAGATGCAGTCCTTGCGACAGTCAGCGCGCGTCGCGGACGCATTGCCTCCACGGGCGTGTCGCAATGCCCGAGGAGCCTCGTCCTTCTATGCGACGCGCGACCACGCCGGGGGGACCGATCCCATCCCACCGAGCAGCCGACGACGATGGCTGCCATCGAGGTCCTGCGCGCTCCGGGTCAGTGGCCGATCAAGCCCTTTACCAAGTCGTACGCCGCGTTACTCGCGATTTCCGCACCTATGACAGCGGCAGTTCTTACGAGTGCCCTCTCCAAGTCGTGCACGCCTCCGTCCATCCGGTCGCTATAGGGGTCGCGCCAGAACATCTCATCGTCCCCGCCCTCTCGCCTCCCGGAACGGGGTGACGAACGGGACGGCCTCGAATGCCTGCCGGATCCTGACGCGCGCGGTTGTGAGCCGGTTCATGCGGGGTCCTCCCTGGTGTTGTTCCTGGTGACGACGGCCGGTGGCAGTGCGGCGGCGGGCGGCAACAGCCGTGGCCCCAGGCCGAGCAGGACGGCGGCGCCCGCGAGCCAGCCGCCGCCGACGTCGCTCGGCCAGTGCGCGACGAGCAGAACCCGCGAGCAGCCGGCCGCCAGGACGACGAGCGCGGCGACCGCCACAGCAGCGGCGCGGGCGGGACCGGAGAGCAGCGGGGCCAGCAGCCACAGCACGGTGCCGCAGCCGACGACGGCCGCGAGCGCGTGCCCGGAGGGGAACGACCCGCCGACCGCATGTCCCGCGTCCGGCGGCGGGGGCGTCACCGACGGCCTGTCCCGCGGCACCACGAGCGCGGTCAGGTACTCCAGCGCGGTCGCGCACACCCAGAGCCCGAGCACGCCCCCGGCGGCCCGGCGGCGCCCCCGCAGCGCCAGCCCGGCGGCGGCCAGCAGCGCGACGGCGAACCAGGTGGACGGTCCCAGCGCAGTCGACACCTCGCGCACCGCGCCGACCGGCCCCGGTGCCCCGGAAGCAGCGCGGAAGGCCCGGCCGGCCGCCTCGTCGGCGGCCACCAGCGGAGCCCAACGCACCGCCACGAGCACGGCGAGCAACGCGAACGCCCCGGCGAGGACCAGCGCCGATCGCGGCAGGACCCGGGTCACGACCGGGGCGCGGCCACGGGCAGCTCCACCCCGCCGCCGTTCATCAACTCGATCTGGAGCACGGCCCACGGGCTAAGCGCCCACGGTGCCCGGCGCGCGGTGTGCATGAGGTCGTCCCACGGCACCCATCGGTGCGCCATCGCCTCGTCCGGGTCCGGCACCACGTCCGCGTGGGCCACCGAGGCCGTAAAAGCCGGGCAGTACTCGTTCTCAACGATCCCCCTCGCGTCCGTGCTGCGGTACCGGAAGTCCGGCAGCGTCAGCCGCGGCCGGACCGCGACGCCGAGCTCCTCCACGGACCGGCGGCGGACGGCGGCCGCGACCTCCTCGCCGGGGCGCAGGTGCCCGCAGAAGGCGTTGGCCCAGACCCCCGGCCAGGTGCGCTTGCCGAGCGCCCGGCGGGTGATCAGGACCTGCCCGGCGGCGTCGAACAGGTAGCAGAAGAAGGCGAGGTGGAACGGTGTGCTCGCTCCCCGTGCACGGAACCGCGCGGCGCGGTCCCGATCGGGGTCGCGTCGTCTGCCAGCAGTACGACCTCGTTGTCCATGACGGATTCCTCTCCGGTCAGGCGGGGGAGAAGCGCTCGACGAACCGGCGCTGCCACGGCGTCTCGACCGCGCGGTGGTGGTAGCGCTCCCGGACATACCCGACGGCCTCCGCGGCCGGCAGCCCATCGATCACGGCGAGGACGGCGAGCGCCGTCCCGGTCCGCCCGACGCCACCGCCACACGCCAGTTCCACCCGGTAGTCCGCCGCGGCCGCCCACGCCTCGGACAGGACGGCGGTCGCCTCGGCCGGCGAGCTGGGCACCCAGAAGTCCCGCCACTTCACCCACCGGGACTCCCAGCCGTACTCTGCCGGCGGGGCGCCGACGAGGTAGACGCCAAGCTCCGGGTCGGGCCCGGGCGGCGCCTCGCGGCGCAGCCCGCGGCCACGGACCCGGCGGCCGGAGGGGAGAGTGAGGACGCCGGTGGCGTCCGCGTCCCACGGGGTGCTCATCGGACGGACTCCGTTCGTGCGGGCGACTCGTGGCGCCCAGTGATGCCGACGCCCAACAGTGGCACGAGACCGGCGACGACCTGGGGAAGCAACGGCTGGACGTGGAGCAGGACGGCGTAGGCGAGGCTGACGGTGTCGGAGGCGCCAAGCGCGCGCAGCGCCGTCGCGACAGCCGCGTCGAAGCTGCCCAACTGGGCGGGCACCGTCGGCAGCACGTTCGAGACCTCGACGAGGAGCAGGGCGAGGATCGCCGCGGCGAGTCCGGAGGGCAGGCCGAGGCTCGCGCAGAGCAGCCACGCGGCCGCCACGTCGGTGGCCCGGGTGGCATACGCGAGCGCCAGCGCGGCCAGGACGACGCGGGCGTCCCGCAGCGGAGCCAGACCGTCGAGCAACCGCCCGCCCAGCCGCCGGAGCCCTCCGCCGGGCGGGCCGCCGGCCCGCCGCCGGTGCAGGACGGCGAGCAATAGCGCCGCCAGCCCCAGCAGCAGCGCGGCGTAGCCGGCGACGATCCAGCCGACCCACGACGGGAGGTCCGCGAGCAGCGGCAGTAGCAGCGCGAACGGCACCAGGCCGAGGCTGCTGATCAGCTTGCGGGACACGATGATCGCCGTCGTCGTGGTGGCCGGCACCCCCTCCCGGGACAACCACCACAGCCGCAGCGCCTCGCCCGACCCCTTCGGGGTGAGCGACGTCGCCGCCTGGGCGGCGAACTCGTACCGGATCAGCCGGCCCGCCGCCAGCCGGTGCGCGGGCCCTAGGAGCAGCCACCAGCCGGTGGCGCGCAGCACCTGACCGGCGAGGTTCAGCAGCACGACGGCGACCACGACGCCAGCCGTCAGCCGCCCCAGGCTCGCCCACAGCGCATCGGTGTCCACGCCCTGGAGCACCCACCACACCGCGAGGACGGCGAGGGCGAGGCTGCTGAGCTGCACCAGCCGGGTGAGCCGACTGCGCGGGGGCCGTGGCCGCCTGACGTCCGTGTCGGTCACTGGCCGCCGTCCGGCCGCACCGTGAGCGCCACGACGCCCCGTCCGCCGTCGACGTCCACGAGCTGCCCCTCGAGCAAGATCTTGGTGGCGTTGCCGGTGCCCATGACGGCGGGCACGCCGAGCTCGCGGGCGACGATCGAGCCGTGCGACAGCGAGCCGCCGATATCGGTGACGACCGCCCCGGCGCGCGCGATCACCATCGACCAGGCCGGGGTGAGGTGCGGGATGACGAGCACGTCCTGCGCGGTCACGTCCCGCGTCTCCTGGACGGTCCGGAGCAGCCGGACCCGGCCGCGCACCCGGCCGCCGCTCACCCCGGAGCCGCGCAGCTCGGTGTCGCTCCTGGCGTCGGTACCCTGCCCGAAGAGCGCGAGCGCCGTGATGTCCCACGGGCCCATCCGGACCCGGACATCGGGCGGCACCGTGACCGGCGGCGTCAGGCTGCGCTGCTCCTCCCGTTCGGCGGCGCGGCGGCGCGTCGCCGCCGCCCAGCCGCTGGTGTCCGTCCGCCCGGGGTCCGCGGACCAGGCCCGCAGCTCGTCGCCGGTGAGGAAGGAGATGTCTTCGGCGGCCGGCAGCGCGCTCTCGGCCACGAGCCGCCGCCCGAGCTCCAGGTGGGCGGCGCGGATGAGCGGCCAGGCCAGGGTGAAGTCGTGCAGGGCCTGGTCGCGGACGCCGCTCCAGTGCTCTGACCAGCGGAGCGCGCCGTCGAGCAGCCGCCGCCGCAGCGGTTACTGGCGCAGGGCGCGGTGAGCGCTGCCGAGTACCTCGCGGCCGCGCCGTTCCAGCCCCTCCCGGCGTTCGCGCGGGTCACCGGTCAGCCCGTCTCGGTAGGCGCCGATGGCCTCCCGAACCGCGGCCAGATCCTCTGCCGGGGTCGGCTCGGCGATGTCGAGGTGGTAGATGAGGTGCCCGAACCGGCGCCGGTACTCCTGGAGGCCCGGCTCGAGGTCCTCGGGATGCCCGGCGGCCAGGTCGTGCAGGGCGCACTCGGCCTGGTGGGCGAGCGAGTCGCGGCCCTGGAGCAGCGAGGTGTAGGTCGGCGGGTCGGGGTCGGCGCCGCGCATCGACCACACCCGAGCATCAGGGAACGCCCGAGCCAGCACCCACTCGCCAACGCTCCAGTACCAGGCCAGGCCGCCGATGATCGCCCAGTACCGGGCGCTCAGTTCCGTCAGCTCGTCCACCAGCTCGAGCAGCGCCGCCGGGGACCGCGCCGTCAGGTCAAGCTCCGACAGTTCCGCGACCCGGCAGCGGTGGTGCGGCAGCAGGTCCACGCGCCAGCGCCGCTCGACCGGCGACAGGTGGAAGCGGAAGAACGAGTGGATGAGCTTCACCGTCAGCCACGGGTGCCGGTTAAGCGGGAAGTCGATCCGCAGGTATGCGTACCCCTCGACGGTGCCGTGCATCGGCCGTGGCACGAGCGGGTTATCGCCTGCTCCGGCCCAGTTCGCCGTCCATCGGTCCACCAGGGCCGGGAACAGCGTCGTCGCGAACAGCGGCGACAGCGGCTCGGGGAGCCACGAGTCGCAGATGCTGGTCCGGGCCCAGGCAGCGCCCTCGACCGGGCTCTCCCACCGGCCAGCCCGCGCGACGGGGATGTCGGCGGTGATCGGCCGTGCCTGGAGCAGGTGCAGCTGGCGGCCCTCCAAGGCCCACTCGACGTCCTGGCCGCCGACGACGGCGTCACGCACCCGCCCGCCCAACGCGGTCAGCTCGGCGAGGTCGCCGGCGTCGAGTACCGGCCCCCCGGGGCCGGGCGGGGCGCCGGGGACCAGCTCGTGGTGCTCCGGGGTGGCGGTACCGTCCACCAACCGCTCGCCGGTGCCCCGGACGGCCTCGACGACGACGGTGCCGTCGGCCGCTACGGGCACGAACATCACGCCGGCGGCGCGCGCTTCGACCATCCGCTGCACGAGGACGGCCATCCGCCCCGGCGCCTCCCGCCCGGCCCGGTACGCGACTGCCGCGGGGCTCCACAACGATGCCCAGCAGTCGCGGACGGCGGCCAGCACCTCTTCGGCGCCGGCGGCGCGGAGCGTCGTCGAGTACTGCCCGGCCCAGCTCGCGCCCTCGGCGTCCTCGGCGGTGCCGGATGAGCGGACGACGACGCCGTGCCCGGCGTCCAGGTCCGCGTCCGCCGCCGCCAGCTCGGCGGCCAGGGCAGGCGGCAGCTCGACATCCTGGACGGCGGCCCGGACCCTCGCGGCGAGCCGCTCGGCGTCCTCCGGGGACTCCTCCCCGGTCAGGCCCAGCTCCCGCCGCGTCCGCTCGACGACGGGGCCGACCACCTCGTCGTACACGTCGGTGGGCACGCACACGCCTGGCGGGACCGGGAACCCCTCGGCGAGCAAGACGCCGAGCCGGGCGGCCTTGGCGCCGACCCGGCCGGTGCCGTCCGGGCCGGTGTCCGTCAGGGCGACCAGCCGGGCCGGCTCAGACACCGTCGCCGGCGGTCTCGGTCCAGCGCTGGTAGAAGTGCCGGAACTTGCGAAGTGCCCGGTCGCCGGGTACGTAGATGCCGTGCCAGTCGCCGCTGCGCATGGTGTCGAAGATCGGCAGGTCCTGGCGGGCGGCGATGGTCACCTCGCCGCGGTGCATCACGTACCGCAACCGGCTCGCGGTGCGGCGGCCGTGCTTGGCGCCGGCGATGTGCTGCACTGACCGGTCCGCGGCGACCGGGGTGACGCCGAGCACCAAATGGTAGAGTTGCAGACCGTCGGCGTGGTACCAGATGTGCTGCAGCGTGGGCCAGGCGGCGACCCGCAGCTCGAACCGATCGGCGTTCAGCCCGGCTACGTCCGAGAACCGACCCAGCCAGCCGGAGTACGCCGGCCAGGAGAAGACCGCGCCGAGCCGGGCCTGCGGCACATCGGCCGGGCCGAAGAGCGCGTCAGCCCGCTCGCTGTCGAGCAGGTCGGTTTCGGTGCGGCCGCGCACGGTCAGGCCGTGTAGTGCGACGAGGTGGTCTGGGTCGAATGTGTTCTCCAGGATCCGCCGGGCCGTCGTGCCTGCCGGGTCCTCGAGTTGGAACACCCGGTGCGCCGTCGGCTCGTCGGCCGTCAGCGCCGGGCCCGGTAGCGGGTACAGGGGTGCGCCCTGGCCGTACCAGACCCAGACGTAGCCGTCCCGCTCCGTCGTGGGCAGCACCTGCACCTGCACCTGGGCCGTGGCCGGCGGCCGGCGGCCATTTGGCAGCGTCGCGCAGCCGCCGTCCGGCCGGTACCGCCAGCGGTGAAACGGGCATTCCAGCGTGCCGTCGACGACCCGGCCGCCGGCCAGCGCGGCACCCATGTGCGGGCAGTGCAGCGGCATCAGCACCGGCGCCCGGCCGGCGACCCGCCAGACGACGAACGGGCTGCCGAACAGTTCTACGCGCACCGGGGAGCCGCGGAGCGCTGCGGAGCGCAGCGCCACATACCATCCCGTCGCCAGGTTCAGATCCGCGGGCTCGGCCGGCTGTTCCGGACGGTGCACGGACCGTGCCTCACGCCGCGCCTTGAGCACGCTCGGCCCACTCTCGGTAGTAGCGGCGGTACCTGAGTACGCCTTCGTCCTGGGGCTCGTTCACGGATCCGTCGGTGGTGATGACGTCCCGGTAGATCTCGAGGTCCTGCCGGGTTCCGAGCCAGTGCTGGTTGCGGTACGCCCAGAAGGCCGCGACGGAGCCCAGTGGGTCGCGGGAGCGGTGCACCAGGGACCAGCCCTGGAAGACGGTGTGCCCAGGGCGGACCGGGGTGATCGCTAGCAGTTCCTTGGCCAGGGGACGGTCGCCGTAAAGGAACGTCAGGCGCTGCCCTCCCGGCCATCCGTCGACCAGCAGTGTTACCGGGCGACCGGCAGGCAGCCCTGGCAGCCGCAGGGGCACCTCGAGCCGGGCACCGGCCCACGCCCGGCGGGGCGCAGGCGTGCCGTTCTCGGCCGCGTCCGCAGGATCCGTGAGCCAGCGCAGCGCAGGCGGCCCGGCGGTCGGGATGCCGTGTACGAAACTGAAGTGCGCCGGGTCGAATGCGTTCTCTAGGATCCGGCGCGGTGAAGCGGGAGTGCGGTAGGTGAAGTCGTAGCGGCGGTACCGAGACCCGTCGCCCTCCAGTGGCGGGAACGACGGCACGTCGTAGGCTGGCTCCGGGGTGCCGTACCAGACCCAGACGAGGCCGTGCCGCTCCGCCACCGGGTAGACGCTGCGGATCCGCACCTCAGCGGGGATTCGGGCCGCCCCCGGCACGTCGACGCAGGCGCCGGTACCGTCGAAACGCCAGTGTGGAACGGGCAACGCAGCGAGCCGCCGACCACCTTGCCGAGCGCGAGACTGGCACCCTGGTGCGGGCAGGACCTGGACATCACCACCGGCCGCCCCGCGCCGTCGCGCCAGGCCACGAGGGGACGGCCGAAGAGCTCCAGTGGCATCGGCCGACTGCCGAGGCGATGGGCTGGCCGCGCCGCGTACCAGGCGGCGGCAAGGCCAGGGACGGGGGAGCCGGCGGGGACGGCGTCGGTCGCGGGCTCGGTGGCGACGCGCTGGCGCGGGCTCATCGCAGCCCACCCGGGACCGCGGCGCGATCTACCCACGACTGATACCAGCGCCGGAAGCGGATCACACCGTTGTCGTAACGCACGTACGTGGCCTCGTCGTCCGTCACGGTGGTGTCATAGATCGGCACGTCCTGGGCCGTCCCGGCCCGGTTCTGGGCGTACAACAGCGCCAGGTAGAACAGTGTCCGCCACGGCGTCCCGGTGCGCGGCACGCCCGCCCAGCCCAGCTGCGTGGTGGCCCGGTCGCCGGTCGGCGTGATGCCCATGAGCACCTTGTAGATCTCCTTCCCGCCGACCGAGAACGTAAACCGCTGCCCACCGGGCCAGCCGTCCACGAGCAGCTCGAACCGTTCTCCGACACCGAAGGTTGACAGCACCGCGGTGAGCCACTCGTAGGGCTGCCGCAGCGGGTTCGGCCGCGGCAGCCGGCCGTGGATGCGGACGCCGAACCATGCCTCGGCGGGGACGACGGGTGCTCCGTTCGCTGCGGCGTCTGCCTGGTCGTCGAGCACCCGGAAGTCGACATCGCGCAGGCCGAGGCCGTGCAGGGTGAGGAAGTGGTAGTAGTCGACGGCGTTCTCCAGCAGGTGCCGGACGGTGCCTGTTGTGACGTCCGCGTAGCGAAAGCCCACGTACTCGCCACGATCGGCGGCCAGCGGCGTGAAGTCCGGCAGCTCGTGGTACGGCTCCGCCGAGCCGTACCAGACCCACACGAAACCGTACCTCTCCTGTACGGGGTAGGTCCGGACCCGGGCCGTGGGCGGGATCCGGTCCAGCCCCGGGACGGAGATGCAGCTCCCGGTACCGTCGAACCGCCAGGCGTGGAAAGGGCAGCGCAGCGCCCCGCCGTTGACCGTGCCGAGTGCCAGGCTCGCCCCCTGGTGTGGGCAGAACCTCTCCATCACCACGGCCCGGCCCGCACCGTCCCGCCACGCCACGAGCTCGCGGCCAAACAGGTCGAGGGCGACCGGGCTGCGGCGCAGCGTCCGGGACGGCACGGCGACGTACCAGGATGCCGCCAGGTTGAGACCGGGTGGATTGGCCGGCTTGCCGACCTGCTGCTGCGCCGGCGTCCCAGGCACTGCCTGCCGGACGGGCGGCTCAGCCGTCAAGACGTCCGCGCAATCGTATAGTCGGCCATCAAGAGCAGCGGAAGGGCGCGCGCGCCGTAGGGATCGAGGTCCCGCTTTGCCTCCTCTACCAGCTGCCGGACGCGGACCATCGCCTTGTCCACTCCCAGTAGCCGCGGGAAGGTGACCTTGCCGCTCGAGCGGTCGCTGCCGGACGGCTTGCCGAGCTGCGCGTCGGTGCCGGTCTCTTCCAGCACGTCGTCGACGATCTGGAAGGCCAGGCCGACCTTCCCAGCGTACGAGGTGAGCCAGCGCAGGTCGTCCTCGCTGGCGCCGGCCAGGATGCCGCCGGTCACCACCGACGCCTGGATCAGCGATGCCGTCTTGCGCGAGTGCATGAGCTCCAGTTGGGTCACGTCAATGTCGTCGCGCCCCTGCGACTCAAAGCCGAGGGCTTGGCCGCCGGTGAGCCCGGAGGCTCCCACCACCTGGACGAGCGTATCGACCACCCGCAGCAGCCGTTCGGGGCCGACGCCCTCCGTGGTGGCGAGGATGAACTCGAGCGAGTAGGCGAGCAGTGCGTCCCCGGCCAGCAAGGCCATACCCTCGCCGAATACCTTGTGGTTGGAGGGCTTCCCGCGCCGGAGGTCGTCGAATCCGCTGGGGTCGGTGAGGACCTGGGGGTGGTGCCGCCGGTGGTGGTGGTGTGTGTGCCGAAATACCACAGGTCGTGGCCGATCCCCGGGACGGGGTTCGGGTGCGGGTGGGTGTGGATCAGGGTGGGTGTCCAGGCATAGGTAGGCCCACCCGGCCTGGTGCGCCCGCGTGATGACCTCACCCAGGCCAGGTAGGTGTGCCCCGGAGGTGGTCACATCGATCGCTTCGTGCAGGTACCGGAAGGCGGTGGCCAGGGGTGATGTGGGCATCGCGGGCCAGGATCCCCCGTATCGGTGTCGTGCTTGGTGCCAGCGCAGCACCAGCACGTCCCCAGGGGCTCTAGCAGGTCGCGGTCCGTCTGTCGGGGGTGGGTGTCCACGCGTTTGCGGTGGGCCCGTGACCACCGGGAACACGGGCAACGGTTTCACCAGGGACGTCGCCAGTGGCACGATAAATAGGCACGTGGGGTCCTGTCCAGGGGAAGGGGACATTGGTCGGAACCGACTCTGGACCCCTGGGCCCCACGTGCCCCCAACGACACACCAGTCACGCTGCCCTGCAACCAACCTCACAGCCAGCACCCGAACCCCGGTGAGAAAACCTCGGTGCTCTACTGTCCCAAGTGCCGACAGACGATCGGCCGTACCGCCCTCGACCCCTACCCGGCGGAGCGCCTGCTCATCGACCGGGGCTTCGAGCTTGTCGGTGGTGAGATCGTCGAGGAGACCTGGACGAGAGCAGGACGGGACGAACTGTCCTAGCGGCCGTGCTTTCCTCGCAGCTCGACAGCCTCCGCATCCGGCGTGGTGTGGTGGGTCGCTACTTCGACGAAGATCGGGTGCTGCTCCGTTGGCGTGAGAACGATGTGTAACGAGTCCCGGAGTAGGCGAGTAGGCGCGCCGAAGTGCCGAGTGTCTGACGTCCCGACTAGGCTCGGTCTATGGACTCGCGCGACCATGAGATTGCAGCGCTTCTTGTGCTGCTCCGGCGCAGGCCCGGTGGAGCGGGATGGAACGAGATCGCGATCAACGTCGCGACCCGAGGCAGCGCCGTCGCGGCACTGGACGACCTGTCCGGTGACACTCTGTTCGGCACGGCCAGTGAGGACGCGGAACTGGCATCCGCACGGCAGACCGTCGAGCAATGGAACGCATCCGGCTATCAGTTAGTGACGGTGCTCGACGAGGACTACCCCTCCAGGCTGCTCGGCATCCGGGAGACACCACCGTTCCTGTTCTACGAAGGCACCCTCGCCGAGCCCGACCCTGGCATGTCCGTGGTGGGGACGCGCTCGGCGTCCGAGGCAGGGCTGCGGTTCGCCGCCGCCGCTGCCCGCCTACTCGTCTCCGAGGGACTGACGGTGATCGCCGGGCTAGCCAAGGGGGTGGACGCTGCCGCGCATCGGGCCGCGCTCGACGCAGGCGGTCGGACCGTCGCATTCATCGGTACGGGGATCACGAAGTCCTACCCGGCCGGGAACGCCGGACTACAGAAGGAGGTAGCCGCTCGTGGGCTGCTGATCTCGCAGTTCTACCCGGACACGTCCCCCACCAAGCAGTCGTTCCCCATGCGCAACGCCACCATGTCCGGCTACGGACTGGCGACCATCGTGATCGAAGCGGGTGAGCACTCAGGAACGCGAATCCAGGCGCGGGTCGCCGGTGAGCACGGTCGACCCGTCATCCTGACCTCGAAGGTTGCGGATACGACCAGCTGGGGTGCTGCGCTCGTTGACCGGCCGAACGTGTATGTGGTGGATACGCTTGCCGACCTCGGCGACGCGGTGAGGGTCATCCGGGAGACCCCGAACCGGTTGCAGAGCGCCTTGGACGCTCTGGTCTCGGTGTGAGCCGACGGTTCCGGACCGACATTCGGCGGGTTGGAGCCGGCCTCACCACGCTCGCAGGAAGCTATCTCCACACCGTCGTCGCCGGAGACTGGAAAGCGTGCCGGACGTGCGCGCTGCCGGTGAAGGGTTACGACCGTTGCCCGCAGTGCGTTACCCACCTTCGAAGCCACCTGCCACTCGCGGATCGCACGGGGTTCCTCGTGTACGCGGACAAGCCGAACTCGCAGGCCTACCGGACGATGTTCGGTTACAAGGAGCACCGGTTGCGTCCGCAGTACGAGCCGATTGTGCGTGGTCTGCTGGCGGTCGGCCTGCGGGCGCACTTTGGCTGCGCAAACGCGCTCGCGGGCACTACGGACAGTGGCTGGGCGGTCGTGCCATCCACCAAGGGCCGCTCTGTGCTTGCCGACCTCGTGCGTGGCCTGTCTCGAACGCCGAGTGCTGAGGTTCCGGTTTGGTTCACCGGAGTTGCGCCTGATCGTGGACTCAACCCGGAGTCATGGGAGGTCACGACCAGCTCAGTCTTACCGGCCCATGTCCTGGTGATCGATGACTCCTGGGTGACCGGATCGAGCGCGCAATCGCTGGCCGCCGCGTTGAAGACGGCGGGGGTCCAGCGGGTCTCGATCATGAGCATCGCGCGGGTGCTTTCTCCTGACTGGGAGCCCAACAAGTCGTTCATCAAGCACGTTCTGCCACGGCTGCCATATGACTGGCAGGTCTGCCCGTGGACAGGAGGCCCCTGCCCGGACAACGCCTCGGCCTGACTCCACATCGAGATGCGAGCCTTCGACCGGTGGCATCGCCGTTGAATGTCGGTCGGCTACGGCAGACTAAGCGTCATGACGAACGAGAGCGGGACGGTAGCCTCCACCGGCTCTCGGGCTACATGCTCAACCACCCGACCGATGGAACGTCGTTTACTGTTCGCGAGAACCTGGTCGACATCCTGGAGCGTGAACTGCCGGGGCCAATCAACGGCGACGACGAGTTGCTGCCGTTCAGCCCCCGACAGCAGTACCTGGTGGGGCTCATCGCCCCGGTGAAACTGACGAGCACGTCCGGCTCAGGCTCGACCAGGATGAGGCCGATGACTTGACCGAGGTGCGTCTTGATGTCGATGGTGTCACCGAGGGACGCGGAGTACCGACGGCCGCTGCGGACGACGACGATGCTGATACCGAAGACGACGACGCCGAGGACCGGGCTCCGAAGCAGGGACTGATGATCCCTGCGTCGATGGGGCTGCGCTTCCAGGTGCCTGACGACCTCGAAACTTTCACTGTCACGGCCTTCTGGGGGATCCAGACCGACGAGGTTTCTCCGAAGACAGGGCGTCCGATACGCAAGTACCAGCGCACCCCGGTCAACGAGGTCCGGACCATCGCTCTCGTAGACCTGACGCCGGGTCACACGGCAACGATCACGTTGCGTGATGCCACCTGCCTCCGGATCGACCGGTACGACGATCCCGACTACGGGCGCGTGCTGGTGGAGATCGCGCTGTGCAACGATCGCGAGACCCCGTTGCCGATCCCGTCGAGCATGTGGATGTTCCAGACGAAGCTACTCGTCGACGCGGCCGGTGCGGAAGTGTTCCTCCCCGTACGCGACGTGCTGGAGCAGGAGTGGCCGGAGCACGATGATGAGGTTCGGCGTCTCGACGTCCAGTACAAGGACCGCCTGGAGTTCGCAAGCGGGCGCACCTGCTCGGCCGACTGGATCCTGCGCAAGGGATCGCGGCGAGCAACGTCGGTGTCGACGACATGGCTGCCAGTCGCGGAGACGCCGCAGACGCGTGCTGGTGAGGTCGAGGGCGCAATGCCTTCGATGAAGGCGCTCGCGTCGGCGACATCCGATGAGCTGCGGGAGGGGCTCGCGCCCCTGGTGTCCGGCTACGGCGAATGGCTCGACCAGCAGGAGTCAACAGCGGCGGCGCTGCCACCGCACTTGCAGGAGACCGCCGAGATCGTGCTGGTCGAGGCCCGGAAGGCGTACAAGCGGCTCGTTGAAGGGCTCGACTTCGTCATTTCGAACGAGACCGGTCTACAGTGCTTCCGATTCATGAACCGCGTCATGCGCGACCAGCGCATCGCGTCGCAGGTAGCCGAGATGCGCAAGGCGGAGTCTGCGGTCACGCTGGCCGAGGCGCGTCGGGATGTCGAGGTGGCCACACCTTTGCGCACATCGTCATCCGCGAGATGGCGATGCACTCCGGTTACGGTGCAGCAAGCCTGACCGAACGCATCTACGCCTGGAACGAGACCGCGGAGCGTGAGGCCGCAGCCGGGCTCCTCATCTGCACGACCGCATCCGACAGCGAAGGCACGCTCGGCGGGCTTGTCGCACTGTCGGATCCCGAGAAGCTTCAGGGCATTGTGGTTTCCGCGCTCCGCCGCGCCGCGCGCTGCTCCTCCGATCCGGTCTGCGCACAACGTACCCCCGCGGACCCGGAGGGCTTTCTCCACGGCGCAGCCTGTCACACCTGCTGCTTCGTATCCGAGACGTCTTGCGAGAAGGCCAATCGCTTCCTCGACCGTCGGTTCGTCCTCGACCTCCCGTGTTCGAACGGGCCAGCCGTGCCAGGGTTCTTCGGCAGCATCCATGCCCTCTGACCCGCTCGTCGAACTCGGCAAACTCTTGACCGCGACCGAAGCCGAACGGCTCGCTGTTCAGATCGCAGAAGGCGAGCACACCGTGTCGGCGCTCGGCGAGATCGCTGTTGCACGCCGCAAGCCAGTCAAGGCTCTGCTTGCAGCTGCTCGGCTCGGACACATGGACTCCGACCGCACCGTCGGTGTGCTGCGCGCGATCGCAGGAGCCAAGACCCTCCTGCGCGAGTTGGCACCTGTCTGGACCATGCCAGGCAACGAAGCCGACACCGGCCACTTGACCAGCGAGTTCCACCGCCTCGTCGGCGCAGCCCGCCAGTCGGTCACCGCCGCGACGTACAACTTCCAAGACACGTCGAGGATGTGGACAGCGCTCAAGGAAGCATCCGAAAAGCCCGGCGTCGTGGTCACCGTCTACGTCGATGCCGACAAGGCCGACGGCGACAGGGTGAAGGCACAACTCCCGCAGGCGACCATCTACCGCTCCGCAGAACTGCCGAACGGGAAACGCGTGGTCAGCCACGCCAAGTTCGTTGTGGTCGACCACGAACTGGTCCGGCGTCGCTAGGCATGAGGACGAACCCCGGACGTCATTTTCCTCGCGTCTTCGCCCACACCGTGCCCCGGTGCACTCCGAACTGACGCACCAGCGCGTTCACGCCCACCCCTTGCGCGCGGGCCGTTCGCATAGCGTCCACTTCCTCGTCCGTGAGCGGTGTTCGAGGTCGTTTCTTTGGCTCCGCTGCCGCGCCGGTCAGCGGGTCGTCAGGCCCCCCGGCAGGATCGGTTTCCCCATAGATGCCCTGATTCCAGACGGCAGCAAGCCTCTCGACCCGTGGTCGCCTGTTCCCGTAACGCTCCATACGCCCACCCCACGCACAAGGCTCGAACCCTTGCCAACGGGAACGTTGGTCGAGGTTCGGGCCTTGTGCGCGTCTGCGGCCCAGGTCAGGGTGTTGGCATTGACCTGGGGATCGAGCAGCATCTCGAAGGGTCGGTTGTGCTCGACGCGCAGCTCGTTGTCCTGGTCGATGAAGATCTTGGTGAAGAACACCTGGTTGCACAGACGCCGGTTGGTGTCGTCGCATCGAGGGTAGATGTCGGCGCAGTTGGCGAGTAGGCCGAGAGCGTCGTCGAGGTGGAGTCCGCCCGCGGGCTGCTCTATCGGGCTGCAGCGGCGCTGGACGGCTCAGCGCCGGAGGCGGACCGGCTGGGCGAGATGGCCAAGGTCGCCGTCAGCACGACGGCGACGACGGTCGGCCTGCGTTGCACCGAGCTCCAGGGCGCGCATGGGGTCTTCAGGTCGCGAGCAGCTCGTGACCTACCTGGTGTCCGGGCGGTTGGGTGCGCTCCCGGTCGGTGACGGAAACGGCCGAGGGACCGGACGCTGCGGCCCACCTGTTCGACGGCCTTGTCGCCAAGGTGACGCCGAGGACGTCCGTGATCGTGGCGCCTGTCAACGGGGCGCCCGGCGTGGTCGTCCACGAGGACGGCGTGCTCGACGTCGTCCTCGTGTTCTGCGTGCGCCCGGACGAGCCGCGGGTCGAGTTCGTGGGGTGCTGAGCGACAAGCGGCGGCTGGCGCGCATCGCTCGGGAGGCGCCCTTCGCCGTCATGCCTACCGCGATGATGCAGCTCAAGACCGCCAGCACCGTCGGCTGAGGCGCTCGGCAGCAGCCGCTCTGACGACCTCAAGACCTGCCCCGAGGGTCGTGCGGGCGGTGCTGCCGCGCCAACTGGGCGCGGCAGCGAGTTACGTCGATGCGGCGAGCGTGCGGAAGTGCTCGACCAGGTGGTGAGTTCCGTAGCGTTCGCCGATGGCCTCGTGCGTCAGCCCGTCGCTGAAGAACTCCGCCAGGTCGCGAGGGCGGCGTCCTACCCGGGACGCGACCGCCACGCCAGCGGTGACGACGGCCTGGGGCGCCGTGAGCGTGCGTGCGGGCTTGTCGAGTGCCCGGAAGGCGCCCTCGGCGATCTCACGGTAGGTGAGGACGTCCGGACCGCCTATGTCCCACGATCCCGACTCCTGCTCCAGCTTGCCAATGCAGAAGGAGGCCAGGTCCTCCCCGTGGATCGGTTGGACCTTGACGGAGGGGTTGGGCGGCAAGACGACGAGCCCGTGCCGCGCCATGTTGAGGAACTCGCTGATGTCCGAGAAATAGCCGGACGGGTTGATGAGCTGGTGGCGCAACGACGACTGCTCGAGTGCGGCGCAGAAGGCGGCCTTGGACCGCATGATCATGGAGCGGCCAGACCACACGTGCATGACGTTGACGTACAGGAACGACTCGACGCCGTGCCGCCCAGCGTCCTGCAGGACGCTGAGGTTGCCGCGGAAGTCGACGTCCCAGGGGTCGGCCGACTGCCGGGTCACCCCGAGGGCCGAGACGACGCGGGTCACGCCCTCGCACACGCCGTTCGCAGCGCCCGGCTCGGTGATCTCGCGCTCCACCCACTCCGAGACGGCGCCATCGAGTGCCGGGGCCCCGTACGCGCCGGGCGCCACGGCCTTCTCCCGAGAGCGCACGAGCGCGCGAACGCTGTGGCCCGCGGCGGCCAGGCCGGTCACCAGGTAACGGCCGACATAGCCGGTGGCCCCGATCACAAGTACGTCGGCGGTCATCGGCCGGTTTCTCTCCCATACGGCTGAGGGATGTTTCCAGTATGCCATCGCGACCGGGCAGGGGACAATGGAGTTCACCGAATAGCTTACTGGAGCAACAACTTTCGTTGCCTGAGGCTGCCTTTCCGTCTCCCGTGGCCGCGAGGCGTAAAGCCTTTGCGGCCTGGCCGAGCGCGGGTCTGTCCGACAAACGGTGGGCGGGGCCTGGCTTGACGCGCTGGTCTGAGGGCCGGCGGGAGAGCAGGTAGGCATGGACGCGACGATCGAGCCCATGGGTATCGACGACGTGGAGCAGGCGCGTGCGGACAGGGTCGATGTCGTCGGCCCTGACGGCATGCTTGCCGAGCTGACGAAAAGGGTCCTGGAGACGGCCCTTGAGGAGGAGATGACCGAGCACTTGAACTACGAGCGCGCCGACCGCGCCACGAGGGCTGAGCTCGACGTCCACGCTGCCGCTGCCCGGGGGACGCTGGCGGGCAATGAGCGCAACGGGACGAGGTCGAAGACGGTCCTGACCGCGGTCGGGCCGGTGGAGATCGACGTGCCTCGGGACCGGGAGGGCACCTTCGAGCCGAAGATCGTCAGGAAGCGTCAGCGTCGCCTTGATGGCATCGATCAGCTCGTGCTGTCGTTGGCGGCGCGCGGGTTGCCGACTGGTGAGATCGCGGCGCACTTCGCCGAGGTGTACGGCGCGAGCGTGTCGAAGGACGCGATCAGCAGGATCACCGAGAAGGTCGTCGCCGAGATGAACGAGTGGCAGCACCGGCCTCTGGACCGCGTGTGCCCGGCCACGATCCGCATGTGGTGGGCCGCGTGGTCGGAGTTCGTGCCCTTCCTGAACTGCGACGTCGAGATCCGCAGGGTCATCTGCACGACGAACGCCATCTGGGTGTTTGGTTGGGCACGTCGGCCCGGCCTCGCGAGCAGGACCGACCGGCCGGCCCTGGCTCTGAACGCTATTGACCTTCGTGTCCTTGATTCGAACTGCCGGGCCGGCCGCCTCGGCGCGGGCCCGGGTGTCTGGCTTGAAGAGAGTCTGCACGACTCAACCCAGATCTGCCGGCGACCCGGACCCGCTGCTCGCAAGGTAACGCGTCGCCGAAGGAGTCCATCATCACCACACACGCTGTCGCCGGCATCGACCCGCACAAACACACCGGCACGATCGCAGTCCTGGCCACCACGGGTGAGCTCCTCACCTGCGCCTCGTTTGACGTCACCGCGAAGGGCCTAGCCCAGCTGCTCACGATCCTGCCCGACACCGGGGCGGTCATCCATCGTGTCGGCGTCGAGGGTTCCTCGAGCCCGAGCCTGCCGGTGATCGCCGCACTCCGAGCTGGGGGTATGACGTGCGCAAGGTACAAGCCTCCCGCACCAACGACCGACGCCGGCGACGACACCGGACCAAGACCGACATCACCGACGCGGACGAGATCGCCGCCGAGCGGATGGAGGGCAAGCCCCGAGTAGCGTTGCTCGACGGATTGCCGTTCGCGAACCACGCCGCGCTCCAGGGGCGGCTCTTGATCGATGATCCCGACGGCCTGGGCAGAGCTATCCGGTCACGGCCCGCCACCATGGAAAGGCGATAGCATTGCTTATCGTCCATGGCGACCTCACCGAGGGTGGGCAAACTCTCGACCGCCTCCTCTATGTACGCCCGATTCTCCGGCCATATGAGTTCATTGCAGGGCATGAGCGGAATCCGGTTCACGGTCCAGCGGTACCAGACCGATGCCGTCGTCGAGACCTTCGCTGGACAACCGAAGCACGACGGCATCTTCTACCGGATCGACCCCGGCACGATTCGCCCAGTGACCGCCTCGGCCCTGTTCGATTTCGCGGCCCAGATGTAGTGTGTTGCCGTTGAGTTCAGCCCAGATCCGGTTCGTCGCCGTCGCCGCTACCGTGGGGCCACCGGCGTGACGGCCACCGGCACGACCGGCGGGTTCGAGTCCTCCCTGGCGCGGGTGCGGGCGGTCCTGATGGACTTGGAAGGCACGCTGTATGCCTCGGGACGGGCGATCGAGGGTGCAGCCCAGGCTGTGCAGCGGCTGCGGGAGGCGGGCACGATGCTGCGTTTCCTGACCAACACCGACTCCCGGGACGTCGAGGACATCGCCGAGTCGGTGCGGCAGCTGGGTATCCCGGTGGCCGCCGAGGAGCTGTTCACCCCGCTGGAGGCGGCCCGTACGTTGATTGCGGGCCGGCCGGGCGCCCGCGTGCTGGCCCTGCTGCCGCCCCGGCTGGGGAGTCAGTCGGCCGGCCTGTCGGGTGCCGTGGCGTCCTCCGGCGCGTATACGCATGTGGTGGTGGGTGATGTGCGGGAGGTGCTGGATTACCCGGTCCTCGATGCGGCTTTCCGTGCGGTGCGTGCTGGTGCCGAGCTCATCGCCTTGCAGCGCGGCCGGTACTTCATGCGCGATGACGGCGAGCACGTCGACACCGGGGCGGTGGTCGCCGCGCTGGAGTACGCCGCCGGGGTGCAGGCCTGGGTCGTCGGTAAACCGTCGGTGGACTTCTTCGCCGCGGCCGCGGCCTCCGCGGGGGTCCCGCTGCCGGACTGTCTGGTCGTCGGGGATGACGTGTCCACCGATATCGCCGGCGGCCGGGATGCCGGTGCCCGGACCGTCCTGGTCCGCACTGGCAAGTACGCCGACCAAGTGCGTGAGGGC
>PDSI01000096.1 GCA_002748415.1 Micrococcales bacterium | reverse complement strand
TGTCCCGAGGTGTCGTCGCTCACCAGGCCAACGTAGTCGGTAGCGTCGGTGCCGATGTCTGCACGGCGCACCGAGCGGCTGCTCAACCTGATCTTTGCGCTCATGTCCACGAGGCGACCCCTGCGCAAAGACCAGATCCGTGCCGCCGTGCCGCAGTACCGGGAGTCCGAGACCGACGAGGGGTTCGAGCGGATGTTCGAGCGGGACAAGGACGAGCTGCGTCAGCTCGGCGTCCCGCTGGAGACGGCCACCCTGTGCACCGGCTTCGAGGACGAGACCGGCTACCGGATCGACCCGGCCGCCTACGCGCTGCCGCCGGTGCGGTTCTCCGCCCAGGAACTTGCCGTGCTCGGGCTGGCCGCCCGGGTCTGGCAGCAGGCCAGGCTGTCCAGTGCCGCCGGCCGGGCACTGACCAAACTGCGCGCCCTCGGGGTGGAACCGGATGAGGCCGCCATCGTCGGCATCGAGCCGCGGGTGGCCACCTCGGAGCCCGCCTTCCTGCGGCTGTACGAGGCGAGCCGGGACGCCCGGACCGTCACCTTCAGCTACCAGGGGGCAGATGCCACGACCGCGGCCAGGCGAACCGTCGACCCGTGGCGGCTCAAGTCCTGGCACGGGCACTGGTACCTGATCGGCTACGACCACGACCGGGCCGCGCAGCGGGTGTTCCGGTTGTCCCGCATCTACGGCACCGCCCGCCTCGGCGCGCCCGCCGCCCACCCGCCACCGCAGGACCTGGATGCCGTCGCCGCGATTGCCGCCGCATTCCCGACCCGGCCCCCCGTCACGATCACCGTGGCCCTCGCTCCTGACTGCGGGCATGTCCTGCGGCAGAACGCGACTCGGTTACCGGGCAGTGCCCCGGAAGCGATCGCCGCCGCGCTGCCGTCCGGCGCGGCGGGGGAATACCCTGGCTGGTCGCTGTGGCGGTTGTGCGGCGCACCGGACCTGTTGCTGCCGGGGCTGTTGGAACTCGGACCGGACGCCGTGGTGCTGGATCCACCGGTGGTCCGTGCGGAACTGGTGCAAGCCGTGCGCCGGGTGCGCGAGGCGCACCTGAACCGGCTGGCGGAACCCGAGGAACCGGAGTCCGGCCGGCCACCGGGTGGGCCGGCGGACCAGCGGACCCGCCCGGCCAAACGGCCACCCATCGCGGCGGCGGACCGGCTGGGCCGGCTGCTGGCGATGGTGCCGTATCTGCTGGCCAACCCCGGCGTCGAGATGACCAGGGCGGCCCAGCACTTCGAGATCACCGAGGCCCAGCTGGTCAAGGACCTGCAGCTGCTGTTCGTGTGCGGGCTGCCCGGCCATCTGCCGGACGACCTCATCGACGCGGAGTGGGAGTCCGGGCGGATCCACCTGTCCAACGCCGACACCATCGCCCAGCCACTGCGGTTCGGGCTGGACGAGGCGGTCACCCTGCTCGCCGGGTTGCGGGTGCTTCAGGACGCGCCAGGCGCTGCGGACTCGGCCATCGTGGAGTCGGCGACGGCCACCCTGACCGCAGCCTCCGAAACCGCCGCCGACACCGCCCGCGCGGTGGAGATCGCCGTCGAACCGGCGCCCGACCCGGAATTGTCGGCACTGCTGACCGATGCGGTGCGCCACCAGCAGCGGCTGCGGTTGACCTACCTGGTCACCGGCCGCGACGAGCGGACAGCCCGGGAAGTAGCACCGATGCGACTGCTCGCCGTCCACGGTCACTGGTACCTGGAGGCCTGGTGCCACCGGGCCCAGGCGGTCCGCACCTTCCGGTTCGACCGTATCCTGGCCGCGCGGGCGGTGCTGGGCGACGGCGCCCCGCCACCACAGGCCCGGCCGACCGAGGTGAGCGACGGGGTGTTCCAGGCGTCGCAGGCCGACGAGTACGTGGACCTGGACATCAGCCCACGCGCACGGTGGCTCGTCGACTACTACTCGGCCGAGGTGCTCGGTGACCTTCCGGGGCCCCCGCGGAACGGTCAATGTATCCGGCTACGCACCGGGGAAACCTCATGGCTGCGCCGGCTGGCGCTGCGGCTGGCCGGTGACGTTGTGGTGCGCTCACCCCGCGCCCTCACCCGTGGGGTGGCCGACTCGGCCACCGAAACCCTCTCCCGCTACGCCGAGTAGCCGCTGCGGTCATCCCCATCCACCAGGATCAGGACAAAACGTCCAACCGGTGCAAGAGCGAGGCTCAAGTATCGAGACGGCCTCGCCGATGCTCTTGTTCACAAGCACCCAATGGGAAAAGAACCCGCACACTAGCGCCACAGGCCTGCGAGAGGAGGAGACCATGACCACGATCAAGGCATCGTGTCCCGTCTGCGGAGACGTGGACCTCACGCCCGCGCAGGTTCGACTCGTCGTGTGCACGGTTCCGGATTGGTCGTTCTACGCGTTCACCTGCAGCGGTTGCCACGACGAGATCCGCAAGCCCGCGGGTCCCGATGTGGTGCAGCTGTTGAAGACCGGCGGCGTCGTCGTCGAGCCGTGGGTCATCCCGGCCGAGGCGCTCGAACGTCACGACGGGCCGCAGATCTGCTGGGACGACGTGCTCGACTTCGCCCTGTGGCTGGACAGCGCCGACCTGGTGGCCTCGGCCGCGGCCAGTATCACCGCGCACACCCACACGCATACCAACCACGCAGCCTGATTTCTCGCCCGGCCCGGCGCCGCGGGGTCACAACCCAGCGCAGGACACACCGCCCAGGTGCGCCGGGGCCGGCGCGAGCAGGCCCGCCGACGACCGGCCGGCCCCGTCACGCACGGGGCCGGCCGGTCGCAGTGTTTACCGGGGCGAACCCGGTTCGCTCCGCGGCGCCCTGCGGCCCGGGGCACCGCGCGGGGTTAGGATGGCGGAAACGCCGCACGCCGGTGCCTCAGGTTCTTTCAGGTTCAGCACCTGGATCGGTACCGGAAGCGGGCCTAGCCGAGAGGAACTGACCCATGGGCCGCAACTTCTTCGACAACCCGGTGCTGCTGGTCGTTCTCTTGCTGATCATCGTGGTCGTGTTCGGGGCGAACAAGCTGCCCACCGCGGCACGCAGCCTGGGGCGGTCGATGCGGATCTTCAAGTCGGAGGTCAAGGCACTCAGCGACGACGAGGAGGACGAGCCGCAGACGAATACCGCTAAACGGTCCCCGGATGCGGTGGAAGGACGGGTCATCGACCCGCCGGAGAACACCGCACGCTGACACTGCGACCGGGGGATACCCGCCGAGCGCGTCGAGGCGGCCCTCGACGCGGCCGAGGCGGTGGGCATCTCCGCCGCGGACCGCAACCTCGGCTCACCCGTCCGGAGAATCGGTGACACCCCATGGCCCTCACCTCGCGTCGCAGATCCAACCCCGAGGGGCGGATGGAATTGCGCGAGCACCTACTCGAACTGCGCAACCGAATCGTCAAAGCCACCCTCGGTGTGCTGGCCGGTGCGGTGGCCGGCTGGTTCGTCTACGACCCGGTGCTCGAGGCACTGTCCCGGCCGATGGTCGAGGTGGCCCACGAGGCCGGCCGGCAGGTGGCGGTCAACTTCTCCGGGGTCGCGTCCGCGTTCGACCTGAAGGTCCGCATCTCCATCTTCATCGGCATGATCGTTTCCAGCCCGGTCTGGATCTACCAGATCTGGGCGTTCATCACCCCCGGCCTGACCAAGCAGGAACGCCGCTACGCGCTCGGCTTCACCTTCACCGCCGTGCCGCTGTTCCTCGGCGGCGCCACCCTGGCCTATCTCGCATTGCAGAACTTCGTGAAGTTCCTCATCGACTTCACCCCGAAGAACGCGGCCAACTTCATCTCCGCCGAGGTCTACCTCGACTTCGTGATGCGGATGATCCTCACTTTCGGGCTGGCCTTCCTGATGCCCGTGGTGCTGGTCGGGCTGAACCTTACCGGGTTACTGAGCGGACGGGTCATGCTCAAGGCGTGGCGCTGGGTGGTGGTGGTGGCTTTCGCGTTCTCCGCGATGGCCACCCCCACCCCGGACGTCATCTCGATGTTCATCCTGGCGTTGCCGCTGCTGCTGCTGTTCTTCGTGGCGATCGGTTTCAGCATGCTGAACGACCGGCGCCGGGCCCGCAGGGCGGCGGCCGAAGGCCTGGGTGACCTGGACGCGGACACCGCGAGCCCGCTGTGAGTGCGGTAGCCGGTAGGGACGAGGACGCGAGCCCGGCGCAGCGCTACGCGGCCGCAGCCCGTCGCCGCACCGCCAACACCGGCCCCCTCGGCCGGTTCACCAGCATGCTGGGCTTCGACCTGGACCCGTTCCAGGTGGACGGGTGCGCCGCCGTGCAGGCCGGGCGGTCGGTGCTGGTCGCCGCACCGACCGGCGCCGGCAAGACCGTGGTCGGCGAGTTCGCCGTCGACCTGGCGTTGCGGGAGGGCCGCAAGGCGATCTACACCACCCCGATCAAGGCGCTGAGCAACCAGAAGTACCACGACCTGCTGGCCCGGTACGGCAAGGGCACCGTCGGCCTGCTCACCGGCGACGCCAGCATCGACGGGGAAGCCCCGGTGGTGGTGATGACCACCGAGGTGCTGCGCAACATGCTGTACGCCCAGTCCACCACACTGACCGGGCTGGGCTACGTCGTCATGGACGAGGTGCACTACCTGGCCGACCGGTTCCGCGGCCCGGTGTGGGAAGAGGTCATCATTCACCTTCCGCCGGACGTGCGGCTGATCGCGTTGTCGGCGACGGTGTCCAACGCCGAGGAGTTCGGCGACTGGCTGCGCACCGTGCGCGGTGACACCCAAGTGGTCGTCAGCGAGCACCGGCCGGTTCCGCTGTTCCAGCACGTGATGGTGGGCTCCCGGCTGCTGGACCTGTTCGCCGAGGAAGGCGCCGGCCAGGAGCACGTCACGGTCAACCCGCAACTGCGCAGCCTGGTGCAGCAGTCCGACCGGGCCACCGCCACCAGCGCCTGGCGGCAGGAGCGCCGCGGCCGGGGAAACCGGCGGTCACGCGCGGGTGGCGCCGGACCGGGGTCGGCGACACGGGCCGCCGGCGACCGGGGATACCGGGGGCACGGCGTCCGCGGCTCCGGTCAGCTACGGCCGGCCCGCCGCGAGGTGGTGCTGGACCGGCTGGACCGGGCCGGTCTGCTGCCGGCGATCACGTTCATCTTCAGCCGGGCCGGCTGCGACGCGGCGGTGGCGCAATGCCTGGCCGCCGGGGTGCGGCTCACCGACGCCCGCGAACGCACGATGATCGGGCAGATCGTCGACGCCGGAGTGGCTGAGATCAGCCACAGCGACCTGCAAGTGCTGGGCTACGACCGGTGGCGGGCTGGCCTGGAGAACGGACTGGCCGCCCATCACGCCGGCCTGCTGCCGGCGTTCAAAACGGTGGTGGAGGAACTGTTTTCCGGCGGCCTGGTCAAGGCGGTGTTCGCCACCGAGACCCTGGCGCTGGGCATCAACATGCCCGCCCGCAGCGTGGTGCTGGAGAAACTGGTCAAGTTCAACGGTCAGTCCCACGCCGACATCACCCCCGGCGAGTACACCCAACTGACCGGCCGGGCCGGGCGCCGGGGCATCGACGTCGAAGGACACGCGGTCGTGCTGTGGCAGCCGGGTATGGACCCGTCAGCACTGGCCGGACTGGCCTCCACCCGCACCTACCCGCTGCGGTCCTCGTTCCGCCCCACCTACAACATGTCTGTCAACCTGGTCGGGCAGGTCGGCTACACCAGCGCCCGGGCGATCCTGGAAACCTCGTTCGCGCAGTTCCAGGCCGACCGGTCGGTGGTGGACCTGGCCGGGCAACTGCGCGAACAGGACGAAGCATTGGCCGGCTACCGCGAGGCGATGAGCTGCCACTTGGGTGACTTCGCCGAGTACCACGGGCTCACCAGGCGGATCTCCGCGGCCGAGAAGGCCGCCGGGCGCCGGTCGGCCCGCCGGGCCCGCCGCCAGGTAGCCACCTCGGTACAGCGGCTGCGCCGCGGAGACGTCATCGCGGTCCCGTCCGGGCGCCGTGCCGGGTATGCGCTGGTGCTGGACCCCGACCGCGGCGGCAGCGGGGGCGCCCGGCCGTGGCTGCTGAACCTGGATGCCCAGGTGCGCCGGATGAATCCAGCGGAACTGTCCGCACCGGTCCGCCGGGTGGGGCAGGTCCGCATCGGCCGCGATGTGGACACCCGCAAGCCGAAGGCCAGGCGTGACCTGGCCGCATCGATGCGCGCTGAGCTGGCCGGCCACCGGGGCCGGGCCGAGCCGGACACCACCAACCCGGACACCAAGAACCCGGACACCAAGAACCCGGACACCACGAACACCGGCGGCGCGGACTCGGCCGGGGACCAGGAGATCACCCGGCTGCGCGAACAGCTGCGCGCCCACCCCTGCCACGGGTGCGCCCACCGGGAGGACCACGCCAGGTGGGCACGGCGGGCCGACGAGCTGGCCAAACAGCGCGCTGGGGTGGCCCAGCGGATCAACTCCCGCACCAATTCGGTGGCTGCTGCATTCGACAAGGTATGCGCCCTGCTGGTGGACCTGGAGTACCTGGTCCGCGACGGTGACCGGCTGCAGGTGACCGAGGCCGGGCGGATGCTCGGATCGGTCTACTCGGAGAAGGACCTGGTGATCGCCCAGTGCCTGCGGGCCGGCACCTGGCGCCAGCTGGACCCGGCCGGCATGGCGGCCGTTGCCGCTGCCCTGGTGTACGAGTCCCGGGGCGAGGAGGTCACCATGTCCAGCGCCGCGGCTCCGGCCTCGGTCCGCCGGGTCGTCGAGGAGACCGTCGCCCAGTGGTCCGCGGTCACCGGCCTGGAGGCGGGCCACAAGATGACCGTGACCCCGGACATCGATCTGGGCCTGGTGCCCGCGATGCACGCCTGGGCCCGGGAACGCGGGCTGGCTGAGGTCCTGGAGACCGCCGACCTGCCGCCCGGGGATTTCGTCCGCTGGTCCCGGCAGACGCTCGACCTGCTGAACCAACTGTCCCTGGTGGCCGAGGACCCGGTCGCCGCGGCTGCGCGCTCGGCGGTGCGGCTGGTCGACCGGGGCGTGGTGGCCTTGGCGGCACTGACCCGGTAGCGGCCCGGCCAGGTCGTGGCCCCGCCAGGTGGTGGCTCCGCCAGGTAGCGTGCGTGCGAGACTGGCCGGTATGTCCGTGACCCGCGTACCGGCCACCGACGGCCGGCAGCCGGCAACGAACCAGTCCTGGGTGCTGCTGGACAGCGCTTCGCTGTACTTCCGGGCCTTCTTCGGGGTGCCGTCCTCGGTGACCGCCCCGGACGGTACCCAGGTCAACGCGGTCCGCGGTTTCCTGGACATGGTGGGAACCGTCCTGTCCCGCTACCGGCCCACCCATCTGGTCGCCTGTTGGGACGAGGACTGGCGCCCGCAGTGGCGCGTCGACCTGATTCCCTCCTACAAGGCACACCGGGTCCAGCACATGGAGCGCCAGCACACGGAGCGCCAGGACGCGGAGGACCAGGACGCCGAGGGTCAGTCGGCCGCCGAGGACGTGCCCGACGCCCTGCCCGCGCAGGTGCCCGTCATCGCCGAGCTGCTCGAGGCATTCGGGATCGCGCGGCTGGGCGCGCCCGGGTGCGAGGCCGACGACGTCATCGGCACCCTGGTCGCCACGCTGCCCGCCGCAGCGCGCTGCGACATCGTCACCGGAGACCGGGATTTGTTCCAGCTGGTCGAGGAGACCCGCCCGGTCCGGGTGCTGTACATCGGCAAGGGCGGAGTGCGCGACCCCGACATCGTCGACGCGGCATGGTTGCGCCGCCGGTACGGCATCGAGGGCGGGGACGCCTACGCCGATCTGGCCGTGCTGCGTGGCGATCCGAGCGACGGACTACCGGGGGTGGGTGGTATCGGGGAGAAGACCGCCGCCACTCTGGTGAGCCGGTTCGGGTCGCTGGAGGCGATCCTGCGGGCGGCGGACGCGCGGCAGAACGGCGTCACCGTCTTGCAACGCACCAAGCTGGCACAGGCCGCGGACTACCTGCGGGTAGCGCCCACCGTGGTGCGGGTGCTGCGCGACGCCGACCTGCCCCGCGTGGACGCCACCGTCCCGGCCCGTCCCGCGCACCCTCGCGTGGTGGAGGAGCTGGCCGTCAGGTGGGGTGTGACCGGCAGCGTCCGGCGAGTCACCGAGGCATTGGCCGACGCCGCCGCGGGACCGGCCCGGCCGGCTCCGTGACCGGTTGATCCGCCCGGTTTGCCGACACGCGCATGACACGCCGGGAACGGGAAAAAATCGGGCCGGGAGCCCCGTCCGGAAGAACCCGGTTCTTCTGCGAGAACACATCAGGGTAGGGCGTTTTCGCAGGTCACCGTCCAGTTGACGACAGCCGTGCGGGCGCTATCGTGGAATTGCCCCGATCTGCTGCACACCCTGGCACGTGACGGGTTCTGGCTGGCGGGGTGCGTCCCCTAGACAACGCCGGGGGACTGCCGCACCGGACGCGCGTCGTCCGTTCGGCGGCGGGAGGATCCGGCGGCCCGAAGGACGCACCCGCCGGCCAAACACGTATCCCGGGCACCGTGGTCCACAATGGTGCGGTGCGTATCCTCGCTGCCTTCGCTGCTGCGGGCAGCCTGATCCTCGCCTTTCCCGGAATCGGCCTGTGGCCGGCGGCTCCCATCGGTGTCGCCCTGCTGATCCTGGCCGTTCACGACGTGCCGGGAACCCGGCGGCGGGTGCTGCTGACCGGCGCGGTCGTGGGCGCGGTGGCCGGTTTCCTCGAACACTGGTTCGTGGTCGGCTGGACCGGGGCCTACCTGGGCTGGTTACCACGGTTCGCCGTGGCGGCCCTGATGGCGAGCTACTACGCGCTCACCGGTGCCGGACTGGCGATGGTGGGGCGGCTGGGCAGGCCGGTGCCCAGGGCGGTGGCGGCCGCCGCCGTATGGGCATTGGGGGAGTGGGTGATGGCCACCTTTCCCTACGGGGGGTTCGGGTGGACCCGGCTGGCCTTCAGCCAGGCCGGTTCGCCGTTCGTGGATCTGGCCGCGCTCGGCGGGGTGCCGTTGGTGGGTTTCGCCGTGGCGCTCACCGGGGCCCTGCTGGCCGAATCCGCCGGCAGCGTGTTGGGCCGCCGCGCGGAGCCTGGCCGCCGCAGCACGGGCAGGTGGCCGGCCGTGGTGCCGGTGGTGGCCGCCGGTGTGGTGTCGATGACCGGGCTCGCGGTGCCCGGCCCGCCGCCGGCCCAGGAAACCATGAACGTGCTTGGTGTGCAGGGCAACGTGCCACGGGCCGGCCTGGAGTTCAACGCCCAACGCCGGGCGGTGCTGGACAACCACGCCCGGTTGACCCATCAGGCCGCGGGCCAGATCCGGGCCGGCGAACGCCCCCGGCCCGACCTGGTGGTGTGGCCGGAGAATGCCTCCGACATCGACCCGTTCGTCAACCCCGACGCCAGGCGCGTCATCGCGGCGGCGGTGGTCGCCGTCGACACCCCGACGCTGCTCGGCACACTGGTGCGCACTGCGGCCGGAACCGCGAACACCACCTTGTTGTGGGAGCCGGCGGGGGCCGCGGATGCCGCCGTCGTGGACCGTTACGTCAAACAGTTGCCGGTGCCGTTCGTCGAGTACGTCCCGCACCGGCGGTTCTACACCCGGGTCTCCTCCATGCTGGAGCTGGCCGGCCAGTTCGTGCCGGGCACCCGGCCAGGGGTGTTCGACGTCGGTGCCGCGCCGGTCGGCGACCTCATCTGCTTCGAGATCATCGACGACGACGTCGTGCGGGCCACCGCGTCGCGCACCCAGTTGATGGTGTTGCAGACCAACAACGCCACCTTCGGCTACACCGCCGAGAGCGCCCAACAGCTGGCCGCCACCCGGGTGCGGGCCCGGGAACACGGCCGGTCGTTCGTGCACGTGTCCACGGTCGGGATCTCCGCACTGGTGACCCCGGACGGGCGGGCCCATCAACTCACCGACCTGTACACCGCGGCCATCCTGCAGGCCGACCTGCCCCGGCACGTCCACCAGACGCCGGCCACCCGCTACGGCGGGGCAGTGCAGTGGGCGCTGGTGATCAGTGGCATGCTGGGGGTTCTCGGGGCCGCCCGGTGGGGGTGGCGGCGGCCCGAGGCGAGTTCCCGCACCCAGACCGAAACCGCCCCGGTGGCGGCCCGAGGAGCAGCTGACCGGTGAAGACCCTCGTCATGATCCCGACCTACAACGAGCGCACGTCGCTGCCGGAAACGATGCGCCGGCTGCGGTCCGCAGTACCGGACGCGGACGTGCTGGTGATCGACGACAACTCCACCGACGGCACCGCCGAATGGGCCGACGAGCAAGCCGGCCAGGGCCCGGCAATCAACGTCCTGCACCGCGCGAACAAGCAGGGCCTGGGAAAGGCGTACCTGGCCGGTATGGACTGGGGGATGGAACGCGGGTACCAGGTGCTGGTGGAGATGGACGCCGACGGGTCCCACCAGCCCGAGCAACTGCCCCGGTTGCTGGCGCAGGTCGACGCCGGAGCCGACGTGGTGCTCGGTTCCCGCTGGGTGCGCGGCGGCAGCGTGCACAACTGGCCGCTGCACCGCCAGGCGCTCAGCCGCGGCGCCAACCTGTACACCAGGGTGCTGCTCGGAATCCGGCTGGGGGACCCCACCGGCGGGTTCCGCGCCTACACCGCGGACGCGTTGCGCACCATCGGTCTGGACGAGGTGGCCTCCCAGGGCTACTGCTTCCAGGTCGACATGGCCTGGCGGGCCGTCCAGCGCGGCCTGGACGTGCGGGAGGTGCCGATCGCATTCGTCGAACGTGAACACGGCGTCAGCAAGATGAGCAAGAACATCATCGGCGAGGCACTGCTCAGTGTCACCAAGTGGGGGCTGACGCATCGTGCCCGGCAGGTGCGGCGGCTGCCCGGAAAGCGTCGCCCACGCCACTGACCGTGGACTAAGGTCTGGTCATGCCACCCACAGGCCGCCCGCCGCCCGCCGGCGGCACGGTGGCGGCCTCCGGGCGGGTGGCCTTGGGCGCCGCCGTGGTGGCGACAATACTGCTGCTGGTCCAGGTGCCCCTCGACAAGCGGTTGCGCGGCGAGGCCGCGCCCAACGGGATCGTTTCCTTCGAACTGGCCGGCAACGCCGACTCCGCTGGAGCCGTCCTGGACCAGTGGGCCGCCGACGGGGTAGTCTCCACGGCAAAGGCGATGATGCTCATCGACCTGGTCTACCCCGTCGTGTACGCGGCCGCGCTTGTGCTGGCACTGCGGTGGGCGGTGGCGCGGGCCGGCTACCCGCGGTGGCTGCGCGGGGCCACACTGGTCCCCGCCGCGGCGGCGGTCCTGGACTACGTCGAAAACATCGGCCTCATCCGGCAGCTGTGGGGCAGGCAAGCCGGCGAGGGGTGGGCCGCGGTCGCGTTCGTCGCTGCCGCCGGCAAGTTCGCCCTCATCGGTGTGGCGATCGCCGGTGTCCTCGCCCTCGCCGTCCTGTCGCGGGTGCCGCGCCGGCGCCGCCCCGGATAGCTCGCACGGGGTCTCGGGGTGGGCCGGGTCCCTAGGGCAGGCGGCCCCCACCGGGCGGGACGCTGCGCCGCGGTTGATGCTGCGACGGCGGCAGATCGGGGAAGTGACCGACCACCGGCAGCGTGTCGATGCGGTTGCGGCCCCGCTGTTTGGCCCGGTTGAGCGCCTGGCCGGCGCCCGCCAGCAGCGCCTGCCCGGTGCGGCCGTGGTCGGGGGAGTAGGCGACCCCGGCCGAAACGGTGATGTGCACCGGACCGGCGCCGGTGCAGATCGGGCGCTGGGTGAGCACCTCGTACATGCGCCTCGCCCGGGCGTGCGCGTGTGCCGGCTCGCGGATCGGCGACAGCACGATGAACTCCTCGCCCCCGTACCGCACCACCATCTCCCCGTCGAAGGTGGCGCTGCTCAGCCGGTCGCTGATGCCGACCAACACCTCGTCACCGGTCAGGCGCCCGTAGGTGTCGTTCACGTTCGTGAAACGGTCGACGTCGATGAGAGTGATCGCCACTTCCTGGCGCGGGTCGTCCAGGATCCTGGCGAGCTCCTTGTCCAGCCGGCGGCGGTTGAACAGGCCGGTCATGCTGTCCCGTTCGGCCTGTTCGGCCAGGTCCCGGCGGAGCGCGTCGATGGTGGTGATCTTGTCGAGGAGTTGCCGGTTGGCCAGCGCCAGGTTGCGCTGGGAATCGCTGATCGCGCTGACGTCGCGGATGAGGACGGCATAGCCGAGCAGCCGGTTGTCCTCGGTGACGCGCTTCACCCGCAGGTCGATGTCGCTCACGCGGCCGACGCGGGCCCGGTACTGTCCGGAACTGGGCCGCACCTCGGGGCCGAGCGCCGCGGCGATGGTGCCCAGCTGGGTGCCTTCGGCCGTCAGGTCCGCGGCGTGCGCGGCAGCGAGCAGGTCGCGAGCTGCCGGGTTCAGGTCGGTCAGCCGGAAGCCGAGGTCGAAGATCAGAACAGCGTCCGGGAGCCGGTCGAGAACGACCCCCCGGGCGATGGGCACCACGCTCGTGAATCGTTCGGTGTAGAAGGACCGGATGCCGATGGCCGCGGTGCCCAGGAAGGCCACCGCCATCCACTCCGGCCGGTCCAGGGGTAGCCCACCCTCGATCACGATCAGGACGATGCTGATCACGGCGCCGGCCCCCGGCAGGGCCGCCCCGGCCAGATCGCTGCGCACCTGATGCTGGGCCGCGCGGGGTGTCCCCGGCACCGCGCGGAACTCGAACACCCCGGCCCAGATGAGCAGTACCAGGCAGTAGCCGATGTGGACCCAGGTGAGCCACCCGGGATGCCAGACGACGACGCCGGCGGCCCGCACCGACCAGGTGCCGGCGATCAGGTCACGAGTCTGCGGAATCGCCAGCAGCCCCAGCACCAGGACGGGGTCGAGCGTCAGCCAGCGCTCGATCCCCGGCCGCGACCGGCGTTGCCGGGTCATCGTCGACAGCACGTTGAGCATGCAGGCGGGGGCGAGAATTCCGATGCTGACCGGCAGCAGGGCCAGCAGGGCGGAGGTGTAGCCCACCGGCAGGGTCACCAGGGCCAACAACGTGCCGACCCACAGCAGGGCGCCCACCAGGATGAGCACCATCCACCGGGCGGACGCTGAGATGCGGCGCCGCGGCACCGCCAGGACGATGACCAGGAAGAGTGCGCCGAAGGACGCGCCGTACAACGCGGGCAACCATGGGCTGTCCGGAGGCATCCGTCGTCCCCTTCGTTCTGCCCGCCGTCCGGGGCGCGGGCCCTGTCCACCAGCCTGGGGCATGCCGGCACCGGCAGTGCCGATGATGATGTGTATCGATCACGGCCGGGGCTTTGTTGAGTGGGCCACTGACGCAGAGTCGAAAAGACTACCCACTCGGGTCATCCGAGAGCGCGCGACGGTAGCGGCGAGCGCTACGAGTGATGAGTGCCGGTGCCCGGCCCCTCGTGGGCGGGACCCGGTTCGATCTGCGGGTGCGGCTGCGGACTCGAGGGCTGGAAACCGGCCCGGTAGACCACGGCGGCTGGGTCGTCCACGGTGCCGGTGCCGCTGACCAGCAGGCCCTCGGTAGCCAGCATCCGGTCGACCCTGGCACGGGCGGTGTCGGCGATCTGGCGGCTGAGCCAGCGGGCGGCCATCCGGCGCACCGGCGGGACCAGCAGGGCCAGGCCTGCCACGGTGAGGATGACTCCCGGGACGGCCACCGCCTGCCCAGCGAGCAGGAATAGCGCGTCGTCGGCCAGGTCGGTGCCGATCCCCGTGCGACCGGGTGCGTACACGGTCGCGCCGCCGGCCTGACCGGACAGGTGGTGGTCGGGGGTCGGACCGCGGCCCAGCATTTCCCGCAGGGTCGCCTTGGCCCGAGGGCTGCCCTTGCGGGTGATGACGAAGCCGAGGACGAACCCGGCCAGGACGAAAGCGACCACCGGTTGCCAGCCGAAGTGCGAGGCAAGCACCGCCAACAGCACCAGGTCGACCAGCGGCAGCCAGCCGAACAAACGCGCGAGTCTGCGGCCGGTGGCCGGTCGGGGGGTCTGCGGCGTTGGCGGCATTGGGGGTCTCCTGCTCCTGGGACTGCTCGTCGGCCCGCGGGCGGTGTCGACCGGGTGCATCGGTGGAGCACCATCGTGGTCAACGCACGCTTGCGGGTCAGTGTTTCAGGCCGGTGTCGGTTTCAGGCCGGTGTCGGTTTTCAAGTCGGTGTCGGTTTTCAGGTCGGTGTTGGGTGTCGCGCCGGTGTTCGACACCGGTGGAACGAGGACGGTGGCGCCTCCCTGAGGGGGAGACGCCACCGCCTGCGTAGCCGCATCGTCGCGGCGGATGGGGCCGGATGCGGTGCCGGTTGTGGATCCGGCACCGGTGCGCAACTCAGGCAGAGCGCTTGAACAATTCCCCGCTGCGTAGCAGAGCGAGCCGTTCGTCGAGCAGTTCCTCCAGTTCGGCGACGGTGCGCCGCTCCATCAGCATGTCCCAATGCGTACGCGGTGGTTTGACCGGTTTACCTTCGGGTTCCTCGGCGCCCTCCAACAGGGCCATCTTGCCGCACTGGCATTCCCACTGAACCGGGATCTCGGCCTCGACGGAGAACGGCAGCTGGGTTCCGTGCCCCTCCGGGCAGCGGTATTCGGTGATGGTGGTCGGCGCCGGTGCTACCCCCTCGTCGGACTCGAGGCTGTTCGAGCCGAGACCGGTGCCTCGTAGACTACGTTCACTCACGGTTTCCCCCGATGGTTGGTGACGGGTTCAGGCCAAGCATGCGGACGGTTGTGTGCAGCGGCCTTCTAGACGCGACAGGGTGGGCACGCCTTCACGATGTCAACGCCGCGTCGTCTCGCCTTGTTCCGGTTTCTGCCCGGCAATGCTCCGAAGGAGTGACGCCGCCGCATCCGGACGGCGCCAGGGCGCACCGGTCAACCGGCCGCCGAGGGCAGTGCTGTCGCAGCCGCTGGATCCAGGTGGATCTGTGCGTCGGTGAGCCGGATCCACGATGCGGGACAGGCCGGGTCGGGTTCGGGTGCCAGCATGCCGGCTACCGCCGCGGCCTTGGCCGCCCCCTTCGCCACCACGATGCTGCAGTGGGCCGACAGCAGGCAATCCAACCCCAGGGTGACCCCTTGGGCGTGGTCGACGCCGTTGTCCTGCGTCGTGGCGCTCACCAACGTCCGCACTCCGCTGGCCGAGTCCGGTAGGGACGGGGGCTCGTTGAAGCCCAGATGCCCGTTGCGGCCGATACCGTGCAGGATCAGATCCGCGCCGCGAGCGAGCTGGTCGTGCTCGGTCACGGGCCGGGCCGGCCGGCCCGACTCGTCGTTGAAGGTGATGAAACGGCCGATGCGCAGTGGGTGCACCAGTTCGGCCGCGAGTTCTGCGGCCAGGCTGCCCGGCGCCGTCGGCGGCAACAGATAGTCGTCCATCTGGACGACGGTGACGCGGCTCCAGTCCAGTGCGCTACCCAGCGCCGTGCGCAGGTGGGCATAGATGCCGGTGGGTGTGCGGCCGGCCGAGCCGATGAAGGTCGCCGCCGGCCGCTGTCGCAGTGTCTCGCCGAGCCTGGCGGCGACGAGGTTGGCCACGGCGACGTCGAGAGTGGGTCCGTCCGGGTGCACGATCACCGTGGGAGTCATGCCGAGCCTCGCTGGGCGCGGGAGCGGGCCAGGCACTGATCGACGATCTCGGTCCCGATGGTCGTCTGCCACAACGCGGTTCCGTTCGCCGTGCCGGTGAAGGAGGGTTCTCCGAAGCGCCCGGCCATGGGGTAACCGGTGTCCAGGCCGGTCGCGAACAGGCCGTCCACCATCTCGCCCTGCGCGGTGCGGACCCGGGAACGCTCGTCCACGTGCGGTCGGTGGTCGTGCTCGCCCTGCAGCCGGATGGGCCTGCCGTCCACGTCGAACACCGGGACCGTCTCCCGCCGGTAGCCGGTTGCCAGGATCACCAGGTCCGCTGCCTGCAACAAGCCTCTGACGTGGGTGTCCTCGGTGCGGGTGAGGTCCACGAGCCGGACCCGGCGTTCCGCAGGGCGCTCGCCCAGCGCCAGGATCCGCAACAACAACTCGCGCGAGGCGGCGCGGAAACCCGCCAGCGGGAGCACCCGTTGAGTCACCGGGCAGATGTCCTCGGCGCGGAAGTCGTGGAACCCCTCGGCGTGGGCTTGGGCTACCGACGGGTACATCGGCCGCAGCGGCTGCCGGTGCAGGATCGTGACCCATCCGTTCTGCTCGCCGGGCACCGGACGGGGGTTACCAGTACGTACTGGCTCTGCGGTTTCAGACGGCCCTGGGTGCGCGGCCAGCACAACGGTGGCGCAAGCCAGCGCGCTGTGCGAGCCGCCGACGATGACCACCCGGGGGCCGGGCGAGCCGCGGGCCGACCGCAGGCGTTGCCGGACCAGGTCCACCCCGCCGTGGGCCAATACCTCATCGGAGCCCATCACCCGTTGCGGCAGGTCCCGCCATGGTGCCACCCCGGCCAGCCGCACGCCGGCGAGATCCGCCGGGCGCTGGACCGCGCCACCGGCCAGCACCACGTTGCGTGCCTCGGCCCGCTCGAGCACGTCCGCGCCGTCCTCGTCCGAGCGGCGCCACTGAACCAACCAGGTGCCGTCGCGGGTCCGCCTGGCCGCGACCACCTCGCTACGGCGCCGCACGGTGAGCGGGTGCCCGAGCCGGTCGGCCTCGGCGCTGACCATGCGGGCCAGCACGTCTTGGACGGCTGCGGCCCAAGGCAGGGGGACCGGGCCTCCTCGGCGGGCCTCAACCTGGCCGGCGAGTTCAGCCACGGCCTGCTCGGCCCACGGGCCACGCGGCCGCAGGTCGTCGTCGTCAGTTCGCTCCAGTATGGCGGCCACGAAACTCTCGACGAAACTGTCGGACTCGATCGCGTACCGCCCCAGCCGGCCGACCCCGCCCGCCGCCCGGTCGAGGACCAGCGGGTCGCCTGCCATCAGCTCGGCGAACGACCCCGCGGCCAGCGCCGCGGTGAACAGGCCTAGTCCGGCCGGACCGAAACCCACGCAGACCAAACAGTGTGGTGCCTGGCCGGTGCGTGGTCCTGTCACGCCTCGCCGGTGCACTGTGATGCCGCCCGCCGGACTCAGCCGGTGAAGTCCAGCTTCAACAGCGCGTTCTCGATCAACTCGGTGAGCGCGGGGTGCGGCCAGTACTGGGCCCTGGCCAGCGTGCCGGCGTCCAGTCCCAGGCTCGCGGCCATCACCAAGGGCTGGATCATCGCGGCCGCCTGCGGGCCGATGCAGTGCGCGGCCAGGATCCGGTGGCTGCCCGGGTCGGCGTACACGGTCAGCAACCCGGCCGTGTCTTCCAGCGCCCACCCGTAGGCGATCGCCGAGTACGGCTGGGACGCGCTCACGTAGTCCGTGCCCGCCTCCTCCAGCTGCCTGCGGGTGGGCCCGAACGCCGCAACCTGCGGGTGGGTGAACACCGCATGCGGGACGAAATCGTGATCGGTGCTCAGCGCTTCGCCGCCGATCAGGTCGGCGTCCACGGCCACGTTGTGGGCGACCACCCGGGCCTCGTGGTTGGCGACGTGCTTGAGCGGCCACCGGGTGCTTACGTCTCCCAGCGCCCAGACACCGGCGGCCGAGGTTCGCTGGTACTCGTCGACGACGACCCGGCCCGCCTCATCGACGGCCATACCCCCGGCCGCCACATCCAGACGGTCCGCGTTCGGGGCTCGTCCGACCGCGAGCAGGACGGCCTCCGCGGCCACCGACACCGGCCCGTCCGGGCCCTCCACTGCCAACTCCCATACCCCGTCGCGGCGCTGGGCGGACTGGACTTTCGCGGACACGTGGACCGCCATCCGGTCGCAGAACGCGGCCGTGATGCGATCCCGCACCTCGTCGTCCTCGGCGGGCAACAAGTGGGGGGTCATCTCGACCATCGTGACCTGCACCCCGTACGCGTCGAAGACGTGCGCCAGCTCGCAGGCGATGAACCCACCACCGACGACGATCATCCGCGGCGGTAGCGAGTCCATCCGCAGCACCGTGTCCGAGGTGTGCACCCCCGATGCTGGGTCGACTCGGTCCAACGCGGGGATCGGTAGCGTCATCGGCCGGGACCCGGCGGCGATGACGACCCGGTCCGCCGTCAGCTCCTGCCCCGTGGACAAGGCCAGCCGGCGGTCGCCGGTGAACCGGGCCGAGGCCCGGTAGACGGTGGTGTGGGGGCGTTGCTCGTCCTCGTTCCCGTGGTGTTCCTCAATGGGGTCGATCCGCCCGAATACCCGGTCCCGGATCGCCCGCCAGTCCACCTGCGGTTCATCGAAACGTACTCCGAGAGCGCGCGCCTCGCGCGCCTGGACCACCCGGTCGGCGGGGATCACGAACATCTTGGTCGGGATGCACCCGAGGTTCAGGCAGGTACCGCCGAACTTGTTCTCCTCCACCAGCGCGATGTCCAGGTCGGCCAATGCGTCGGCGGTGGCGAGGGAGCGCCCGGAACCGGCCCCGACAATGATGAGATCGTGATGCGGCATAGAGCCGATCCTATGCGGACATGCCGGTCTTCGCGGCGTGGCCAGGGTTTCTGGTTCAGATCACATGGGGAACGGGGTTGCCGGCCGCCTGGATGCCCTCCCGGACCCGTACCCGGGCCAGCAGGAAGCCGCCGATCACGAAGAACAGCAGCAGCGAGGCCACCGCGGGCCGGTAGGAGCCGGCGAACTGGAATACCAGCCCTACCAGCAGCATCCCCAGCCAGGACGTGCCACGCTCCGCGGCCTGATACAGCGAGAAGTACTCGGCTTCGCGCCCGGCCGGGATGAGCTGGCTGTACAGCGACCGGGACAGCGCCTGGGTGCCGCCGAGGACCAGGCCGATGACCACGGCCAACGACAGGAACGGCAGGAACTGCCCGCGGGGCAGGAAGAACGCGGCACCGCTGACCAGGCACCAGACCACCAGCTGAATCATGATGGTGCGTTTGGCGCCGAGATTGGCGGCCAGCCGGCCGAAACCGAGAGCTCCCAGCACGGCCACCGCTTGGACGATGGCGATGATGGTCAGCAGTTGGGTGGTGTCCAGGCGGATCTCGGTCTCCCCGTACAGGCTGGCGCTGGCGATGACGGTTTGGATGGCGTCGTTGAACAGCAGGTAGGCCACCAGGAACATCCACGTGTTGCGGTACCCGGCCAACTCGCGGATGGTGTGGATCAGTTGGGCCGAGGACGCCCGGACATGCTCGTACACGGTGCGCCCGTCGTCCGGCGCCGGCCCTTTCGGCAGCCGGCGCAGGCCGATGAAGGGGACCACAGTGAACACCGCCCACCACAAACCGGCGGTGAACAACGACACCCGGACCGCTTGGCTCTGGGTGAGACCGGCCGCCTCGTGCTTGCTCACCAGTGCCAGGTTGAGGACCAGGAGCAGGAAGCCGCCAGCGTACCCGAGCGACCAGCCGCGGCTGGAGACCGCGTCTCGCTCGTCCGGGGTGGCGATGGAGACCAGGATGGCGTCGTAGACCACCATCGCCGCGACGTGGCACATCACCGCCACGAGTTCGGCGACCACCAGTAGCTGCCAGTTGCCGCCCTGAGCCAGGGCCATCGAGGCAGCCGCGGCAGCGCCGGCCCAGGCCAGCACCGACATCAACAGCCGTGGCCTGGGGGAGCGGTCGGCGAGCGCACCGACCATCGGCAACAGCACCGTGGCCATGATCGTCGCGAGCGTGGTCACATAGAACGGCAGCGAACCGGGCGAGACGGCCAAGCCGAGCAGTGACACGGTTTCCCGGCACACCTGCCCCTCGGCCAGGCCGGGACAGGCGGCCTGCTCGGCCACCGCTTTCATGTAAGGCGACAGCAAAACCGTGTACGTGGTGGTCACGAAGCCGGAGTTCGCCCAGTCGTAGAAGTACCAGGCACGGTGCAATCTGCGCCGTTGCGCATCGGGCAACGCCTGGGCCGGGTGCTCCGGCTGGACCCCGCCGGTGGCCGGCCGGTGACTCATCGCGGTTTCTCCGTGCGTTGCCTGAGCACCGCGACCGCCGTGTCGGTCCGGTCGGTAATCACTCCGTCCACCCCCATGTCCAGCAGTTGGCGCATCGTGGCGGCATCGTTGATCGTCCATACCTGCACCCGCCGCCGTAACGCATGAGCGACGCGCACGAATCGCCGGTCGACCATGGTGAACGGGCCCCGGGCGTGCGGCACCTGCAACACATCGACCCCCCGCAGTGCGAGTCTTCCCACCAGTGTCGCCAGCCGGTACGGAGCCCGGGTGCAAACCCAGAATCCCGCGACCTGGGCTATGCCGGCCGAGGTACACACCCCGGGCGGCAGTAACCGCAGCGTGGCGCGGCGTCGTCGATCACTGAACGAGGCGATGCACAGCCGTTGCAGCACGTCCTCGCCGGCTTCCTCGAGTGAACCGAGCAGAGCCGCCAGCGGCCGCACCGCGTCCTTGGTCTTGACGTCGATACCGACGCGCGTATCAGGTAGCGCGCTGAGCACGTCGGCCAGCCGGGGGATCGTCCCGGTGAGTTGCTCGTCGCCGATCAGGATCTCGCTCAGTTGCTGCCAGGTCAGGTCCCGGATCGCCGCGGAGGATTTCTGGCTGAGCCGGGCCAGCGTGCGGTCGTGAGCGATGACCACCACGTCGTCGGCGGTGACGTAGACGTCGGTTTCGAGGTAGTCCGCTCCGGCTGCCAGCGCGGCCCGGAACGCCGGCAGCGTGTTCGGCGGGCCGCTGTGCGGCGGCTCGGTGGTGGCGAAACCCTGGTGTGCGGTGACGGTCGGTGCACCGGTGGTCAGGTAGCGACTGGCGATGCGCTGCCGCCGGGGAAGACTCACATGCTGGTCTTACCACACCTTTGCGCCCGCGCCGCCTGCGGGCGTGCCGTCCGGGACGGGTGCGGGCCGGCCTGCGCAGCCGGATCCGGCCGGCTCAGCCGGCGAACTCCCAGTGCCACGCCTCGGGCTTGGATCCGCCGGCCTGCGCCCAGGACGGGTGGTGGAAGGCGAACTTTCCGGCGTTGTTCTGCATCCACACGTGCTGCGGGGTGCCGAACCGGTTGATCCCCCCGCACAGGTCCACGGCGATGCCCCACCCGTGGTTCGAGGTGCCGGGTTTCGCCGCCAGGTACGGTTTCGCGATCTTGACGGCCACCTGCTCGGCCAGCGGCCGATAGGAGTCGGTCACACAGATGGGTTGCCCGAAAGTGCGCGCGTACTCCATGGACATCATGTTGAACGCGTAGGCCGCATCGGCCCGCAGGTGTTCTCCGGGCGCGGACCACAGTGGGCACAGCGCGCTCAGCGGAGCCTGGCCGTTGCCGTACGGGGAGGTGTCCGCGCCCTGGCAGTCCCCGACCGGGCCGGTCACGACGTTGGGCCGTCCGTTGCCGGGTTTGCTGTCCGGGCGCGCCTGCCACTGCTGGGCGCGCAGCCGGGCAGCCTCCTGTTCGGCTTCATCCATTTCCTGCTCGGCCGCCTGCAGCAACGCGTTCAGTTCCGCGGTCTTGACCGCCTGCTCGGCCGCCGCGGCATCGGCGCGCAATGCCGCACCCTGTGCGTCCTCGACGGCCGCCAACGCGGCCTCGTGCGCCTGCGCAGCCTTCAGCGCCGCGTTGTGCCGGGCCTGCTCCGCTGCCTGTGCCTGGTCGATCAGCTCGGCATAGCCAGAACCGGACTGCTGCAACACCAGTTTCGTGCGGGCGTAGTGGTCCAGGTCCGCGGCCCCGAGCAGCACCTGCAGATTGCGCATCTGTTCGTTGGAGACCCCGTTGCGGTAGCTGACCGAGGCCCACCGGCCTAGTTCTTCACGGTGCTTTCGCACGGTGAGCTCGGCCGCCGCCTCGCGGGCCTGCTGCGCGGTTTCCTCCGCGATCGCCTGTTGTTCCCGAGCCCTGGCTGCTTCCAGCTCACGGCGGGCCTCGGTGACGGCCACCGCGAGGCGGTCCACCTCCTGCTGAGCGGCGACCACGGCGGCCTGGCGTTGACCGACCACCGCCTTCAGCTCGCTGACCCGGTGTTGCGCGTCTGCGACATCACCTTCACCGGTACCGGTGCTGGGGTTGCGCACTGAGTACTGCTGGCCGGGCCCGGCCGAGGCTGCGGGGCTGACGGTCAGGCAGATCAGGGCGACCACCGCAACGGTGCGGAACATCCGAGCACACGAACGGGGTAACCGCCGTCCTGCGGGGTGACCGGTCGGAGGGATATACCGGAACATCACGAGTTCGCATCGACACCGGCGGCGGCGGACCTGAACGTCGCTCGCGCGATGTCAACCGTTCGGTCCATACCCGGTCCGCTCCCGGCCGTCGGTGCGAGGGTCAGATGGTCTGTTGCCGGCGCATACTTGGCTCGGCCTGCTGCTGCTTGGGTAGGTGGTCAGCGAGGCGGACCCGGTCCCGGCCGGCCTTCTTGGCCGCGTACAAAGCCGCGTCCGCGCGGCGCATGACCAGGTCGGGATCGTTGCCGGTGATGCCACTGGCCGCGACACCGATACTGACCGTCGTGGCCGCGAGGTTCAGCCCGTGCTCCGACCAGTCCTGCGCACGTACGCGCTCACACAACCGGCGCGCGAGTTCGGCGGGCCACGACGCATCCGGCGAAGCCGGGTCGATCGCACTGTTGCCGACGATGAGACCGAACTCCTCCCCGCCCACCCGGGCCAGCACATCCCCATCACGTAACTGGTGCCGCAAGGTTTCACTGACTTCCCGCAACACCAGATCACCGGCCGCGTGTCCGAACCTGTCGTTGATCGACTTGAAGTGGTCCAGGTCCAGCATCAGCACCGCATACGGAAGCTGCGATTGCGCCGTCTCCGTCAGGCGAGCCACGAAGTGTCGGCGGTTGTACAACCCGGTCAGCTCATCCCGGATGCTCAGCTCGTGCAGTTCCCGGGTGCGCTCGGCTACCCGCTCCTCCAATTGGCCGTTCAACTCCGCCAATTCCTGATTCGACCGCTCCACCCGGTCCCGGACGGCCGTGATCTGTTCGGTGAGGGCACGGTTGGCGATCAGCGCCGCCGTCGCGCCGTCGACCAAGATGCGCCACGACACCATGCCGGCCATGGCGATCACGGCGGTGATCGTCAGGGCAATACACATCTCCACAGCTTCGGCGACGCTACCCGAGTAGCCGGGCCGCGATACTCCGTACGCGAGGGCCACCGACACCAGTGCGTAGCCCACGATGCCCAGCACGGTCGGGACTCTCTCGGTGATGCTAGCGGCCGTCACCGCCACCAGCATGGCGGCGAGGACCACGTAGGGCTTGGTGGAGTCGCCCGATAGCAGAACGACGTGTCCGCCGAGCAAGGCTGGGCTGAGGACTATCAGACCCAGGCCGGGGAAGGAGAACCGGTACACCAGAATCAGCAGGGCGAATTCGATCAGGCTGGCAGCCAGCCAGTAGCCGGCCACCGACGGCACGGCGAACCAGGTGAGGATCGCGGCCACAGCCGTCGACACGGTGCCTACCAGCAGCACGAGTTCGTACAGCCAGTGCCGCCGGTACATCAGCGCCGTGTGCAGCGGGACCCGGAAGCGTACGAGCGCGTTCTCCCAGGAACGCGGCAGCCGTAGCGCCCGTAGAACGAAGACCGTCGGGGTGCGCCGCAACGAGAACAGTTGCGCCTCCACGTCCTCGATACCCCCGGGCACGGGGGTCGGTCCTCGGGCATTGCTTGGGCGCACATCGTCTTATCGGTGCAACCTGCCCGGGTCCTGATCGGGTTTGCCCCGAACGGGAAGCCCGAACACGGATTGCAGTGTTCCATGCGCCGACACGCCCGGTTCGCTCACCCGACCGCAACAATAGGGGCATGGGCGAACACCTGGAACAGGAACGCAGCTTCCGTGCCGAGATCGGCGCCACCCTGCCGGATTTGGTGGGGGTCGCCGTGATCGCGGCGATCGGGGAAGGGGAACAGGTGTGCCTGTCCGCGACATACCTGGACACGGTGGACCTCCAGCTGGCCGGCTCCAGACGCACGCTGCGCCGCCGTACCGGTGGCTACGACGCCGGATGGCACCTGAAACTGCCGGGCGAAGGCGAACACGACCGGACCGAGATCGCCGAAGAGCTGGGGGAGGAGGAGCTGTTGGTACCGGCGCCGCTGCGGCACCGGCTGGCCGATGTGACCTCGGCGCTGATCCCCGTGGTGCAGTTGTTCACCGTACGCACCGAGTACCCGCTGCTGGATGAGGACGGCCGGCGGCTCGCGGTGCTGACCGATGACCAGGTGGCGGCCCGCCGGGTGTCCGGCTGGGGCAGCGCGAGCCTGCCGGGTACCGGGGACAGTGCGGCGCCGGCTTGGCGGGAATTGGAGGTCGAACTGGTCGACGCGCCGGCCAGTATGTTGGACAAGGTGGGGGAATCCCTTGCTGCCCAGGGTTTTCCGCCGGCGACCAGCCCCTCGAAACTGGCCCGGTCACTGGGTTCGGCGGTGGCCGGCGCCGCGGACCACGAGTGGGGACTCGGCTCACCGGCCGCGGCCGTACTGGTCAGGTATCTCGCTGCCCAGGTGGGCACGCTGCAGCGGTCCGAGGCGGACCTGCGGGCAGATGCCCCGGATGCCGTGCACCAGGTCCGGGTTGCGTGCCGGCGGATTCGCGCGGTGCTCGGTTCCTGCTCGGAGTTGTTCCTGGACGGTGCAGTGAAAGACCTTCGGGCACAGTTGCGTCACATCGGCCGTCAACTGGCGGACGCCCGCGACGCGGAGGTCATGGTGGCTGCCGCCGAGACGCCCGGGCAGTTGCCCGCGGGCAGCGCCGGCCCCCAGGCGGGCGCCGCTGATCGTCAGTGGTTGCGGGCGGACCTGGCCAGCCGCCAGCAGCGGGCCCATCGCGGGGTAGTCAGCATGCTGGACTCCGGTCAGTACCGGAACGCGGTCTGCGCGAGCACTCAGCTGCTGGTCACGCCGCCGTGGCGGATCTATCCGCGCACCGTCGCGCACGACCCGGCCGCCCAGGTGCTCACCCCGATCCTGGAACGGGCGGAGCGGCGCGTGAGCCGACAGGCCCAGCGGGCCCGGCAGCTGGCCGGTGGGCCTCGGCCGGCTTACCTCGCCGCCCTGCACGAGGTGCGTAAGAAGGCCAAGCAGGCCAGGTACGTCGCGGACATGTGCGCGCCTGCCCTGGGGCCTCAGGTGGTGGCCCGGGCCGGTTCGTGGGAAAAGGTCACCGACGCCCTCGGTGAGGTGCAGGACGCGGCCACCTGGCTGCGGTGGCTCGGCAGCGTCCGCACGGATGCGCTGAAGGCGGGAGTCAGTGCCGAGTTGCTGGCGGCGCTCGCTGACCACCGGGCCACCGTGGTGCGCGACGGGGTCGATCGAGCCATCGTGGCCATCGACATGGACCGCTAGCCACGGCGGGCCGTGCCCTCGACGACCTCCACAGCGCGGGATGCTGGCCCCGAGGAGCATCGGGCCCGCATGACACATCGGCGGCTGGACAGGCATAGCATCGTTTCGTGGCCGACCCAGTAGCGGCCGGTTGGCAGCCGGCCACCCGCGTGGTGTGTGCGGGGCGCCCGTACCCGGAACCCGGTGCGCCGCTGAATCCGCCGGTGACGCTGACCTCGACCTACATCGCCGACGGGCAGGTGGGCTACGGGCGAGTGGGCAACCCGACGTGGACCGCCCTGGAGGACGCGGTGGGCCAACTGGAGGGCGGCCAGGGGTTGAGCTTCGCATCCGGGATGGCCGCGGTCCATGCGGTGCTGCGGTTGGTGCCCGCCGGTGGCATCGTTGCGGTGCCGCCGACCTGCTATCACGGGACGTCGCAGCTGTTGGCGGAGTTGCCGGTCACGGTGCGCCGGGTGGATCTGGCGGGGGCCACCAAGGCGCAGCTGCGCAATCAGCTGGCCGCGACGGACCTGGTGTGGGTGGAATCGCCCGCCAATCCGACGATGGAACTCATCGATGTGCCCGCGGTCGCTCAGGCGGCTGCCGAGGCGGGCGCGCTGTGCGTGTGCGACAACACGTTCGCCACCCCGCTGCTGGCCCGCCCGTTGAACGACGGGGCGGACGTCGTCGTGCATTCGGCGACCAAGTACCTGTCGGGGCATTCCGACGTGCTGTTGGGCGTTGTCGTCGCGGCCGCCACGCCGGCCGGGCAACAGTTACATCACCGGCTGCATGAATCCCGCACCCTGATGGGCGCGGTGCCAGGGCCGATGGAGGCGTGGTTGGCGCTGCGCGGGTTGCGGACGCTGGATGTGCGGCTGACCAGGGCGGGTGAGTCCGCCGCTGAACTGGCTCGCCGGTTGACCGGCCACCCGGCGCTGGAAAGGGTGCGCTACCCGGGTTTCGGGGCGATGCTCGCAGTCGATGTTCGCGGTGGGGCACCGGCCGCCGAGGCGATGATCGCGGCCCTTCAGCTATGGGTGCACGCGACCAGCCTGGGCGGGGTGGAATCGCAGGCCGAACGACGCCGCCGGCACCAGGAAGAGTCGGACACGGTGCCGCCGGGATTGGTGCGGTTGTCGGTCGGGATCGAGGACGTCGAGGATCTGTGGGCCGATCTGGCCGCCGCGTTGAATGTCGTGTCCTGACGCTGATCCTCGGGTCCATGCGTAGTCGTGGCCGGGGGACCAGAATCGCCAGGAACCGGCTCCTCCCGAAACGCACTCAATCGACACTTCGCTTGTACCGCTCACATCGGCCGCTATGGCGCCGTAAGGGGACGTATGGCGCTGGCGTGCTGCTACCCGACGTACTCCAACAGCGCCACAGGGTCCAGGATGACCGGTTCGACGCCTTATTGAGCGTGTCTATGGCGTGCTGCCGTTTGACGATGTCGGCTCCGGCAACGAGCGTTCGTCTTGCACGACATACCAATCGCCGTCGGTGTCTGTTTCGATCTTCGCGTACGCGTCCGTGAGCAGCGAGGAGATCGAATCGGAGTTCGCCTTGACGAGTTCGGCGTAGTCGGAGGAGACGAACACTGCGTCCGGACGGGCTTCGTCCAGATCGCGAGCCAACCGGCCCCACTGGTCGGCGCTCAGAAACTCAAGGGACCAGCCGTGGACGGGGACCGGCTGCGTCTTGCCGAGCAGGACGTAAACGGTTGGGTCTCCCATGACGAAGACGGTCGCCTCGGCCGGCAACGGGTTGACGGCAGCGGCGGTGGATGCTGCCTGAGCATGGTCGTCATCTATTCGGCTGCGGTAGTCCTCGGCTGATCCGGCCGCCAGGTCAGCACGGTGCCGGTACAACGCGGCAGCCCGCGTGGCCGCCGTATGACCCCAACTGAGCGCCGCGGTGATCAATGTGAACGCGACAACAATCCCTGCGGTC
>PDSI01000158.1 GCA_002748415.1 Micrococcales bacterium | reverse complement strand
GGTGGTCACATCGATCGCTTCGTGCAGGTACCGGTAGGCGGTGGCCAGGGGTGATGTGGGCATCGCGGGCCAGGGTCCCCCGTGTCGGTGTTGTGCTTGGTAGCAGCGCAGCACCAGCACGTCCCCAGGGACCCTGGCAGGTCGCGGCGCGTCTGTCGGGGGCGGGTGTCCACGCGTTTGCGGTGGGCCGGCAACCACCCGGGAAACGCGGGCAACGGTTTCACCAGGGACCTCGCCAGTGGCACGACAGGGTAGGCAACGTGGGGTCCTGTCCAGGGGAAGGGGACATGTGTCGGAACCGACTCTGGACCCCCGGACCCCACGTGCCCCCACCGACACACCAGTCACGCTGCCCGGCTGACGACGGTTCCGGTCGTCGCGAAGAGTTAGAAGGAACGAGTTCGACTGCTGCGGGAACAAGGCTCGTGATCCGAGCGCGACGGTGACCTGGCAGGTTACCGACCGGCTCTACCGATTCGTGCGCGGATTCGCGGCGGCACCACCGTGGTCGTCCGGGGCACCGCTCAGCGCGTGCTGCATCGGCACCAGCTTCGCCTGCGACTCGGCCAGCTCCTTGGCCGGGTCCGACCCCGCCACGATGCCGCACCCGGCGAACAACCGCAGCCGCCGCGGGTCCTCCGGGTTCACTCGGGCGCAGCGCAACGCGATCCCGAGTTCACCGTCACCGGCCGCATCCACCCAACCCACCGGACCGGCATACCGGTCCCGGTCCATACCTTCCAGCTCGGCGATCACGCCCGCCGCGGTCCGGGTCGGCGTGCCACACACTGCCGCCGACGGGTGTAGTGCACGGGCCAGGTCCAGCACGCTGGTCGGGGCCGGGCGGCCCCGCATACCGGCCGGCTGACGAGCGGCCCGCACCGGCCGGTCCAACACGCCGGTGACATCGGTGGCCAGGTGCATGACATTCGGCAGATGCAGCACGAACGGAGTTTCCGGCACATTCATGCTGGCGCAGAACGGTGCCAACGCGTCGGCCACCGAACGCACCGCATACTTGTGCTCTTCCAGATCTTTGCTGGAGTGGGCCAGTGACGCCGCGTGAGCCAGGTCCTGCACATCGTTGCCGGTTCGCCCGACCGTGCCGGCCAGTACTCGCGAGGTGACCAGGCCTCGCTCGCTGCGCACCAGGAACTCCGGGGTAGCGCCGACGAGCGAATCGACCCAGAAAGTCGCGCAACCGTCGTAGCGGCGGGCCAGCCGCTGCAACAGCCAACGTGGGTCCACCGGCCTATCGCACGTCGCTTCGATGTCGCGAGCCAGTACCACCTTTTCCAGTTGACCGCCGGCCACCCGGCGCACGGCCTCGGCCACCTGCTCGCGCCACTGTTGTTCGGACAGCGCCCCCTGTGTGAACAGCACCTCACCCGGACCGGCAGGTGGTCCGAGCTGCGGCTCGACCTCGCGCAGATACGGCAACTCACGCACCCCGATCCGAGTCACCCACCAGCGCCCTTTCCGGCGACCCACTACTGTGCGTGGCACGACTATCACCGCGCCGGCTTTCGAGGAGGCCGAGAACGGAGCCGAGACAAAGCCGATACATCCGGTGCCCGGCAGTTTCACCTCGTCCCGTACAACGGCTCTGCCGGACAGGTCTGCCCACTCCTGGGCGAGCCCGTCTATACCGCCGGGCATGCCCAGTTGCAGCGCCGTTCCGTAGCCGACCATGCCTTCACCGTGACGTACCCATGCCACTACCGACTCCGCAGGCAGGAGCGCGAGCAACGGACCGGGGTCGGTGACCTCCTGAGTGCGTACGACGAGAGAGACCTGGAGTCCAGTGTCCGGCGCGTGGGTCACGACGCCAGACTAGGGGGTACCAGTGGCAGACTTCCTGTCGTGACCCGAGCCGACCTGAGCAAACGCCCTGCGGAAGTAGCTGCGATGTTCGACCGGACGGCCGCCCGCTACGACCTGATGAACGACCTGCTCAGCGGCGGGCTGGACCGCCGCTGGCGGGCCGGCGTCACTGCGGAGATCGACCCGGGGCCCGGTATGCGGATTCTCGACCTTGGTGCTGGTCCCGGCAGCTCGACCGTGCCGCTGGCCGATGCCGGGGCGAGCGTCGTCCCGGCCGATCTGTCGCTGGGAATGCTGCGACACGGCAAACGGCGCCGTCCGGACCTGGACTTCGTTGCTGCCGACGCCACGGCGCTGCCGTTCGTGGATGAGAGTTTCGATGTGGTGACCATCTCGTTCGCGTTACGCAACGTAGTCGATCATCTCGCCGGGCTGGCGGAGATGCTGCGCGTCACCAAGCGCGGCGGCCGACTGGTGGTCTGCGAGTTCTCCACTGCGACCAACCCCGTCGTCCGGACCGTGTACCAGCGCGCCGTACTGCGGACGCTGCCGGTGGTGGCCAAGGCGGCAAGCTCCAACCCGGACTCCTACCACTACCTGGCCGAGTCGATCCGGGACTGGCCCGACCAGCCGACGCTCGCCGCCACCATCCGCTCGGCCGGTTGGGGACACGTGGGCTGGCGCAACCTCAGCGGTGGGATCGTGGCGCTGCACAGCGCCGTTCGGGTGGACCCAACGACGGGCGACGTCGATTCGTCCGGCTGAGGACCGTCCGGCCCGCGCCCGGTCCCGCAGCCGTGGGGTGTCGCGCCGTGGCCGGGGCGCGGCGGCGGCCTCCGGACGCCGAACAGCCGGACGTTGAATAGTGAGTGTCACCTTCGTGGCCGGTGCCGCGGCCGACCTGTATCCTGCGGGACGGGTTGTCCGGCCGGACCCGGCCGGGGCGGTGTGGTTAACCGCGAGCAGCCCCCTGGATTGCTCCCGGCATGTGACCCACGCCATCAGTGGTCCGGTGCGTGCGAGGTGCGAGCGATGAGTACGACGTGCAGTGAAGTCGTGCCCGGTGGCCGCGGCTCGCGCCGGGCTTCGGTGCACCGCTGGGCCTAAGATGATGTGAGGAATCAACAGGTTGCCCATGGTGAGGAGTGAACGGTGAACAGCGAGCTGGGACCCTATGTTCCGATCCTCGTCATGCTGGCCATCGCCATTGCCTTCGTCATCTTCTCATTGGGCGCCAACATGCTGGTGGGGCCTAAGCGCTACAACAGGGCCAAGCTGGAGGCCTACGAGTGCGGTATCGAGGCAACCCCCCAGGCCAGCGGCGGGGGGCGCTTTCCGGTCAAGTTCTTCCTGGTGGCGATGACGTTCATCGTCTTCGACATCGAGGTCGTGTTCCTGTACCCGTGGGCGGTCTCCTTTGCCGAGCTCGGCGGGTTCTCGCTGTTGGCGATGCTGCTGTTCATCGCCCTGATCACCGTTCCGTTCGTCTACGAGTGGCGGCGCGGTGGTTTCGACTGGGACTGAAGGATGAACCGTGATCCCGGGCTAGATTGACCCCGGTACAGCCGGTTTGGAACGCTCACACCACAGGCCACGGAGGAGGGACTCATGGGGCTGGAGGAACACATACCCGGCGGGGTATTCCTCGACACCGTCGAGGGCCTCGTCGGGTTCATGCGCAAGTATTCGGTATGGCCGGCCACGTTCGGCCTAGCCTGTTGCGCGATCGAGATGATGTCAGTGGGTGGCCCCCGCTTCGACATCGCCCGGTTCGGCATGGAGCGGTTCAGCGCGACGCCACGTCAAGCCGACGTCATGATCGTGGCCGGGCGGGTGAGCCAGAAGATGGCCCCGGTGCTGCGCCAGATCTACGACCAGATGGCCGACCCCAAATGGGTGATTGCGATGGGCGTGTGTTCCTCCTCCGGCGGCATGTTCAACAACTACGCGATCGTGCAGGGGGTGGACCATGTGGTGCCGGTCGACATCTACCTGCCCGGTTGCCCGCCCCGCCCGGAGATGCTGCTGAACGCGATCATCGAGTTGCACAACCAGATCCAGCACGGCACCCCCTTCGGCGCCAACCGCCGCAAGGCGGCCCAGGCGGCCGAAGAAGCGGCGCTGAGCGCTGTCCCGACCTCGCACATGAAGGGTCTGCTCGCATGAGCGACGACGAAGGCGCCGTCTCGAGCCCGGGTCCGGTGACGGCCGAGAGCGCCCAGGACGAGGACCTGGCCGGCGTCGCCGGCCGGCCCGGGCCGAACGTGGTGGCCGTGCGGGAGGGCATGTTCGGGGTGGCTGGTTCCGGGGATACTTCCGGCTTCGGTGGCCTGGTCACCACGATCACCATGCCCGGCCCGTCCGAACGGCCGTACGGCGGCTGGTTCGACGAGGCCGTCGACGTGCTGGCCGAGATGCTCGACGAGGAGGGTGAACCCGGATTCGGCGAGGCGATCGAGCAGGTGGTGGTCGACCGTGGCGAACTCACCGTGTACGTCCAGCGCGAGCACCTGCTCCGGGTGGCCCAGGTCCTGCGCGATGACCCCGACCTTCGGTTCGAGATGTGCATGGGCGTCAACGGGGTGCACTACCCGGCCGAAGCCGGCCGCGAACTGCACGCGGTGTATCCGTTGCGCTCGCTGACCCATAACCGGCGGCTGCGGCTGGAAGTCGCCTGCCCCGACGCCGACCCGCACGTCCCCAGCCTGTGTGAGGTGTACCCGGCCAACAACTGGCACGAGCGGGAGACCTTCGACTTCTTCGGCATCGTCTTCGACGGTCATCCTGCCCTGACCCGCATCGAGATGCCCGACGACTGGCTGGGACACCCGCAGCGCAAGGACTACCCCCTGGGCGGCATCCCGGTCGAGTACAAGGGTGCCACCGTCTCGCCGCCAGACACGCGTCGTCAGTACCGGTGAAGTGAGGCAACGAAATGAGTACCGAAACGTGACTGCACCCGGACCGGCCGCCACCGGCGCAGGCACCGCGGCCGACGACACCGCGCGCGCCTACACCGCCCACGGCGGGGACTGGCATGAGATCGCCCAGGATGTCGCGGACCTGCGCGAAGAGCGCATCGTCGTCAACATGGGCCCGCAACACCCGTCCACCCACGGGGTGTTGCGGATGGTCCTGGAACTGGACGGCGAGACCGTCACCGAGGCTCGTGCCGTCATCGGTTACCTGCACACCGGTATCGAGAAGAACATGGAGTTCCGCACCTGGACCCAGGGCGTGACCTTCTGTACCCGCATGGACTACGTCATGTCGATGCACAACGAGCTGGCCTATTGCCTGGGGGTGGAAAAGCTACTCGGCATCACCGACGATGTGCCCGAGCGCGCCACCGTGATCCGGGTGCTGATGGCGGAGCTGCAACGGGTGGCCTCGCACTTGGTGTACGTGGCCACCGGCGGCCTGGAGATGGGCGCCACCACGCTGATGACCAGCGGATTCGGGGCCAGGGAAACCGTGCTACGGGCCGTGGAACAGATCACCGGGCTGCGGATGAACAACGCCTACATCCGCCCCGGCGGCGTCGCCCAGGACCTGCCGCCCGGCTCACTGGACCACCTGCGCGAGGCCACCGGGAAGCTGCGCAAGTGGATCCACGAACTGGAATTGCTGGCCAACGAGAACCCGGTGCTCAAGGCCCGCACCCAGGGCATCGGTTACCTGGATCTGACGGGCTGCGTCGCACTGGGCATCACCGGCCCGGTCCTGCGCTCCACCGGGCTGCCGGCCGACCTACGCAAAGACCAGCCGTACTGCGGGTACGATACCTTCGACTTCGACGTGCCCACCTGGGACACCTGCGACGCCTACGGCCGGCTGCGGGTGCGAATCGCGGAGATGTACGAGTCGCTGAAGATCGTCGACCAGTGCGTGGACCGGCTGCAGCGCGGTGGTACCGGCCCGGTGATGGTCGCCGACAAGAAGATTGCCTGGCCGGCGCAGCTGGCTCTGGGCGCCGACGGCATGGGCAACTCGCTGGATCACATCCGCACGATCATGGGCACCTCGATGGAGGCGCTCATCCATCACTTCAAGCTGGTCACCGAGGGGTTCCGGGTGCCCGCCGGGCAGGTGTACGTGGGCACCGAGTCCGCCAAGGGCGAACTGGGCGTGCACCTGGTTTCCGATGGTGCGACCAAGCCCTACCGGGCGCACTTCCGCGACCCGTCCTTCAACAACCTGCAGGCGCTCGCGGCGATGACCGAAGGCGGCTCCGTGGCCGATGTCATCGTCGCCGTCGCCTCCATCGATCCAGTGCTGGGAGGCGTGGACCGCTGATGCCTTACTCACCCGCAGTGCGCGAGCGGTTGGTTTCCGACGCGCAACAGATCATCGGCCGGTACCCGCAAGCCCGCTCGGCCCTGTTGCCCATGCTGCACCTGGTGCAGTCCCAGGACGGCTATGTCAGCCCGGACGGAATCGAACTGTGCGCGGAACTGCTCGGCTTGGAGGCTGCCGAGGTGTCGGCCGTGTCCACGTTCTACACCCAGTACAAACGCCATCCCAACGGCACTTACACCGTCGGCGTATGCACCAACACCCTATGCGCCATCCTGGGCGGCGACGTGCTGTTCGAAACGTTGTCCGACCACCTCGGGGTCGGCCACGACGAAACTACCTCGGACGGTGCTATCACCCTGGAGCGGGTGGAGTGCAACGCGGCGTGCGATTACGCGCCGGTGATGATGGTCAATTGGGAGTTCTTCGACAACCAGACCCCGGACAGTGCCAGGGACGTGGTCGACCGGTTGCGGGCCGGCGAGGACGTGCGGCCGACCCGTGGTGCCGATAAAGTGTGCGGGTTCAAGCACG
>PDSI01000045.1 GCA_002748415.1 Micrococcales bacterium | reverse complement strand
CCGGACGGGCCCACCAGGTCGGCCAACGGCAGGCTGAACAAGCCCACCCCGCTGTACAGATCGACAACGACCTGCCCAGCCAAGTCCAGTCCGGTCAGGGCGCCCACGACGGCCGCGACCAGGACCGGCGCTGCACCTCGATGCACCTGCCAGAAACCCTCGGCACTGACCCGGTAGCGCCATTCGGCTACGCCCGGCAGCCCCACCACCTCGCGCACGTAACGGGACCGGCCGAGCCGCACATCGGCCGCCGAGCCGTCCGCCGCGACGGGCACACCGTCGACCAGCACCACCGGCGGCCCATCGCCGGGGGCGACCGCCCGCACCCGGGCACCCGGCGCAAACCGGCGCTCGAACAGCCCGAGCCCGGCCAGCTGCGGCACCGCCAGCGGCATCGAGTCCAGCGCCAACACCTCGGCTGCCCGGTGCCGGTGCATGCCGGGCCTGCCGTCCACCCCGGCTACCAGGTCGATCCGGGTGCGATAGCCCAGCCCGCCCCGCTCGTCCTCCCCCGGCAGCGCCTGGACCGCCACCTCGGCCCCGGGCAGCCGGGCGATCCTGGCCAGCTGCTCGCCGATCACGGCCGCCTTCCACGCCCGTTGCGCCGGCAACGCCACATGCGCCAGTTCGCCGCCGCCGACCCCACCGGGCCCGGCCGCCGGCCATGCGCTCGGCACCCGGTCCGGCGACGCGTGGAGTACCTGCACCGCGTCGGCCCGCCAGTATCGCCGGTTGCGGGCGGTCACCGCCGCCAGCACCCGCTCACCCGGCAACGTGTGCCGCACGAACACGACCCGGTCCTCATGGCGGGCCACGCAATGGCCGCCGTGCGCCGCCGGGCCAATGTGCAGGCTCAGCAGTGCTGACGGGTCGGGCACCTAGGAGTCCCCACCGGGCACTTCGTACCCGGGCCGGTGCCCACGCCCCGTGGTCGTCTTGGCGGCGGCCGTGGTGTCGACCCCGTACCGCAGCAGGCCCCGGTTGGCTCCGCCACCGGTGCGGTCGAACCGGTCCGCGTCGCCTTCGGCGGAGGACAGCTGCCAGGGCACCGAGACGACCACGACCCCGGTCATGTAGTGCAACCGCGACTTCAGCCGCAACGCGGTCTGGTTGTGCAGCATCTGTTCCCACCAGCGGCCGACCACGTACTCCGGGATGTAGACCGCGACCAGCTCACGCGGGGACTGCCGGCGAATCGACCTGATGTAGGTGATGATCGGGCGGCTGACTTCCCGGTAGGGAGATTCCAGCACCTTCAACGAAACCGGCAGCTCCATCTCCTCCCATTGCTTCATCAGGTTGGCGGTGGACCGGGGATCGGCATCCACGGTGATCGCTTCCAGGGTGGCCGGGCGGGAAGCCTTGGCATAGGCCAGCGCGCGCAGCGTGGGCGCCAGCACGGAGGAGATCAGCACGATGGCATGCACGCGCGACGGCAGGGTGCGCGCGTTGCCGGAATAGTTCTCCGGGTTCAATTCCTGGGCTACGTGCAGGTAGTGGGTCTTGATGCCCTTCATGATGCCGAACACCAGCGTCATGGCCAGGATGGCGATCCACGCGCCGGCCAGGAACTTGGTGGCCAGCACGATCGCCAGGACCAGAACGGTGAACACCAGCCCCAGGGTGTTGATCGCCCGGGACCGCTGCATCTTCGCCCGGGTCTGGCGGCCCTTGGCCGCCGACAGCGCCCTGGTCCAGTGCCGGATCATGCCGGCCTGGGACAGCGTGAAGGAAATGAACACACCCACGATGTACAGCTGGATCAGCCTGGTGACCTGCGCGTCGAACGCGACCACCAACAGCGCGGCCAGCCCGGCCAGCACCAGGATGCCGTTGCTGAAGGCCAGCCGATCGCCACGGGAGTGCAGCTGCTTGGGCAGGAACCCGTCCTTGGCCAAGACCGAGGCCAGCACCGGGAACCCGTTGAAGGCGGTGTTGGCGGCCAGCACCAGGATCAGCCCGGTGGCGGCGGAGACCAGGAAGAACATGAACGGGGCGAAATCGAAAATGCCGTGCGCCAGCTGGCCGATCAGCGGTACCTGGTGGTACTCGGTGCCGTCCGGGAAGACCACCGTGGCACCGTCACCGGGCACACCGAGCTGACCGTTGAGCGTCAGCTGGTCCCACGGCCGCGCTTCGTCGACGTACCGCACGTGCATCCTGCCCGCCAGGAAGACCACGCTGACCATCATGGCGACCGCCAGGCCGCCCAGCATCGCCAGCGTCGCCGCAGCGTTGGCACTCTTCGGCGGCCGGAACGCCGGCACCCCGTTGGAGATCGCCTCCACACCGGTCAACGCCGCGCAGCCGGAGGAGAACGCCCGCAGCACCACGAAGGCCAAGGCCAGCTGGGCCAGGCTGCCCTCGGTCGGCCCGCCTTCCAGCTCGATGCCGAACTGTGCGCTTTCAGCCAGTGGCAACGACCCGTCGGCCCACCGGAACAGGCCGGTCCCGATGAGCGCCAGCATCGTGATGATGAAAAAGTAGGTCGGGACGGCGAACGCGGTTCCGGACTCGCGTACCCCGCGCAGGTTCATGGTCATCAGCAGGGCGATGGCTACCACGGCGGCCGCGGCCTCGTGCCCACGCAACACGTCGATGCCGCCGGCTGCGTACTGGGCTGCGGAGGCGATGGACACGGCCACGGTCAGCACGTAGTCCACCAGCAGTGCGCTGGCCACCACCAGCCCGGCGGTGCGCCCCAGGTTGACCGTGGCCACCTCGTAGTCGCCGCCACCGGAGGGGTAGGCGTGCACGTTCTGCCGGTAGGAGGCGATGACGACGGCCAGCAGCACCGCCACGGCCAAGGCGACCGGGATGCTGAAGGCGTAGGCGGCCACCCCAGCCAGGGACAACATGAGGAAGATCTCATTGGGCGCATAGGCCACCGAGCTGAGGGCGTCGGAGGCAAACACCGGAAGAGCGATGCGCTTGGGCAGCAGCGTCTCGGAAAGCTGCTCGGAACTGACCGGGCGCCCAACCAGAAGACGCTTGGCCGCGTCACTGATGCTCACGACCGCCCATCGTAGGCATAATGTCGCTTCGGCGGGCATTCACCACCCGATGGAGGAGCTCACGTGCATTTCGTGGTGATGGGTTGCGGGCGGGTCGGTTCATCGCTGGCGCATCGATTGGAGGACCGCGGTCACACGGTGGCCGTCGTCGACCGGGACTCCGCGGCGTTCCGGCGATTGCGCCCGACATTCGAGGGCAGCACCGTGGTCGGCGTCGGGTTCGACCGGGAGATCATGGCACTGGCCGGCATCGAACGGGCGTACGCGTTCGCCGCCGTCAGCAGCGGCGACAACTCCAACATCCTGGCCGCCCGCGTGGCCAGGGAGACGTTCGGGCTGCAGCATGTGGTCGCCCGCATCTACGACGCCCAGCGCGCCGAGGTGTATCAGCGGCTCGGCATTCCCACGGTGGCCACCGTGAGCTGGGCCACCGACCAGATTCTTCGCCGGCTGCTGCCGGCCGGTGCGTCGACGGCCTGGACCGACCCGACGGGGCAGTTCCAGCTGGCGGAGATCCAGGTGGCGGCCACCTGGGTCGGAGTATCCGTACGGAACATGCAAATAAAGACCGGTGCCAGGGTGGCTTTGGTCACCCGTCTGGGTGAAGGCTTGATCCCGGTCAAGGACACCGTGTTCCAGGAGGGGGACCGGGTGCATTTCATCATTGCCACACCCGACATTCCGAAGGTGGAGAAGATGCTGCTCAACCCGCCGCAGGAGAAATCGTGACCGAGAAAACGCTCGCCGCCCGCCGGATCAAGGTGGTTGTCGTCGGCGCCGGATCGGTGGGCCGGTCCATCGCCCAGGAATTGATCACCAACGGGCATCAGGTCGTGCTCATCGACCGGGAGACCAAGGCGATGCAGTACGAGACCGTGCCCGATGCGGACTGGTTGCTGGCCGATGGGTGTGAGATCTCCACCCTGGAGGAGATCGGTCTGGCCGATGCGGACGCGCTCGTTGCAGCGACCGGCGACGACAAAGCCAATCTGGTCACGTCGTTGCTGGCCAAGACGGAGTTCGCGGTCCCGCGCACGGTGGCCCGGGTGAACAACCCCAAGAACGAGTGGATGTTCGACGAGTCGTGGGGAGTGGACGTCTCGGTGTCCACGCCACGGCTGATGACCGCCCTGGTGGAGGAGGCGGTGGCCATCGGTGAGGTGGTTCACATGTTCACGTTCCAGCAGGGGCTGGCCGAGCTGGTGGAAATCACCCTGGCTGCGGACACCGAGGTCGGCGGCACCCGGGTGGGCGATCTGGAGTTCCCCACCGACACGGTGTTGGTGGCCATCATCCGTGACGAGCGCCCGATCCCACCCAGCGTGGACGACACCGTGGAACCCGGCGACGAGTTGCTCTTCCTGACCGCCCGGCAGGAGGAGGCCGGGCTGGCCGCGGCCCTCAAGCTGCGCACCGCCGATGCGGATGTGCCCGAGGCGGCTGCACCGCAGGCTGACCAGGGTGCGGCGAAGGACCGCAAGACCGCCGGGCATCCGGACATCGACAGCCAGGATCTGCACCCGGAGGGGGTCTGAGGCACAGCCCGCACCAGGCGGCACCTGGGTGGCCGGTGCCGGGTTAGGCCTGCTCGACGGTTTGCGGCGCCCCTGGGCGTATTTCATACCGGGGGTTGTAGATGACGCGCCGCCCGTCCTGTTCGCAGACCATACCCGCGGCCCGCATCCAGGTGCCGGCGTGCACCCCGGCGATCTGCCGGCGGCCTAACCAAATCAGAGTCACGATGCCGGAACCGTCGCCGAGTTCGGCTTCCAGTGCGGGTGCGCCCGCTTTCGGGCGTAACGTAACGCTGCGCAACGGGCCGGCAACTACCGCCCGCTGCCGCGGTTGGACGTCACAGCACCGGGACCCACCCAGTTCCCGGGACCGGGACTCCTTGCGCCTGGCCAGTTCCCCCTCGGTGCTGGCGGTCCAGTGCCGCCACAGCCTATGGGCTTTGTTCATGGCATCTCACCCCGTCGGCCAACGAGCAGCCCGCGGCCGCGATTCCTGCCACGGACACCTGACCGGTGTGATTTCCCTCATTCAGCCTATCTCGGTGATCTCCGGTCCTCGTTGCGGCATTTGCGGCACCTTCGGTGTCGCCGACTGGGCCTGTTCGCCCGATTGGGGCTGCACGGGCATGGTCAGCGGCAGCGGATCCCGGGGGGCCATGGCGCCCTCGCCGCGTACCACCGCGGTGGCACGCAGGACGTCCAGCAACGGCTCGGCCGCTTGGTCTTCGTGGGCCGCCGGGCCGATCAGGGCAGCTCTCAGAAACCACCGGGATCCGTCGTGCCCCAGCAGCCGCATGACCTGCCCGTTCGGTTGGGTGATCGTCAGCTGGCGTCCCATCGGCCCATCCAGGCTGAGTTCGGCGCTGCCACCGGAGCTGGTGACGTTCTCCTCGATCTCCGCCGCCACCTTGCGCCATTCACCGCCACTGCGTGGCGCGGCGTAGACATGGATCTGCATCGACGATGCGCCGTGCACTGCCGTCACCGACCGGACCTGGTTGTTCTGCTGGTTCACCTCGAGCCGGTATTCGATGTCCTCGACGACGGGCAAATGCAGGCCGCCAAGGTCCACCCGGGGCTGTTCCGGCGCATCGGCCAGGTCGAACGGCCCGCGGGTCGGGGCCTGCTTGGCCGGTTCCCGGGTGGTCTCGCGGGGCACCGGCCGCGGGTCGGGAAGCTCAGATTTGCCTCGTCCGAACAACTTCACAGATGTCTTCCTTCCTCTACCGGCCGGTGGATCCGTGCCCGTCAACTCCCCGTTGGCTGTCCGGCAGCCGCGCCACCTCGACCCAACGGACCTGTTCCACCCGCTGCACGAGGAGCTGGGCGATGCGTTGCCCGCGATGCACGCGCACGTCGGTCGTAGCATCGGTGTTGAGCAGCGTGACCACGATCTCTCCACGGTATCCGGCATCGATGGTTCCGGGGGAGTTGAGCACTGTAATGCCGTGTTCGGCCGCGAGGCCACTGCGCGGCTGGACCAGCCCCACATACCCCGGCGGCAGTGCGATGGCCATGCCGGTCGGGACGCTGCGTCGCTGCCCGGCGGGCACCACGACGTCGATCCGGGATCGCAGGTCGGCACCGGCGTCCCCGGCCCGGGCGTAGCCGGGTGGCTCAAGACCGGGATCCAACCGGTGCAACGTGACGTCAAGCATTCGCTGAGCCTATGACAGGCTTGGTCCGTGTTGTACGAGGAGAGACTGTGGCCGACCCCGGGAATCTGGGTGATCGCCGCCGTGATGGCCGCCGGAGCCGGCATCGCGCTGAACCCATTGGGAAAACCGCTGGTGGCCGTGGTCGCGGTGGCGGTCTTCATTCCGGTCGCCGCGGCGTTGACGCATTTCGCGATCACGATCCGTGTCGATGCGGACGAACTGCGCGTAGGCAAGGCCCACATCGACACGTCGTTGCTCAGCGGGGCCGAGTCTTTCGACGAGGAACAGGCACGGTACGCCAAAGGGCCCGGACTGGACGCCCGGGCCTACCTGGCGATGCGGGGCTGGCTGAGCGGGGTGGTGCGCATCGGCTTGGACGACCCGTCCGATCCGACCCCGTACTGGCTGGTGTCCTCACGCAACCCGCAAGCACTGGCGGCGGCGGTGAACGAAGCGGTGGCTGCCCGGCGATGAACCGGACAGCCACGGTTGAACCGGATAATCGCGGGTGAACCGGGCAACCGCGCGCCGCAGGCCCGGCCACGCCGCTACCGCGTCAGCTGGCGCACTCCTTGCACACCAGGACGCCGCCTTCGGCGCTGGCCAGTTGGCTGCGATGGTGTACCAGGAAACACTGCGAGCAGGTGAACTCGTCCGCCTGGCGAGGCAGCACCCGCACCGACAGTTCCTCGTTGGACAGGTCCGCCCCGGGTAGCTCGAAACCCTCCGCAGCCTCGGTCTCGTCCTCGTCGACAACCGAGGAAACCTTTTCACTGCGACGAGCCTTCAATTCCTCCAGGGAGTCCTCGCTGAGTTCGTCATCGGTCTTGCGAGGGGCGTCGTAGTCAGTCGCCATTGCGTTCGTCACTCTCCGTCTGACACTCGTGTGGGCGGCAGTCCCAACAACTCAGGAGTGCTTTTCATGCCCGTGCGCCCGGCATTGTGCCCTACCTGAGCCCCGCATCCCACCGCTGAGACCCCCAACCGGGCCGAGTGTGGCTAAATCGTCACCATTCTAGGGCCGCCCAAGGGTGATCCCGGTCGTTGCCCGGCCGGCCCGGCCCAATCCGGCGGTCCTGACTGCGGCGACGCTGCATCAGCCCGTCGGGCTGACGGTGTCCAACGGCATCTCGTCCGGGTGACCACACGCGGCCGGTTTGTCGGCACGCAGGTTGGGGCAGCAGCCCCGGCCGCACACATCGTGCAACGGTGCGAAGGCCGAGGCCGGTGGGGCAGGCCCTCCGGTGGTCGTCGTCCCGGTCCGCTCGGCGATGGCCCGCTCGACCAGCAGATCCACCAACCCGGCAACGAACGCGGCGTCGGTGCCGGCGGTGCTCGCCCTGGCGATCCGCACGCCGTGCTCGGCAGCGGTAGCCCTGGCCTCCACATCCAGGTCGTAGGCCACTTCCATGTGATCGCTGATGAACCCGATGGGCGCCAGCACCACCCGGCGTTGCCCCTGCTGGGCCAGATCCTGCAGGTGGTCGTTCACATCGGGTTCCAGCCACGGAACCTGCGGCGGGCCGGATCGCGAACAGAACACCAGGTCGTAGTCGATGGGACGCCCGAAGTGTTCGGCCAGCAGGTCGGCGATCCGGTCGGCCAAGGACAAGTGCTGGCGCACGTACTGCCCGCCGCCGGGGCCGGAGGTCTCCTGCATCCCGATGGGGATCGAATGGGTCACGAATACCAGCCGCGGCCAGTCCTCACCCGCGATGTCGAGCAGGTCCGCCGGGTCGTCCAGCACCTCGTACCAGGCCCGCGTGGCCGCGTCCACGTTGGCCTGCACGAAACCGGGGATGTTGAAGTACCTACGCACCTGGTCCACCTGGACCACGGTGCCTTCCGTGGCCAACTCGGCGATCGCGGTGGCGACGTCCTCCCGGTACTGCCGGCACCCCGAATAGGAGGAGTAGGCGCTGGTGGTCACGGCGAGGATCCGCCGGGCTCCGTCGGCGCCGGCCTGCCGCAGGGCGTCCACCAGGGACGGCCGCCAGTTCCGGTTGCCCAGATACACCGGCGTGGCGATCCCCCGCCGCGCCAACTCTGTGCGAAGCGCGGTCGTCAGGGCGGAGTTCTGTGCGTTGATGGGGCTGACCCCGTTGAACAGGTGATAATGCTCGCCTACCTCGGCCAATCGCTCCCGCGGAATCCCTCTGCCTGCGGTCACGTTCTCCAAGAACGGAATAACATCCTCCGGGCCCTGCGGCCCACCGAAGGACAACAGAACGACGGCGTCGTAGGGGTCGAGATCACGAAGGCCGGTACTCATGGGCCTATCATTCCAGGTTCCTGCTGGGCCCAGCGGCGCGCCTGGCCTACAGTTGAGCGCAAGCACAGCGACGGAGGCGTCTATGCGGGATCTACACCTGGTCGGCGTTCACCAAGACGGTGAGCACGTCGTGCTCGCCGATGCGCAGGACAGGCAGTACCGGGTCCCTCTCGACGAGGCATTGCGTGGCGCGGTCCGCAGCGCGCACGGGCGATTGGCCCAGGCCCACGGTGCCGAGGACACGCTGCGTCCACGTGATATTCAACACCGGATCCGGGCGGGCTACACCACAGCGGAGATCGCCTCCTCCTCCGGGCTCCCGGTGGACTACGTGCGCAAGTACGAGGGACCGGTGCTGGCCGAACGAGAGCACGTGGTGCTGCGCGCCCGGGGGGTCGGGTTGCGCCGCCGCGACGGGGTCAGTGCCACCCTGGGGCAGACGTGTGACACCCGGCTGGCCAGGGCCGGGGTGGATCTGGAGGACGGCACGGCCTGGGACGCCTGGCGCAACGAGGACGGTACCTGGACCGTTCAGCTGCAGTTCGCCGACGGGCCGACTCGCCGGGTCGCGCTGTGGCGCTATGACATGGCGGCCGTACACCTGACCCCTGGCAACGACCAGGCCGAGTGGCTCAGCGACGAACCGCAACATCGTGAGGACTCCCCGGCTTCCTCACGGATGACGCTGGAACGAGTATTGCGCCGCAACGACCAGCAACCCGCCGCCGGCCAGCGGCCACCCGATGACGAGCCACCTCAGCAGCAGCTCCCGGACGAGCGGGACGATGGGCCCGGCCACCGGGACTGGCCTACCCACCAGTCGCAGCCGCGCCCGCGGGACGGCTCCAGAGCGGCTCACTTCCCGGCCAACGTCGTGGCCGAGGACGCTGTGCAGGTCAGCGAGCCCCGGGGATTCTCCGGCGACCCTCCGCCGGCGCACCCGGCCGATTCGCACCCGGAGGACTGGCCGGACGCCACAGTGCTGGACGGGCCGTTGGACCCGGGCGAAGAAGCTTCCGGCGATGCGCCGCTGCCCGGTGCGGACGATGCGGATTCCGCCGCCGGCCCACCGGAGCAGGCGCCCGGCGACGAATCCCCCGGCGACGACGGCGAATTCCCCGGCGACGACCGCGAGCGACCCGGCAGTGAACCCGTGGTCACGGACTCCGAGCAACCTGTCCAGGAACAACTCGTCCACGAGGAATTCATCCAAGAACGGCCTACCCAAAAACGGCCTACCCAAGAACGGCCCGCCCCGCAGCAGCCGGCTGAGGCCAGCCCCCGGGACGACACGCACCGGGACGACGGGCAGGTCGACGGGCAGGCCGAGATCGACCTGGGGGTGGCGAAGACGTCGCGGCGGCAGACCAAGAGCGGCGGTTCGTCCGCACGCCGGAACCGGCCGTCAGTGCCCAGCTGGGACGACATCCTGTTCGGCAGCAAGAAGGAGTAGCGTTCCGCTCCCCCGCCGGGCGTCACCTGGGCCGGCGCGGTGGGAGGACCAGCAGCGGGATGTCCATCTCCTGGCTGGTGAGCCCGCCGTGCATGCCGATCAGCCGGCCCGCGCTGGTGGTGGGGTTGCGGCTGTCCCAGATCATGCCGGGACCGGTCGCGGTGACGACGATGTCACCGACCCTGGAGCGCAGCTGTGGCCGCACCGGGCCGAACCAGCCGGCTCGGATGGCCTCGTCGCGGGTCTTGATGTCGAACCCCGGCCCCAGCTCCGTGCGCCACCGCCGCAGCACCGCATCGGCCTGGCCCTCCTGACAGAACAGCATCGGGGCCCGGGGGTCACCGGTCAGGTGCCTGATTCCGAGCGCCAATTGCGCCCCCAACCCGGTGGGCTGGCCCAGGTCGAACCGGGCTTCGGGGGGCACATCGACCATGCCGTGGTCGGCCGTGATCACGATGCTGGTGTCGGCCGGTACCCGGGCAGCCAACTGCCGGGCGGCCAGATCCACTGCGGCCAGTTCGTGCGACCACTGCTCGGATTGCCAGCCCAGGCCGTGCCCGACCTTGTCGACATCGCCCCAGTACAGGTACACCAGCGCCCGGGGTGCGCTGCGGAGGATTCGAGCGGCGGCATCGATACGGTCGTCCAGCGTGCGGGCACCGACGAACGTGGCGCCGCGCAACGCGGCTTGCGTCAACCCCGAGCCGGCAAAGTGCGCGTCACCGATCTGGAAGCACGGGATCCCGGCCTGTGCGGTGGTCTCGAAGACCGTGGTGCGGTCCTGCCACTGTCTCGGGTCCGGCCCGCCCTGCCAGGACAGTTCGTTGAAAACCGTGTCCCGGTCCGGGTCCAGGACGGTGTAACCGAACATCCCATGCGCGCCAGGCAGCTGCCCGGTGCCCAGAGTCGCGATCGAGGTGGCGGTGGTGGACGGAAAGCTGCACTGCAGACGGGCTGGCGGCTGCGACAGTGAGCACAGGAACGGAGCGTATGCGGCGCGGCGCTCCAGCAGCTGCCGGCCAAGCCCGTCCACGAGGAACACGACTACCCGGTCGGCGGCGGGCAGAGCCAACGTGTCCGTGAAGCCGACGGCCCCGACCGAGGCCGCCGCGGAGGGCAACACCTCGCTCAGGTTGCCGCTCATCGTGCGCCGTCCACTCGCGATTCACAATGCCGCGGTCCGCAGCTGCTGACCGGTGGCCGCCGCAAGCACCCGGGCGAACTCGGTGGCGGCAGCCACGGCATCGCCGCCTTCGGCTTCGGCGCTGATCCGGATCACGATGTCGTCGGTGGACATCGCCCCGGTGTAGCCGTGATCGGCCTCGCATTGCGGATCCGCGCACACGGCCGGTTCCAGGTCGATCCGCTGCACTGATCCCCACCCGATCGTCAGCGTCAGTTCCCGTGGGCCGTCCCCGGCCCGGTACTTCGCCGGATCGACGACCATGTGCTGCAGGACCACGGTCCGCACTTGTGCCAGTGGGACGGCCTCGGTCGAGCCGGAGGCGTACACCGTGGCCGAGTGGGCGTCCGGGGTGTGATCGTCTGCATGAGCGGCCAGCAACCTGGTCGGGGTCACCACCAGCACAGTGACGTGCCGGCGGATCTCCTCAGCGTCGAAGGCGGTCTCTTGGTGCACCAGATGACCGAGCACTTCTTCCCCACCGAGCCCGGTCGCCACCAGATCGCCGACGAAGGCTGGGTAGTAGCCGGCTTGATCGATGTCCCGCCGCAACGGGCTCGGCAGCCCTGGGTGTTCACGATGCGTCACGCTCATACCCCCATTATCAGGCTACAGCAGCCGGCTCATGCGCCGCGGTCCGCTGTCGGTCCGCGGTGTCGAGGGTGCCAGCCACACCCGGGCGGTGAGAACCTCGACACCCTGCGGAGTCACGACAACCGGGTCAAGACTGCACTTGCGCACCTGCGGCAGCTCATCGGCCAGCCGGCTCATCCGGGCCAGCAGGTCGCGCAGCGCGTGGACGTCGGGGCGGGGTTCGGCCTCGGCCCCGGGGCGGGCGGGTTCGCCGGGCAACCACCACACGCCGGCTTTGACCTCTCCGATCATCTCTTGGATTTCGCGGTCGGTCACCGGCGGCACCCGTAGCGCCAAGTCGTCGTAGACCTCGATCGGCTCGCCATGGAAGCCGAAGCTGAGTACCGGCCCGAAGTCCGGGTCCTCCACGGCGGTCACCGCCACCGACGGCCCGTACTGGGCCATCGATTGCACGATCACACCCTGAACCCGTTCCGAATTGGTGGCCAGGGCCATCAGTTCGCGGTACTCCCGCTCCAGTTCCTCGTCGGAGCCGATGTTCATCCGGTATCCGGCCTGTCCGGTACGGTTTCGCGCCAGGCGGCTGGCATACTTGACCATCACCGGGTACCCGAACCGGTCGGCCGCAGCCTGTACCTCGCTCAGCCGGTAGGCGCGCTCGGCCGGGATGACCTCGATCCCGAAGGTGGCCAGCAGTTCCTGGGCGGCGTGGTCCGGCATCCGCATCGGTTCGGTCCCCTGGCCCATGTGCTTGAGTTCGCGCCCCACGATCACCCGGGCCTGGTCCACGTCGATGCCCTGCGGATTGACCAGCGTGCCCGCATGCGAGCGCCGGCGCCAAGCCGCGTACTTGCAGACGTAGCCCAACGCGTAGACAGCGTCCTCCGGCGCCGGGTAGCACGGAACGCGAGAGTCTTCGTAGGCCGCCCAGGAGTGCATCGTGTCGATGCCCACGTTGAGCAGGCAGGCGGCGAACGTCTTGTCGCTGCCGGCCGCGACCTGAGCGACCACCGTGCGTATCTCCTCCGGGTCGGCGATCGGCCCGGAGATGAAGCACGTCACCAGACAGTCGATGTCGGTGCGTTCCGCCTGCTGCGCCAGCGTCGCCCCGAATTCCTGCGGCGAGGCGGTCGACAGCACGGTTACCGGCTCCCCGATGACCTGCAGGCCTGCGCTGTGAGCCGCGTTGGCGATGAGGTGGCCGATGGCCTCGGCGTTGTCGACGATGCCGACCCGGGAACCGGCGGGCATCGGCTGGCTGGTGACCAACTGGGACACGTCGAACATCTGGTGACTGTTCGAGACGTGAATGAGGCCGGCTTGTTGCAGCAAGGTGTGGAAGGTGTCGGCGGGCGCGTGCATGTCCGCCTGGCCGCGGTCGTCTCTGACCAGGGAGCGGGAGCTGAGTACGACGGTCGGCTTGGCGGTGGCGAGCCGGCGCGCGATCCGGAAGAACTTGCGTGGATTGCCGACGCTCTCCAGATTCAGCGCCGCGGCGGTGGTGGCCTCGTCCTCCAGCCAGTACTGCATCATGTCGTTACTGGAGACATCGGCGCGATTTCCCGCGTTCAGGAAACTGGAAACACCGATGCCGCGCCGGGTGGCGCTGGACAACGCCGCCACACCGAGACCGGCGGACTGGGTGAACAGGCCGAGCCCGCCCGGCGGCGGCAGCTGCGGGGACAGGGTCGCGTTCAGGGGCGATGACGACGCAAGACTGGCCAGGCCCATCGCGTTGGGGCCGATGAGCCGCAACCCGGCACGCCGGGCCTCAGTGACCAGCTCGCTCTGCAGCCGTTGGCCTTCCTCGTCCAGTTCAGCGTGACCGGAAGTGAAGATAATGATCCCGCGCACGCCTGCAGCGGCGCATTGAGCTACGTCACCTTCGATCGTCTCCGGGTCAACGGCGACCAGGGCGAGACGGACCGGTTGCGGCAGGTCGGCCAGGGAGGGATAGGCGGGCACTCCCTGCACCTGGTCCAACTCTGGGTGGATCGCGTACACCTGCCCGGTGAAGCCGCCCGCCAGCACGTTGTGCAGAATCCGGGATCCGGCCGAGGTTTCATCCTGACCGGCACCGATGACGACGACCGATCCGGCATGCAGCAACTCACGCAGGCTGTTGGCTTCGGACCGGTGCTCCCTGGCGACAGCCACTGCCAGCGATTTCTCCGTCGGGTCGATGTCGAACTCCAGCGCGATCACGCCGTCCTTGAAACTCCTGCGAATCTCATAGCCGGTCTCCTTGAAGACCGACACCATCTTACGGTTCTGTGGCAGTACCTCCGCGACGAAGCGGTTGATGCCGTTCTCCCTGGCGGCCGCCGCAAGATGCTCCAACAGCACAGATCCTACCCCGCGCCCCTGGTGATCGTCGGAGATGTTGAAGGCGACCTCCGCCTCGGTCTCGTTGAGCCGATCGTAGCGGCCGATACCGATGATTCGCCCAGCTACGGTGATCACGAAGGCCACCCGGTCGCGGTGGTCGACGTGGGTGAACCGGTGCAGGTCGCGCACGGACAGCCGGGGCACCGGAGCGAAAAACCGCATGTACACCGACTCCGGGGACTGTGCCAGGTGGAACTCCTGGAGTTGGTCGGAGTCCTCAGGGTGAATAGGGCGCAGGTGCGCCGTGCCCCCGTCACGGAGGACCACATCTGCTTCCCAGTGCTCGGGGTAGGCGTCTTCCCGCGCCCGGTCCGCAGCGATTGCCATGGAAGAAGGGTAGAGTGCGCGGACCCCTCAGACAGCGCTGGCTGAGCAGATCGTGCTGGCGATCACAGGTGATTCGGCCCACCTGGGTGGTGCTGCCAGGCTGGGCGCATGGACTTCGACGAAGTGGTCCGGCGACGCCGGATGGTCCGCCGGTACGACACGAACCGCCCAGTACCTGGCGATGTGCTGGCAAACCTGATCGATACCGGGCTGCATGCTCCGAGCGCCGGCTTCAGCCAGGGCACAGAGCTGTTGATCCTCGACGATGCGGCGGCCCGGCACACGTACTGGACGGTCACGGCGGATGGGATCGACCGGCCGGACCCGTGGCTGCGCTCGATGATGGGCGCGCCGGCGCTGATCGTGTGCCTGTCCGACCCGCAGGCCTACCTGCAGCGGTACACCGAACCGGACAAGGGGTGGACGGACCGGGATCCGCGCCGATGGCCGGTTCCCTACTGGGACGTGGACACCGGGATGGCCGCCATGGCGATGCTGCTCGCCGCGGTGAACAGTGGACTGGGGGCGTGTTTCTTCGGTGTGCCGGCCGATCGTCACGATGCGGTGCGGGAGGCCTTTGCCGTACCGGCCCGGCTACGGCTGGTCGGCGTCATCAGTGTCGGCTACCCGCCGGCCGGCGGTTCCACCGGGCCCACGGGCAGTGCGCGCCGCCCCCGGCGCGACCGCTCAGAGGTCGTGCACCGGGGGCGGTACGGCGGGGTCGCGCCTACCTGAAGGACCGTTCCAGGTTCAGCAGGCAGAACAACCGCGTGATCGCCTCGAGGATCGCGCGCTGCCTCGGGGCAAGAGCCGTGCGACAGGTGTCGCCACGAGGCTCCTGACCGGCTGGGCAGGTGAACTCGGAGGGCGACGGCGCCGGAGTCGGCGTCGGCGTTGGAGTAAGCGCCGGCGTTGGAGTAGGCGCCGGCGTTGGAGTCGAAGTCGGCGTCGGCGTCGCCATCTCGACCGGTGTCGGTGTCGGGACCGGAGTCAGAGCCCACGGCCCGGTTGACGTCGGAGTCGGTGTTGAGAACGGGGCCGGCGTCTTGGCCGGAGTCGGCTCATCACCCACATATCCGGGCGAAACGTACTCGAGTCCGGCGTAGCTGGACGGCACGTATTGCGGCTCGTCGTCCTTCGCCTGGTACACCTTGCCGGGCGCGGTGCCGGACCAGTTCAGGAAGTCCGCGCCGGTCCACGTTGCATAGGTGCCCAGCGAGTCGGACCCGGTCTTCGGCGTGGTATTCCCCAGCGCATCGGTGAACACCGCGCCACCTGGGGGCGGTTCCAGCACGTGCCGCTTGCTGGCGGTGTCGAAATAGCGCCCCCGCCAGAACGCTGTGCGAGGAGACGGGTTGGTACGGGCCCGGTTCCACCCGGAGTTGGTGTGGGCGGCGACCTTGACCGTCCCGTTGTCGACATGAATGGTGCCGGTGCGCTCCCGGTAGAAGGACAGCATCCGGTGCCCGGCGTAAACCACGCCGTCCTCACCCTGCTTTTCCACCGCACGCACGTCCACCCGGCGAAGCCACGTGTCGCCGTGGACCGAGTCCTTCGCATCCTCCTTGAGGAAAAGGCCTTGGTAGGCCGACGTACCGCTCAGCCCGTCGATCCGCAGCTCCCGCTGCGATCCCCAGGTCTGCAGCACGTCCGGGTGATTGCCACCCCGCCAGCCGACACCGTCCCGGTCGTCACTGCTGAGGAAGGCAACCGTTCCCACGTGGATGTTCTGCAACTGCACGACTGCCTTCGGGGCGTTGGTGTTGATGCCCTCGGCCAGTGCGTTCCCGTTGAGCTCCAGACCCTCGATGTGCACTACCCGGCCGGGCTGGGACTGCCCGAGGCGACGCGCCAGGCCAGTACCGGGATCGATATCGCTGACCACCAGAGCGCGTCGTTGACTGGCCTTTGGGGTGGCCTCGCGTGGCCGGGAGATGTTGATGTGCCCGCCGATCCACACCACGTTGCGCCCGCCACGCAAGTGGACCGGGCCGTCGATGACCTGTGGAGCGCGGATCTCGTAGTCCACGGTGGAATCCAGGTTGTAGGTTCCAGGGGCGGTAATGGTGAGCACTTGCGGATCGGTCAGTTCCGGTGGCGCCCAAGTGAGCTGCGTTCCGATGATCTGCTGCGCGTCAGCCTGGGGGGCCGTGCTTGCGGCCGCTCCCGCGATGAGCCCGGCCAGCGCGAGAACGCTGGCGGCTTTGACGGTTGGGGGACGAAGACGCATGGTGTTCCTTCCTGCACGCTTGCTGCAGGAAAGATCGGCCGCTGCGACAGGCACATGTTCTGCCACGCCAGGACAAACACGCCGTGCGGTCTTGTTTCACCCGGTGCATGGACATGTCGAAGGAAGTACCGAGATGTCCGGACATACCCGGTAATCTGCTACTCTGCACCGACTTTGTGCAGAATGGCCGGAATGGTCTTCGCCAGAATCTTGAGGTCCAGCCAAAACGACTGCTGCTCAGCGTATTCCACGTCCAAGCGCAACATATCGGTGGGTGACAACATTCCTCTGCCGGACACTTGCCACAATCCGGTGAGTCCCGGCTTCACGGATAGACGTCCCCGATGCCACTCTTCGTAACTCTCCACCACGTACGGCAGGTCGGGCCGGGGGCCGATCAGGCTCATGTCGCCACGGATGACGTTCAGCAGCTGTGGGATCTCGTCGACACTCCAGCGTCGCAACACCTTGCCGACCCGCGTGATCCGCGGATCGGCCGCGATCTTGAACGGTGTACGCGAGCCGGTGTCCTGCACCCCGGACTCCCCCGCCGCCGGCGGCGGGTCGGTGTGGGCCTTGACGTCCGGGACGACGGCGGGGTGGCGCTGGCGGCCGGGTTGGTCTGTCAGGAAGTCCAGCACGAATTGCCGATGCAGATCATCGCTGGCCTCATGCGTCATGGTCCGCAGCTTGAGCACCTCGAACTCGGCTCCGTCCAATCCCACCCTTTTCTGCCGGAAGAGCACCGAGCCGGGAGAGCTGGCCTTGATGGCCAAGGCCGCGGCGACCAGCACCGGCAAGGAAGCGATCAGCAATGCCGCGCCGGCCGTGCAATCTGCGAGTCGCTTGAAACGCAGGTACCCGGATCTCCCCGTCACGAGTCTTTCCCTTCCACGTCTACCGCATAGCCAACCGTATTCTCGTAGTCCGCGCCAACCGAACCCGCCGGAACATAGTCCCCTCCTGGCGGCAAACCCTCATAGACCTTTCCCGGCCCGTCCCCGGCCAGGTTGCGGACCGCCGGCTGCCCCTGCGATTCGGTGACCGCCTGCGCCCAGCTGGCATAGGTACCCGTGTCGTCGCGCTGCACATGAGCAGCCAACTGCGACTCGCCGTCGGAATCCCGGTAATCCTGCGGGTAGTAGACCTCGCTACCGATGCCGTGTTCGGCTGCATCCGGGTCCTGCGCGGCCGGCTGAATCCAGCAGGTGCCTTCGTCGAAGAACATCGGGCCGGTGCTGTCCTTTTCCCAGTAGAGCAGCCGCTCCGGCACATAGGTCTGACCGTCTCTGCCGCGGTGCGCGACCCCGATGATATTGGTCCGCCGGATCCGGATGGGCCCGGAGGGCGCGTTCTGATCCACTTTGAAGAAGAATCCTTGGTAGCTGGACGTTCCGGTGAACCGGTCCACCCGCAGTTCGCCCACTGACCCCCACAGCTGCACCAGGTCCGGGTGGTTGCCGCCGGAGAACGGCGCGTCCCCGTCCCGGTCTGCTGCCGACCGGAAACTGATCTTCCCGATACGGATATTGGCCAGCTGCAGAATCGCGGTGGGGGCGTTGGTGTCGATTCCTTCGGACAGGTCCTCGCCGTCGATGAGCATCCCCTCGATGTGCACGATGCGGTCCTCGACCGCTTGCGGCCCATCCACCACGACCAATGCCCGGCGGCCGATGGACGAAGCGGCCTCCCCCTGGTCGGCGATGCTGATATGGCCACCGATCCACACGACGTTGCGCCCACCCTTGAGGGTGACCGGGCCGGTCAGGGTCTCCGGGGTGCGGATCACGTAGTCGGTGTCGTCGTCCAGCTTGATCGTCCCAGCCGAGGTGACCACCTTCTCGGTGTATCCGTCGGTGTCCGGCGGGGCCCAGGTGAGCTGTTCGCCGGCCGCCGAAGGCACCGGGCGCGGGCCGGTTGCGGGATCTGGGCGCAGCACCAGGATGAGCGCACCCACCACTACCACCGCCAGCACGGCGACCAGGCCCGCCAGTGGTCCCACCGGCAGCCTGCTGATCCGGCTGGTTTCGTCCGGCCCGGGTGACTGCGGGTGCCGGCCGGACGGTTCGTCGCCCGCCGGGGGCTGGGCTTGCGCCCCGGATTCCTGGCCACTCATGCTTCGGCCCGCCCACGCTGACCGGAAACCGAGCCGGCCGGCACACCCTGGTGACCGGTGAGGTCCACGAGCGGGCTATCGGCCACCCGGGCCAGCCGGCGGAACAGGGCGACGTAGGCCTGTTTCTGGTGGTCCCAACTCAACCCGTCCCGGATCCGGCGGCGGCCCTGCGCGCCCATCCGGCGCCGCGCCGCCTCGTCGTCGAACAGTTCACCGAGCGCCGCCGCCAGCGCCCGCGGGTCGGGCTCGACGTACCGGCCGGCCGGGCCGGCGGAAACCTTCGTTTCGTGGATGTGGTGGGCAATCACCGGCAGGCCGGCTGCCATGTACTCCATCACCTTCATCATGGTCGAGTGGTCCGCCCGCGGACCGGGCGGGTCCAGCGCCAGCGCCACATCGGCGCTGGACAAGTAGGCGTATACCTCGTCCTGCTCCAGCCAGCCGGTGAACCTGACATTGCGCTGGATGCCGAGTTCCTCGGCCAGCGCGCGGCACTCCTGTTCGCGTTCCCCCTCGCCGATGAGCACGAGCAAGCAGTCCGAGCGGCCCTGACCGGCCACCAATTCCGCCCACGCCCGGATGGCCTCTTGCACACCGTCGTCCACCCCCATCACGCCCACCCACACGGCCACGTGCCGCGATCCGCCGCGCAGTGCCGGGTCGGCGGCCGGAGCGTCCAGCCGGGCCAGTTCGGGCCCGTTGCGCACCACGGTGACGTCTTGCGGGTGGCAGCCACCACGCCGCACCGCGATCGAACGCAAGGACTCGTTGGTGGAGATGACATGGTCCGCGCACGCGAAGGTGATTCGTTCGGCGACCAGCAGCGCGCGATGCAACAGGCCACCGTCGTTGCCGCGACGTGCGGCGAACATCTCCGGGCAGAGATCGTGGTGATCGAACACGAAGGTGGCGCCGGCCCAGCGCAGCGGGACGCCGATCAGCCAGTACAGGTCGGGCGGGTTGCATGCCTGCACCACATCGATGCGCCCACGCGACCGTTCGCGCAGGCTCAGCCAGCCCGCGGCGACCAGGCTCCAGGCGTACTCGAGGACGAACGCTACCGCCGACCGGCCTTCCGGGGGCGCCGGGTAGGAGCGGACCGTGACCCCCGGAACGGGGTCGCCGGTAGCGCCCGCCGGGCAGACGACGGTGACGTCGAAACCGGCCTCGGCCAGCGCGCGCGCCTCTTTGGTCACCCGGGCATCCCTGGCCAACGGCAGATTCTCCAGCAGGATGAGGACGCGGGGTTTCGCGGTTCCGGACGAGGTAGGAAGGGACGACGAGGTAGGAAGGGACATGGTCTAGGTCTGCCTCCGGCGTGGGTAGCGGTGCGGGAGCGAACGAGGTGGCCGCGGGTGCAGCTGATGGGCGGTGACGGTGATCGCGACGATCGGGAACAACAGGTCGGAGCTGCCGCGGATGCTCAGGTGCGGGTCGAGCACCATGAGCGCGGCAATGGTGAGGATGCCGCCGGTTGCCGCGACCGCGTGCACCAGCCATCCCCCGGAGGCTCTTTCACCCACCTGGTGTCCGGCCCGCCACACCAGGAGGACGAATACGCCGAAAGCCAGCAGCAGCGGGAGGCCGCCGCACCACAGCAACCAGGCATAACCGCTTTCGATGTACACGTATTCGCGCCACGACTCCGGTGCCGGCACCCGAGCGCAGGGCTGCACCCCGAGCATCCAGTTCGCGTGTTCCTGCAGCCGGGGAAGGATGTGCGTGGTCAGGTTGCTGATCCGCCCGTACGGCCCGGTCCAGGACACCGGCAGCCCGGTGGCCGGGTCCAGGGCCTCCATCCGGGCGGCGACCACCGGTTGCAGCGCAACCAGCGCGGCCGCTGCGCCTGGTACACCCAGGAGGATCACCAGGCCGGCGCGACGCAGCATGAATCCGAAGACCGCCACCATCGTGACCAGGCCGAGGGCGGCCGAAATCTGGCCGGAGGCCAGCGTAGCCAGGGCGAACAGCGCGACCGCGGCCGCGGCCAGTGCCCGCCGGGTGCGGTAGACCAACAGCCAGCCCAGTGCCAGTGCTCCGCACAGCATCATGTGATCCGCGAAACCGATCGGCGTGGCGATGGTGGACGAGGCCCGGTTGCTGGTCAGCACCTTTCGGTTCTCACCGGGCATGGCCGTGTTCAACGCGTCCACGACCGGGCCGACGCCGACGGCCTGGGCAATGCCGATGACGGCCACGACCGATCCGGAAATCATGGCGATCAGCGCGGCGGTACGTGCCTGGGCCGAGGTGCGGATGGTCAGCCGCACCAGCACGTACAGGGCCAAGATCTTCCACATCGTCAAGGCGTGCAGGGCGTCGTCGCGGACCGGGCTGTCGCCACGCGCGAACATCCACAGCACGGTGGTCACCGAACTGGTCACGGCCAGCGACATCGCCACCCAGTCCACCGGATGCAGGACCGGCCGGCCCCGTTCTCCGCGCACCCACCGCAGCACCGGGCCGAGGGCAACCCCGCTCAGCAGCACCGCCAACACCAACTCGTTCGGCCGTATTCCGGGGACGACGCTGCCGCGGCCCAGACCCACGATCAACGGCGTCAGCCCCAGATAGATGTAGGTGGCCAGGCGCGGCCGGAGCACGACCGCGACGATGGTGGCCACCACGACGACGACGAACGTGGTCGGCCACGGCGCAAGAGCCGCGCCGACGGCCACCGGAACGCACAGCGCCAGCGCCGCCGCCGCCACGACCGAGACGGGGACTTCCCGGCGCCCGAGCCGCAGAACCGACCGCACCGGCCGATGCGCCACGGTCCACCGCGGGTTCTGCCACGGCACCGGCGGTCGTTGCCCGGAGTCGGGTGTCTGCACACTCATGCCTGCCCTCGCCTGCTGACGTGTCTGCCGATGACAGCTGCTGTCGTTGTGCTCATTGTGGTGCCCCCTTGGGTCGGTTGCGGGCTGGACGCGCCAGCCGCATCAGGTCTCGCACCTGCTGGGAACCGAGCAGATACTGGGTCAGTGTGTACCCGGCGGCACCGCCCACAGTGCTCAGCGCGAGAACGAGGACGGCGGCCGGCACCTTACCCACAGTGCCGGTGAGCGGGTCCTGCAACGCCACCAGCAAAGTCACCGTCGCGGCAAGCAACCCGGCGCTGGCCACCGTGGACAGCAGTTCGGTGCGTACCCCGAACGGGTGCCGGGCACGAACGCGCAGGTACAGCCACATGCAGGCCGCGGCTACCAAGTCACCTGCGGTGATCGCCAGCCCGAGCACGGCCATCAAAGTGCTGCCCTGGAGTGCGGCCAGCAGGCAGTAGGCCATGATCGCGGCCGTGACCCCGGTGCGCAGCATCGCGATCCGCAGCGGCACCTTGGCGTTGCGGCGGGCGTAGCTGGCCTGCGTGCCGAGGATGAATGCGGTCTCTCCCACCACCCCGGCAGCCAGCCCGAACAGCGCCCCAGCCACCAGAGCGGTGCCGCCCATGGCCCGCATCTGCCCGTAGCTGACGGCCACCGACAGCGGCTCGGCCAGGGTGGCCAGCCCGACCGCGGCGGGCACGGTCAGCACCATCGACATGGCCAGTGCCTGTGCCAGTGTCTGCCGGTACCGGCGGCCCAGCCTGCGGCTGTGCCGCACCGCGCGCCGGCTGGCCGTGGCCAGTTCTTCCTGGTCCTGGGCGTTGGCCCGGGCCAGCCGCGGCAGGGTCGCCTGGGCGACCGGGCGGCCGCCGAGTGCAACCGGCAGGTTGTAGAAGCTCATCGCCAGCTGGAACGCCACGACGCCGCCCTGGATGCTGGACCCGACGATCAGCCCGCCGAACTGCCGAGCCGCGTTCGACATGGCATAGCCCAGTGACGGGATGGCCAGCGCGAGCACGCCGCGCACCTGCGGGTCCCGCCACCCGATCCGGGGAACGAGCCGCACCCCGGCACGCTTGGCTCCCCACCATTGGGCCGCCGCGTGCAGGCCCACCGCGGACGTGGTCCCCACACCCAGCAGCAACAGATGCCCGGCGTGCACCTCGGCCAGCGGCGTGCCGGTACCGAAGACCACCGCGTAGGCCACCAGGGTCGCCATGATGCCGACGTTTTCGATCAATGGCGCGGCGGCCGGGAATGCGAACCGGCCACTGGCGTTCTGGACCGCCACCGCGGTGCCCACCACCGCGTACAACAGCACCTGTGGGATCAGCAGCCCGAACAACAGCCAGCCGATGCCGGTGTACTGCTGGCTCACCGCAGTGTCCGGTACGCCCAGGGTGAGTGCCCCGAGTACCAGGGGGCCGGCCGCGATGACCACCACCGCGACCGCTGCGAAGGCCACCAGGATGCTGCCCAGGAACCCGCCGGTGATCCGGTGCACGTCGTCGCGGCGGCCGGTGTCGATGTAGCCGACGATGGCGGGCACGATCAACGAGGCGATCAGCGGACCGGTGAGGAACTCGAACAGGATGTTCGGCAACAGATTGGTGCCCTGGTACAAGTTGCCGAAGTGGCTGGCACCCAACACCGCAGCGATGACCACTAATCGCGCCAGCCCACTGACCCGGCTGACCGCGGTCCAGACCGCGACCACGCCGGTATCCCGGGCAGCGCCGGTCGGCGCGGCGTCGGTCCCGGTCACCGCCGGGTCAGTGGGAGCCGCCGTCACGGTGGTGCGCCCTCCCATGGCAGGCCGCGGTTACGTGCGCGGCCAGCGGGTTGCCTCCCGGCCGGCCGGAGTGACCGCCGCGCCGATGACACCCAGGTACTTCATGGCGAGCACGAACGCGACGGCCAGGAACAGCCCGGCCAGCAACCCGGCAGCCACGGCCCGCAATGGCTTGGGGGACAACGGATCGTCCAATACCGTGGCGTGGGAGACGATGCGTGCGGAGGCTTGGTTGGTCATCTGGTTGAGTTCGACGTCGGTCAGCCGGCCACGCAGGTCGGTGATCTGATTGCGCACCTCGGCCATCTCGGTGGACAGTGCGGCTTGGGCAGCTAATCGTTCCCGGGCCACTGCGCTGGCGTACTGGGTTTGCAGTTCGTTGTAGCGGGTTTCCAGCGGGGCGATCTGGCCGCGCAGGTAATCCCGTTCCTGGGCGAGCTCGCCGCGGTCGTTGACCAGCACGGAATACCGCCCGCCGATGTGTTCGACCACCTGGGCTGCCAACTGTTCGTCCTCGTTGGCCAGCGTCAGCCGTAGCACGGTGCTGTCGCCCACCTGTTCGACTTCCAGGTCCTCACCCAGTTCGGTGAGGTCGAACTCGTAGGCCGCCGCGATCGGGCCGAGCATCTCCTTGGACTCGATCCGCGCGATCTGGGTGTTCATCATCCCTTCTACGGATTGCCTGCTGTAGGTCGACGGCGGGTTGTATAACACTTCGGTGCGCGCGCCGAAGACCTCCGGTTGCCCGGCGGAATACAGGAAGGCGCCCAGGGCCGGCAGCACCACCAGCAGCGGGGTGATCACCCAGACCCACCACGGAGCGCTGGGCCGCACCCCCTGCTCGACCCAGATCGCCGGTTCCGGTTCCGCCTCTTCGGTTTGAGGATGCGCCGGAGCGCGCGGGGCGGTCCGCCGGGACAGGGTCCCCTGCGTATCGGACTCGGGGTCTTCCCTGATGTCGACTTCGTGAGGTGAGACGTCTGTCATGGTGCCTGTCTTTCCGTGTTACCGGGACGCTCCGAAACGCCGCCTACCTTCTGTGTCTATGAACACACGTTGTTGCACGGCGGTCAAGTCGTCAACTGTGCCATGCGGGCGCGCCGGAACTCCGTAGGCCACGGCACCTTCGGGGATGTCGCGGGTGACCACCGAACCCGCACCGATGATCGCGCCCTTACCGATCCGCACGTATGGGAGCAACCGGGACCCCACCCCGATCTGGGCAGCAGCCTCGATGGTCGGACCGGCCATCAGGTCAGCGGATTCCTCGTCACCGGGGTACAGGTCGTTGGCCAGCACGACCCCTGGAGCGATGAACGCGCCGTTCTCGATCCGGGTGAACTGGGAAACGTAGCAGTTGCTGTGGATCTTTACGTCGTCGCCGATTTCGCATCCGTAGTCCACGACGGTGCTGCTCCAGATGCTGACCCGCTCGCCGATGGTGTTGTCCTCGCGCACGATCACATGGTGACCGGTGGCGAACCCGGTGCCGATGGTGCTGCCACGGTAGATCACCGAGCCGGTGCGGATGCGTGCTCCCGCCCCCAGCCGCAGCGGCGCGCGGGGGCCTCTGGCACTGGGGTAGTCCAGGATGACGCCGGGATCGATACCGCCTGGGTCGGTCTCCCCCCAGCTGTGGGCCTGCGGGCCAGGCATCGGCTCACTCATCCAAGGCCGCAATCAGCGAGTCGCAGGCCGCAGCGATCTGGTCTGCGCGCAGGTGCGGGAACATGGGCAGGCTCAGCAGCAGAGGCGTGCTCTGCTCGACCACATCCAGCGGCCCACTGGGTAGGGCCAGCTTGCGGTACGCCGGGTGCTGATGGCAGGCCGTGGGGTAGTGGAAGCCGACGCCGATACCGCGATCCCGCAACCGCTGCGCTACCCGCTCGCGATCCGGTACCAGGACCACCTCGAGGTGGAACACCGATTGTCCCCTGGGGTCCTGTTCGACCAGCCGTACCCCGCTGCCGGCCAGCCGGTCGCAGTACTGGGCGTGCGCCCGGCGGCGGGCCCCGTTCCAGTGGTCGAGGCGGGGCAGCTTGGCCGACAGGGCGATGGCCTGGACGGCGTCCAGCCTGCTGTTGCGGCCGAGCCGCGCGTGCGAGTACTTCTCGGTGCCGCGACCGTGGTCGGCGATGCTGCGGACCGCTTCGGCCAGCGCCGGGTCGTCGGTCACCACGGCCCCGCCGTCGCCGAGCGCGCCCAGGTTCTTGCCCGGGTAGAAGCTGAACGCGGCGGCCCGGCCGAACGAACCGGCCCGGCGCCCGTCGCGGGTCGCGCCGTGCGCCTGGGCAGCATCCTCGATGAGCACGATCCCGGCCCGGGCCGCGATGTCGGCGAGTTCGTCCATGGCGGCCACCTGACCGTACAGGTGCACGGCGATGACGGCCTCGGTGCGTTCGTTGATCGCGGTGCGCACCCGTTGCGGATCGATCAGGAGCGTGTCCGGGAGCACGTCGACGAAGTGCGGGACCGCACCCACCGCCAGGATCGCTTCGACGGTGGCGATGAAGGTGTTGGCCGGCACGATCACCTCAGCACCCTGGCCGATGCCCAGGCCTTGCAGGATCAGTTCGATGGCATCGGTGCCGTTACCCACCCCGATCGCGTGCTGGGTTCCGCAGTAGTCGGCCCAGGCGGCCTCGAAGCCGGCCACGGCGGGGCCGCCGACGAGGCCTGAGGTCTGCACGGCCGTTCGCCAGCCGTGCAGAATCTCTTCAGAGACCTCGGCGTTCATCGCCGCCAGGTCCAGGAAGGGGACGTCCACCAGCACGCTCATCGGGCGGCCACCCGGCTACGGAGGTCGATGACGCTGAGCGGCACCGGCTGGCCGGTGACCAGTGACTGGTCGGCAGCCTCGAGCACACGGACGACGTCCAGGCCCTTGCGACCATTACTGACCGGGGTGGCGCCGGTGCCGATGCACTCCACGAAGTGCGCGTCCTCCATCCGCAGTGGCTCCACGAAATCGATGTAGGGGGAGACGATGTCGCCGTACCGGTAGGACATCGGCGCGACCGGGTTCTCGGTGAGGTCGGGAATGGTTTCCAGCCCCTTGTCGTAGACCTGCAGCCGGTGTTCGTCGGCCAAGTCGTCGTACACGGCCATCTTGGCGCTGCCGACCACGGTGATCTGCCGGATCTTGCGCGGGTTCAGCCAGCTGACGTGCACGGTGGCCTTGGCGGCCCCTACCCCGTAGTCCATGCGCAGGTAGGCGTTGTCGACCAGGCCGGGATGCAC
>PDSI01000097.1 GCA_002748415.1 Micrococcales bacterium | reverse complement strand
ATCGGACAGCAGGCTCGCGAACGTGCCGGTGCTCTGGGTCACCGGGGAGTCGCGAACCAGGATCCGGAACCCGTTGGTGTGCTGCTCGATGTAGTCCAGCAGGGCCAGCGCGGCCCGTTCGGTCAGCAACCGGGGGTGCGCCGGAGCCGCCAGCGACTGGGTGATCGCGTCCAGCAGATACTCGATCTCCCGGTCGACCACCACCGCGTACAGGCCCTCCTTGCCGCCGAAGTGCTCGTACACCACGGGCTTGGACACCTCGGCCTTGGCCGCGATCTCTTCCACGCTGGTGCCTTCGAATCCCTTGTCGGCGAACAGCCGCTTCCCCACCGTGAGCAATTGCTCACGCCGCTGCTGGCCGGTCATCCGGGCGCGCGGCATCCGGGTCGCAGTCTGGCGGGCGGGAACGGTCACCCCCGTATTGTCCCTCATCCGGGTGCCGATCCGGCCGCCTGACCTGCGGGAGTGACGGATCTGACCCACTCCCGGGCACAACGTGGCGCGTGCGGTGCATGGCCTGGCCCGCCACCGGGCCGGCACCTGGCACACTAGGGGGCGCGATCCCCCGTCGTCTAAGGGCAGGACACCGGTCTTTGGAACCGTGAATCGAGGTTCGAATCCTCGCGGGGGAGCCGCGATGGTCTCCGCCACGGTGGCCGGGCCGATACAGTGGTCGGGTCCACGTGGGGCACCCGCCCCTCTGTTCGCCAGGAAGGTCCACACGTGACACCAGCCCGCCCGGTCATCGCGGTCGTGCTCGCCGCTGGTGGCGGCACCCGGATGAGGTCGGCACTGCCGAAAGTCCTGCATCCCGTGGCCGGGGTCCCGATGCTGGACCACAGCATCGCCGCCGCCCGGGCGACCGAACCCGATCAGCTGGTCGTAGTGGTGCGCCACCAGCGCGAACTGGTCGCCGATCACCTGCGCACCACCCATCCCGACGTCACCATCGCCGACCAGGACGACGTCCCGGGCACCGGCCGCGCCGTCCAGTGCGCCCTGGCCGGGGTCGACGTCGCGCACCACGACGTGCTCGTCACCTGCGCCGACACCCCGCTGCTGCGTGGGGGTACGCTCACCCGGCTGTGCCAGTCGCATCGCGACGCATCGGCGATGGCCACCATGCTGACCGCGCGGCCGGGTGACCCGACCGGGTACGGGCGGGTCGTTCGCGCCGGCGACGGCACCGTCACCGCGATCGTCGAACAACGCGACTGCACCGACGAGCAGTCCCGGATCGGTGAGATCAACACCGGTGTCTACGTTTTCGACGGGCCGGCGTTGCGTGATTCACTCGCCCAGGTAGGCCGGGACAACGCCCAGGGTGAGATGTACCTCACCGACGTCATCGGTCTCGTCCGTGCCGCCGGGCACGACGTGCAGGCCGTGGTCGCCGAGGACCCAGCGGAGACCGACGGCGTCAACGACCGGGTCCAGCTGGCTGGCGCCGAACGCGGCTACAACGAGCGGATCATCACCCGGTGGATGCGGGCCGGGGTCACCGTCAAGGACCCGTCAACCACCTGGGTGGACGCGAGCGTGACCCTGGAACCGGACGTCACCTTGCTGCCCGGGGTGCAGCTGCACGGCACCACGACGGTGTCCGAAGGTGCCGTCATCGGCCCGGACTGCACGTTGTCCAACGTCGAGGTCGGCGCCGGCGCTGTGGTGGTGCGGACTCACGGCACCGATTCCAGCATCGGCGAGCGCGCGATCGTCGGCCCCTGGTCCTACCTGCGCCCCGGTACCCAGCTGGGCGCCGGCGGCAAGATCGGGGCCTACGTGGAGACCAAGAACAGCGTGCTGGCCGACGGGGTGAAGGTGCCGCACCTGTCCTACGTGGGCGACGCCGACGTCGCCACCGGCACCAACATCGGCTGCGGCACGATCTTCGCCAACTACGACGGCATCGCCAAGCACCGCACCACCATCGGCGCGCACGTCCGGATCGGTTCCGGCACCAGGCTGGTGCCGCCGGTGCAGGTGGGCGACGGCGCCTACACCGGCGCCGGGGTGGTGGTGCGTGACGACGTGCCGCCGGGAGCCCTCGCGCTCACCGTCGCCCCGCAGCGCAACCTGCTGGGGTGGGTGGAACGCAAACGGCCCGGAACCGACGCAGCCGCGGCCGCCCACGCGGCGGAACCGGGCGCTGCAGCCGGCAACGGCACTGCCCCGGCCGACCGGCCACCCGCGGGCCAACCAGCCGCCGATCTGGAAGGTAGTCGATGACGGGCATCACGACCACGGGCGAGAAACGGCTGGTCCTCGTGGGCGGGCGGGCCCACCCTGAGTTGGCACAGGAGGTGGCCGACCATTTGCGGGTGGAGTTGGTCCCGCAAGAGGCCTACGAGTTCGCCAACGGGGAGATCTACATCCGCTACAGCGAAAGCGTCCGTGGTTGTGACGCTTTCGTCATTCAAAGCCATTGCGAGCCGATCAACCACTGGTTGATGGAACAACTGCTGATGGTCGA
>PDSI01000090.1 GCA_002748415.1 Micrococcales bacterium | reverse complement strand
AGCTGCGTGGCGCCCAGGAGTCCGGCGGGCAGTGGTGCTGTGCAGCCACCCAGCGAATGGCCCACCACAACGACATCTCCTGACGTCCCGCTGCCATCCACCGCTTCGACGACGGCCTCGGCGTATTCGGCGAACCCGCACGAGTCATCTTCGCAGGGAAGATCAGGAGCCAACGTCTCGTGTCCGATGCACCGCAACTCCTCCTCCAGCAGGTGCCACACCCAACCGCAACCCCCGGCGCCATGAATCAACGCGAACGTGGTCATGCCGTCTCGCTTCCGCTGCTCGCCCATGATGTGCGGATCACGGTCAGTCGTGCACAACTGAGGACGTCGTCGGGGTTGCCCCGGCAGCAGGGCACGTCATCACGATCGGCAGACCAGGGGCCTGCCTGCTCACCTGAGGCCTCGAGTGTCCGGCCACCACGATCGGGGCGAATCCGACCTGGTGGACTAGGCGGCACACAACAACGCAAGCACCGCCGTGTCCGGATCGGACCGTGGATCCACCCTGTTGCTGGACACGAGCCGGCTGACCGAGCCTTCCCGGTCCGCCTCCACCCACACCGCCCGGTGGCCGAGCCCGAGCGCGGGCACGCCCGGCAGCAGCACGCAGCCGGAGGCCGCTCCCTCCACCTCGGGGATCGAGGGCCGGGACTCCTGCGGCGGGTGCAGCAGCAGCACCGCGACGGGTGCCGGCGTCGACAGGGCGCCCGGTTGCGGTGCGCCGTCACCGATCACCGGCCCGGCGCACAGCACCATGCCGACGGGGTCCGGCATGTCCTCGGTCTGCAGCCGGTCGTCGGTGGTCCGGTACACGGTGGTCGAGGCGACCATGCCGGGGAGCGCGGCGAACCGTACGGCCAGCGTCAGGAACTTGGCCCATTCCAGCGTGGTCGCCGGCCAGCGGCCGGCGATGATGAACCCGGACAGGGAGTCGGCGTCTCCGCGGGAGAACGGCGCCACTTCGACATGGGGTTCTGCGTACTCGGCCATGCTTCAGCATCACCTACGGAGAGTGCGTTGTACATGAGCAGAGAGTCATTTTCCACACCAAGCACGGTGCTTGGGTGTTTCGTTCCGGTGCTATTCACGCGCCTTTCGGTCATACAGGGCATACCAGGACGCTCCTCGGTGTGGCCGCCTCCCCGTGCTCGACCGCAGCGGACCCCCTGCTTGCCACGCGAGTCCCGGCCCGGACACCGGTGATGTGTCGATGGCCGGTGATGTGTCGATGGCCGGTGATGTGTCGATGGCCGGTGATGTGTCGCTGGCGCTGGCCCCACGTGCCGCGCCCGAGGCAGCCATCCGCCGTCGCCTCCTTTGCTCGCCGGCGAACGACCACGCTTGCGGCCCAAGCTTCCCGGTTGCTCGGAAGGAAAACTATCCACAGGTGTGGTGTGGACCATCCTCGATGAGCGATGCTAGAGACAGGACGGTAAGCGGGCGCCACCCAGAATCGCACCGTCGCGGTCGGTTTTGGCGTGACTCGAGACCGGCCACACGTCAAAGCCGACAGCTGAGGAGTCCACCGTGAGTACCGAGGCGATGTCCAACGACGCTTTCGTGACCCACCAGCGGCCTACGCGCGAGCCGGCCGCCGAGGCCGAGTCCGTGTGGGACTACCCCCGGCCGCCTGCCCTGCGTGTGGTGGCCCAGGACATCGAGGTACACCTCGGCGGGCGCATCATCGCCAAGTGCGACATCGCCATCCAGGTCCTGGAGACCAGTCATCCTCCGGTGTACTACCTGCCGAGAGCGGCGTTCGCCGAGGGCGTGCTGCATCCGGTCACCGGCCGCACGTTGTGCGAGTTCAAGGGCTGGGCGTCCTATTACGACCTGGTCTCCGCCGACCCCGTCGGCGGAGACATCGTCGCCGAACGAGCCGCCTGGCACTACCCGGAACCGACCCCCCGCTATACCGAACTGGTCGGGTACGTGGCCGTCATGCCCGGCGCGGTGGATGCCTGCTACGTGAACGGCGAGTTGGTCTCACCGCAAGAAGGTGGCTTCTACGGCGGCTGGGTCACCAGCGCCGTCCGCGGACCGTTCAAGGGCCCACCGGGCACCGACGGCTGGTAGCTGCTACTTCTTCCTGGTGTCGTCCCCGGCGTCGCTGGACAGCGCCGAGATGAAGGCCTCCTGTGGCACCTCGACCCGCCCGACCATCTTCATCCGCCGCTTTCCCTCTTTCTGCTTCTCCAGCAGCTTGCGTTTGCGTGAAACATCGCCGCCGTAGCACTTCGCCAGCACGTCCTTGCGGATGGCGCGGACGGTCTCCCGGGCGATGATGCGTGAGCCGATCGATGCCTGCACCGGCACCTCGTACTGCTGGCGCGGGATCAGCTCGCGCAACTTGCCGGTCATCATCACCCCGTACGCATACGCCTTGTCCTTGTGCACGATGGCGCTGAACGCATCGACCTGCTCCCCCTGCAGCAGGATGTCCACCTTCACCAGGTCGGCGGGCTGGTCGCCGGCCGGTTCGTAGTCCAGGGACGCGTAACCGCGGGTGCGGGATTTGAGCTGGTCGAAGAAGTCGAACACGATCTCGGCCAACGGCAGTTCGTAGCGCATCTCAACCCGCTCCGGGCTGAGGTAGTCCATGCCCTTCATGGTGCCGCGCCGGACTTGGCACAACTCCATGATGGCACCGATGAACTCGCTGGGCGCGATGACGGTCGCCGTCACCACCGGTTCGTGGACCTCCGCGATCTTGCCGGCCGGAAACTCGCTGGGGTTGGTGACCCGCACCTGGGAGCGGTCCTCCATCGTGACGTCGTACTCGACGTTCGGGGCGGTCGAGATCAGGTCCAGCCCGAACTCCCGCTCCAGCCGTTCCCGGACGATCTCCAAGTGCAACAGGCCCAGGAAACCGACCCGGAAACCGAACCCGAGCGCCGCGGAGGTCTCCGGCTCGTACACCAGCGCCGCATCGTTCAACTTCAGCTTGTCCAACGCATCCCGCAATGCCGGATAGTCCGACCCGTCGATGGGATACAAACCGGAGAACACCATCGGTTTGGGGTCCCGGTAGCCACCCAGGCTGTGCTCGGCGGGCTTGACCGCGTCGGTGACCGTGTCGCCGACCCGGGACTGCCGCACGTCCTTCACCCCGGTGATCAGATAACCCACCTCACCGACGCCGAGGCCTTTCGACGGGGTCGGTTCCGGTGAACTGACCCCGATCTCGAGGAGTTCGTGCTGAGTCTTGGTCGACATCATGACGACGCGTTCGCGCGGGTGCAGCTTGCCGTCGACCACGCGCACGTAGGTGACCACTCCGCGGTAGGTGTCGTAGACGGAGTCGAAGATCATCGCCCTGGCGGGAGCGTGCGGGTCCCCCACCGGCGCTGGCACCTCGGCGACGATGCGGTCCAGCAGTACCGCGACCCCCTCGCCGGTCTTGCCGGACACCCGCAGCACATCCTCGGGCTCACAACCGATGAGGCCCGCCAATTCCTCGGCGTACCGTTCCGGTTGCGCGGCCGGCAGGTCGATCTTGTTCAGCACCGGGATGATCGCCAGATCGCCTTCCATCGCCAGGTACAGGTTGGCCAATGTCTGAGCCTCGATGCCCTGCGCCGCATCGACCAACAGGACGGCCCCCTCGCACGCCGCCAACGAACGGGACACCTCGTAACTGAAATCGACGTGGCCCGGGGTGTCGATCATGTTGAGGACGTAGCTGCCCGCAGGCGCTGTCCGCCGGGTGGCTACCGAGGACGCCTCGCTGACCGTCCATGGCATGCGGACGGCTTGGGATTTGATGGTGATGCCGCGTTCGCGTTCGATGTCCATGCGGTCCAGGTACTGGGCCCGCATGGCCCGCTCGTCCACCACGCCAGTGTGCTGCAGCATCCGGTCGGCCAGGGTGGACTTTCCGTGGTCGATGTGGGCGATGATGCAGAAGTTGCGGATCTGCTCCGCCGGGGTTGCAGCGGGCAGTAGCGGCGTAGGGCGGGCTGACACGTGGGTCCGTCTCCAGGTCTGTCGGCGGGAACGCCCCATCGTCGCACGATGGACGGTGCTCGGGTGTGCGGCTGCGCGAAGCGGACCGGGCAGTGCGGCAACCGGCCCGGTCAGGTTCGCGGCAACCGCGTGATCATGTCGTCGATCCGCTCGGACAGGTCGCCGCGGATGGCGCGCACCTGTTCCGCGTCCAGGTCACGCGGGTCTTGGACCTGCCACGATTCGTGGTTTGCCCCACTCGGGATCCCGAGCGTGCAGGCATCCCCGAACGTGACGATGATGTCTGCGGCCTGGAGCATCTGGCTGGTGTAGGGCTTGGGAAACGCGTGCTCCAGATGCAGGTCCCATTCCTTCATCACCTCGATGATCACGGGGCTGACGATCACGTCGGGATCGGTACCGGCCGACATGGCGATAACCTGCCCGTTGAGCTTGTCGGCCAGGAGCACCTTGGCCATTTTCCCCCGGCCGGAATCGTGGCGGTCCAAGAACAACACCGCCGGCGTCCCGTCGTGCTGCCCGTTCATCCGGGCGAACGCGCGCAACTCCGCCCGGGCGAAGCGCTCCGCCAGCAGCGGGACATGGTGCTTGATACGCGCACCGGCTTCGATGTGAGCCCAACTTGCGGCCAACACCTGATAGATCGTTTCCTCGCCGACGGTGTCGCCGAACTCCTCGGTCAGCCGCCGGCGCGCTTCGCGCACCGCCAGCTGCTGGTCAAGAGGCAGATCCTCGAGGTCATGCACCGCCACACCTCCGGGTTAACGGACCGAAACAATGAGATGAACGGCACAAGTCTAACCATCGTCG
>PDSI01000232.1 GCA_002748415.1 Micrococcales bacterium | reverse complement strand
CGTCCGAGGCCCCGACCAGAAGGGACCAGGTGCGCCGCTGGCGAAGCCGGCAAAGGTACTGAAGACCGCAGCGGAGAAGTACACCAGCCGGGAGTCGCCGAGGTCCGTCAGCAGCGGGACGGCTTTGTTGCCGAGCGCGGCGATGACGACGAAACAGACGGCGTAACCAACCGCGAGGGGTGGCGGAATCAGAACGCGGGCCCATAGTGAGAGCCGCCACCCCACCTGCTGCAGACACTCCACGTGCTTCAGAACCGGCACGCGTGGAGCTTCTCGAAGTCTCTATTGAAATGACGGGCCGCTGCTTGCCGCTGTGGCAGCGGCTTCGATTCGTCGGTCGCGGCCAGGACCGAGTCGTAGACACTCTGCCTCAGTGCGTCGTACTCGGCCGATGGAGGCTCGTTCGCGGACAGCTGCTGGCACTGCACCGGCACCGCGTAGGCCGCCGCCAACGACTCGCGAGAAACTTCTGGCTCGTCTGCAGCCAACTCTTCGGCAGAAGCCCGCCACGCGACGACCGTTTCGGACACTCGCAAGTTCGGTTGCACATCGCCCGACACGAAGGGGCCGTAACCCTCGACAACCGTATGCGGCGAGTCCGCCGCGACTCCGGCATCGCTGCCCTTCTCGAGAAACTCCGTGAAGCGCTCATGGAGGGGGTCCAGCAGTCGTATGTGCTGCATGCTCATGCAGGTTCGACTGCCCTGCCCACCGTCTCCGTAGCAGGCTGCTTCCTCTGTGTCATCAGGGACGTAGGGATCCAGCTTCAAGACGGTGGAAACGGAAAGTCCCACCAGGAGAGTGACGACCCCTATTGATCTCCAACTGACCGCTGGCTGACCCCGCTGCCACCGGATACTGAGCCAAAGGCAGGCGACGATGACGGCCGCAGCACTTGCACCTTGCGCGAGCAGGGCCGTTACGGACGGCCGGTACCCGAGTAGTGAGCCCGAGGAGTTGCCGATCAGGGTCAGTCCCGATTGGTCCATCGCGGAAAGCGAAAGCCATACAGCACTCAATGGCACGAGAAGCGGGGCTGCAATGGGGCTGAGCTGGGCAACAACGAGGCCGACCGCGAGGATGGCCACCATGGACAGCAGGGATACACCGAGGTGCGTTGTGGCTGAGGTTTGCGCAGATCCCACGTAGGCGTTCCAGGTGAATGCTGTTGCCGCGTAGCCGATCAGAGCGGGGATGACGAATCCCGTCCCGACCACAACGGAGTATCCAGTCAGGAAGGGTGCGCGCAGGTCACCGGAGAGCAGCAAGTTTCCGCGGTCAACACTGAGGGTTCGTAGGACGTCCACAGCGATGGCGATGGCGGTGATGATAATCGCCGGAAAGCAGTTCGACTCGATCCACTGAGCCGACCAGAAGTACTCGCCCCGCCACGGCATGCCCTGGAAACGAAAAAGAGCGAGCTGGGAGAGTGCACAACTGGCGAGTGCGACCCATGGGGCGAACGTGGACGTCAACACCGTCCGTACGGCGGCGGTCACTGAGCTGCCCGCGCAGTGGTCAGATTGGTGTACGCAGACGCCCATCGTGAACGAGCGTCCGGACTCGCGTAGCTCTCGAAGTCTGTGGGCGTACCGTCGAAGACGAGCTTTCCGTGATCGAGCAGCACGACCCGTGATGCCGTCGACTCAAGGTCTTCCTGGATGTGGCTGGACAGCACGACCGGCACGGCGCGCGCGATTTTCTCCACCGTGCACAGCAGTTCAGCTCGCTGTCGCATATCCAGCCCGGCAGTAGGCTCGTCCAGGATGACCAGCTGGGGTGAACCGAGAAGAGCAAGACAGATCCCGGCGCGACGGTGCATCCCACCAGACAGCGTTCGGAAACGGTGTGTGCGCTGTTCTTGCAGCCCGGTCACCGCGATCACGCGGTCGACCTCGGCTTCGATCTGGCTTCGTGACCCATGGATGCGGCGGTCGGCGACGAATTGGCAGGCCGTCTCCAGTCGGGCGTACGGAGGCAGGGTGAACGTCTGTGGCAGGAAAGCCACGTCCTGACCTTGGTCTCGAATGTACCCACGGATGAAATCGAAAAAGCACGATTTGCCCGCACCATTGTCGCCCGCAACGACGGAAACTCCGGTCCGGAACGGCGGCAAGTCGAACGGCCCGAGCGAGAAATTTCCTCTGGTAAGAGAAACCGCTATCCGGTCCTGATCCATGATGACGATACCCTCGGTTTCAATCGTCGCCGCTCTGGTGCAGCTAAAGGTGTGCACAGCTCTCTTGCGTAAGTCTGCGGGACATTTCCGCGACGCCAGATCCACAGTCTTTCTGAGTATTCAGAATATTCCTCCTCCGTATGGATGAGACTACGTCTCCAGATTTCGTGACGCTAACACCACGTTCGATTGGCTGCAAGTGTTGCCGAGCCCGGGTCAAGCGTCGGCAATATCCTCCGCCGAGCCATGGGCTGGGACCGGCGTCGGGGCAGGGCTCGTTTGCGTAGCTTCGGTGCGGAATCGTGGTGCGGAAAGAAGCGTCCCCTCAGCCGCGCACTCTCTGCCGGTCAGCGCGGCGTGGAGGGCAACTATCGCTGACCGTCACACTGCATCTACACCAGGTATCGGAACAAGGTGCTGCCCGGCTCCATCCATTCGTAGTCCAGCGGCGATGAGTCCAGTCGTTGCCGAAGCCCGTCCACATCCTCGGCCCGGGCGATTTCCAGCCCGATCAGGGCGGGTCCGGTTTCTCGGTTGTTTCGTTTCACGTACTCGAACAACGTGATGTCATCGTCCGGGCTCAGCACCTCGTCCAGGAATCGCCGCAACGCCCCCGGCTCCTGCGGGAAACTCACCAGGAAGTAGTGCTTCAACCCACGATGAATCAGCGACCGCTCAATGACCTCGGCATACCGGCTGACGTCGTTGTTGCCGCCGGACACCAGGCACACCACGCGCGCATTCGGGCGGATGTCCAGCCCGGCCAACGCCGCTGTGGCCAGCGCACCGGCCGGCTCGGCGATCACCCCGTCGCTCTGGTACAGCTCCAGCATCTCGGTGCACACCTGGCCCTCGTCCACCGCGACACACTCCAGGCCGGCAGCGGCCAGCAGCGGATAGGTGACGTCACCGATGGTGCGAACGGCCGCCCCGTCCACGAACGTATCCACCTGGTCCAGCGGTACCGGCCCGCCATGCTCGAGTGCGTGCGCCAGGCTGGCGGCCCCGGCCGGTTCCACGGCGACGATGTGGGTTTCCGGGTGGTGGGTGCGCATCCAGGCGGCTACCCCGGCCAGCAACCCGCCACCGCCAACCGGCACCACCAGAACATCCGGGGGTCCGCCCAGGTCGTTGACGATCTCGGCTGCAATCGTGCCCTGCCCGGCGATGGTGGCCGGGTGGTCGAACGCGGGCACGAGGGTGGCGCCGGTGCGTCGCCCGTCCACGATGGCCGCCGCGTACGCGTCCTCGTAGGTGTTGCCGGTGACGATGACCTCCACCGCGTCCCCGCCCAGGTCGGTAATTCGTTCGCGCTTCTGCCGTGGTGTGGTGCCGGGTACGAAGATCCGCCCGCGCACACCCAGCAGTGAGCAGGCCAACGCGACGCCTTGGGCGTGGTTGCCCGCGCTCGCGCACACCACCGAGCGCTCTCGCTGCGGCTCAGGCAGCCCGGCGATGAAGTTGTACGCGCCCCGGATCTTGTAGGAGCGGACCACCTGCAGGTCTTCGCGTTTCAACCACACCTGACCGCCCGTCCGCGTGGACAGCCGGCGGTTGGCCTGCAGTGGGGTATGCACGGCGACCTCGGCCAGCAACCGCCGTGCGGCGGCGATGTCGTCGGCCGTTGCGGTCAGGTCCATCGTCGCTCCTGGTGCTCCTGGTTCATCGTTGTCCTTCGTACGCGCGTTCGTGGCAGATCAGATGCGCCACCAGCCCGGTCCACCCGGTCTGATGGCTGGCACCGAGCCCGGTGCCGGTGTCACCGTCGAAATACTCGCTGAACAGCGGGTGCGCCGACCAGAGTTCCCCGCTGCCGTAGGTGTACGGGTCGCCCGGGCGGCACCCGTCCGGCCCGGGCCGGAACATCGACACCAGCCGGTCCTCCAACCGGTCGGCGACCTCGACCAGCGAAAGGTAGTCGCCTGACCCAGTGGGGAACTCGACCCGAATGCCTGCATTGGCGCCCGAACCGTGAATGCGCAACGCATCGACGACGAGCATGTTCACCGGCCACCACACCGGCCCACGCCAGTTACTGTTGCCGCCGAACATGCTGGTGTCCGATTCCCCGGACAGGTACCGCACCGCGTGCGTGCGGCCGGCCACATCGATGCTCACGGCGTCCCGGTGTGCGGCCGACAGCGAACGAATCCCATACGGGGACAGGAACTCCGACTCGTCCAGTAGCCGGGTGAGAATGCGGCTCATCCGGTCGCGGTCCAGCGCTGACAGGGTCAGCACCTCGACTCCGTTGCGGTTGGCGGCGACCAGGCTGCCGGTCAGTTCGGGGCGCCGTTGCTGCAACCACCGCAGCGAGTGCGTGAAGTCAGGCAGGTCCCTGGCAACCCAGGTGGGAGTGTTGGTCACCGCGATCAGCGGTAGCACTCCGACCAGGGAACGGATCCGTAACGGATCCACCCCGCCGTCCGGGCGCACCAGCACGTCGTAGAAGAACCCGTCCGTCTCATCCCACAGCGAGACCCCATGACTGCCGAAGGACTCCATGGCTTCGGCGATGGACATGAATCGTTCCAGGAACGTGGTGGCCAGGTCGTCGTAGGAGTGGTCGTGCCGGCCGATCTCCTGGGCGATGCGCATCATCGACAAGCACATGAACGCCATCCAGCTGGTGGCATCGGACTGTTCCAGCCGCCACCCCTGGGGCACGTCGCGGGACCGGTCGATGGGGCCGATGTTGTCCAGGCCGAGGAAACCGCCCTCGAACAGGTCCGAGCCGTCGGGGTCTTTGCGGTTGACCCACCAGCTGAAATTCATCAGCAGCTTGGCGATGATCTTCTTCAGGAACGCCAGGTCCCAGGAGCCGTCCAGCGTGAAAGCGGTGTCCCAGGTAGCGAACCACGGGTATTCCCATTCGTCCGGCATCGAGATCACATCGGCCAAGGCGAGATGGCGCCAGGCCGTATTGCGGCCGCCCGGCTCGTGCGCCAACCGCTGCGGCGGTGGGACGGGCGCCGCCGGGTCGCCCTGCAACCACTGCTGTACGTCGTAGCGGTACAACTGCCGGGACCACAACAGGCCGGCGAACGCACGGCGGGCTACCGCCCGGTCCGGCTCGCTCACATCGTCGGGGATCACCGCGGCATAGAACTGCTCACACTCTCGATGACGTTGCGCCACAGTGGTGTCGAACGTGCTGAACGGTCGGTCCGGGCGGGGTCCGCCGACCAGCCGCAGCCGCACGGTGACGCTGTCGCCCGATGGGACCGCGCCGAACCGGTACTGCAGCGCCGCCTTGGTGACGCTCGCATCGGCCGGGGCCAGCAGGGACTCTTCACCGTGGACGACGGCGGCGTCCACCGCATCCTTCGGGTGCGGCGACCGGTTGGCCGCACCCCACAGCCGCTCCGCATTGGTCTCGTTGTCGCACAGCAATACTCGCGGAGCACCCTCAGCGTAGACGGTGTACCGGCCGATGAATCCGTGCTCGGCCGTCAGCGCCACCAGGTCCGGGTCGTCGTGTTGCGGTGGGGCCAGGACCCGGATGCCCGGCATCCGGTCGTCGCGGCCCCACGCCCACGTATTGCGGAACCACAGCTGTGGAATCAGGTGCAGCGGTGCCGCATCGGGACCGTGGTTGGTGGCGGTGATCCGGATCATGATGTCGGCCGGGCCGGCTTTGGCGTGGGTGACCTCGACGTCGAAGAACCGGTTGTCATCCAGTGCGCCGGTGTCCAGCAACTCGAACTCCGGCTGAGTGCGGTCCCGTTCCTGGTTGACCTGCACCAGCTGCTGGTACGGGAACGCCGACTGTGGGTACCGGTACAACCATCGCGCGTAGGAGTGGGTGGGGGTGGCGTCCACGTGCCACCAGTACTCTTTGACGTCCTCCCCGTGGTTGCCCTGCGGGTTGGTCAGCCCGAACAGCCGCTCCTTCAGCCGGTCGTCCCGTTCGTTCCACAGCGCCAGGCCCAGATTGAGGAACCCGAACCGGTCGCAGAGTCCGGCCAGGCCGTCCTCGCCCCATCGGTACGCACGGACGTGGGCATGGTCGAACGGGAACGACCGCCACGCGTCACCATCGGCGCTGTAGTCCTCCCGCACGGTGCCCCACTGGCGGCCGGACACGTACGGCCCCCATAGCCGCCATGGATCGCTGTCATCGGGGGACTCGGCCAGCCGCGCATGTTCGGCGGTTCGGGGCAACGGTAGGCGCTCCGGTTTGGGTGGTTCGTCCGGTGTGGTGTGGATCGGCTCTGGCACGATCCCAGGGTGTCATGTCGCCCGGTGCGATGTGAGCGCATGCCAGGTGGCCGCGTGGCTACGCTGGCTGCGTGAGCCAGCCCGATCCGCCGAGCCAGTCCGCCCCACTGACGTACGCGCAGTCCGGTGTCGATGTGGGCGCTGCCGACCGGGCCGTCGACCTGATGCGCGCCGCCGTAACCGCCACCCACGGCCCGTCCGTGCTCGGCGGGCTGGGCGGCTTCGCCGGCATGGTCGATGCGCGAGCCCTGGCCGGGATGCGGCACCCGGTGCTGGTGACCAGCACCGACGGGGTCGGCACCAAGGTCGCCATCGCCCAGGCGATGGACCGCCACCACACCATCGGCCAAGACCTGGTGGGCATGGTGGTCGACGACATCGTAGTCACCGGGGCTCGTCCGCTGTTCATGACCGACTACATCGCGTGCGGCAGGCTGGACCCGGACCGCATCGCGAGCATCGTCACCGGCATTGCCAGGGCGTGCGAGGCGACGGGCACCGCACTGGTCGGTGGGGAGACCGCCGAGCACCCCGGCTTGCTGGCGCCGCAGGAGTACGACGTGGCCGGGGCGGTCACCGGGGTGGTGGAGTACGAGGACGTACTGGGCGCTCACCGGGTGCAAGACGGCGACGCGCTGGTGGCGATGGGATCCAGCGGCCTGCACTCCAACGGTTTCTCGCTGGTGCGCCGCATCGTCGAGCGGGCCGGGTGGTCGCTGACCGACGACGTGGCCGAGTTCGGCCGGCCGTTGGGTGCGGAGCTGCTGGAACCGACCCGCCTGTACACCGGCGTGTGCTTG
>PDSI01000093.1 GCA_002748415.1 Micrococcales bacterium | reverse complement strand
ACTGACCACCAGATTCAACCCCACCCGCGACACACCCGGCCGGCCCCCACCAGACCGCCGCCGCGACCACCACACCCCCGAAGCAGCCAACACCAACACCGGCCACACCAGATAAAACTGCTCCTCAATCGCCAACGACCAAAAATGCTGAAACGCCGACGACGACTCCGCCGCCCCGTAATCAACACCCTCGACCGCCAACCGCACATTCATCGCGAACAACGACGCCCACACCGCATCCGCCGCCAGATCCCGCGTCGTCAACGGAGACGCCACCAACCACGCCCCCACCAACGTCGCCGCCGTCACCAACGCAGACAACGGCAACAACCGCTTCGCCCGCCGCGCATAAAACCCAACAAAACTGATCCGCCCCCGCGAATCCAACTCAGCCAACAACAACGACGTGATCAAAAACCCACTGACCACAAAAAACACATCAACACCAACAAACCCACCCGGCACAAACCCAAACCCCACATGAAACAACACCACCAACACCACAGCCACCGCCCGCAAACCCTCAATATCAGGCCGGAAACCACGCACCACACCCACCGGCTCACGGGCCAGGACGGACGGGCGCGCGGGCGCGGTGAGATCGATAACGGTCACCCGGAGCCTCCCTGCCCACCGGCCAGCGCGACCGTAGCCGGGGCGGCCTCACGGCCGGACGCCGAGCGGTTCTGCCCGGCCAGCGCTTCCGCGAACAGCGAGACTTCGACCTGGGAACGGGTGCCCCAGGTCCGTTGCGGGCGCGGGGTGACGGTGGCGACGAAATACAACGGCAATAGGACCGACCAGCTCAACAGGCTGGCCAGCGGGCTGACCCACCAGGTGAGCAGGCGCTCGTGCGCGGGCTCGCCTGGGCGGGCCAGCAAGACGTAACGGAAGTGACTGATCAGCCCGACGGCGCCCGCGACCATCACGGTCGAGGACAGCAACGACAGGCTGACGGCACCGGAGAATACGGCAGCCACTGACATGGACGTCACGATCCCGTACATCACCAGCGCCAGCACCTGGGTGAAGGTGAACCAGAAATCCGCGGTACTCAGCGGACGACGGAGTAACCACAGAGTGCCCCAGCAGAAAGACCTGGCCCACCGCAGTCGCTGCCGCACCAGGTGGCGAACGTTGACCGGCAACGCCGAGTACGCCACCGCCTCCGGCTGGTATTCGGCCCGCCCCTGCTCCTTGGCGAACAAGGTCAGCAGCCGGTCGTCGCCGGCGCGCACCGGACGGCCGAGGAAGGTCTGGCCGAGGAAGCGGTCGATATTCTCGCGCACGACCCGGCCGCGATAAGCAGCCAGGATCCCACAGTTCACCCGGACCGAACCGTAGGCGCCTTCGGCCATCCGGCCCTGGATGAACGACATGACGAAGCCCATCTCCACCACACGGGTGAACAAGCTTCGCTGGTAGTTCTGCCCGCAGGCGGTGCCGGCCACGCTCATCACTTCGGGGCGGGAAAACGGGACGATGATCTTCTCGATCGCGTCTTTCTTCAGCACCGTGTCGGAGTCCACGGTGATGTACACGTCCGCGTCGGAGCGCGAGAACGCCGTTGCCAAAGCGTGCCTTTTGCCTTGATTGGCCTGCCGGATGCACTGCACATCCACGCCGGCCGACCGCACGCTCGACACTGCCGCAACGACTTCGGGATCGCCGAGGATCGCGAACGGCTGCCCGTCCCGCTCAGTGCCGTCATCGACGAGCCAGACGGTGCGTGGCAACCGGCGCTGCGTGGCGATCGAGCGGACTCCGGCGGCCAGCAGCGCCGGATCCTCGTTGTAGATGGGAACAGTCACGTCGACCCGAAGGCTCGCCATATCGAAGCCGGCCGCCACTGTATGCGGCCGGGCTTTCAAGCTCGAAACCAGCTTGATGGCCAGGTGCGACCACATCATCGTAAATGCCAATGCATAGTTCGTACCCTTGGTGACATACGTCAGGTGTCCAACCAGCAAGTAGGTCACAGCAGCCAGCGTGATACTGGCGTAAAGGGTGTAGGCAATGCCGAATTTCATCTGCTTCCTCAACGTCGATGAGCGCACTCCAGTACGCTTAACGCACCCAGCACAGGATTGTTAAGGACGACTCCGTCGCGATTCTTTAGCTGTCAGAGTTCACACGCGTAGTGGCTTCAGTCTCACCGCGATCACCAAGGCGACCACGAATAACAGGCCCGCGAGTGCAAGCCAACCCTGACCGAAGAGGACTGCTTCGATAGTGTTTTGCAGTCGTGACAATGCCTCAGACACAAGGATTATCCTCCGATACGCGTCGTCGATACACAACAATCAGGCGCGCGTCATCGTGCGTGACAGGCCGCATGAGGATCATGCGACCAATGACTCGAAAGTAAACCAAACCGGTCAGCGCGCGTCAAACTCTTCTGCTGATCTTTCACGTGACGCGCCTCACAGTCGCTGCACACATCGAGCATACAGGCGCCGCACACATCGACCATGCCATCAATTCCAGTCATTGTTGAACGTTCATAATCCTTCGAATACAATTTCGAGTTGCGCCCGGGCGAGTCTCAGGGCTTCGGCCGAGGCTCGTTCGTGGCGTCCCTCCACAAAGCCCTAGACCGGACAGTCCGGACGTGGCTAGACTGGCGCGTCGGCGGCGTCCGCCACACCACAGCATCATGCACCGGGCCGTCTTGGACGGCCGCTTTCGATGTGCGCGAAGGGGGGTTCATGACCCAGTCGACAGCACTGGCAACACGCGCGCCCGGCGCGACCGAGGAGTCCTACCTACTTGCGGTCGCGCGACACGATGAGGACGATGCCTGGCTCACCGAATTCGGCCGCCACGGCTGGCTCGTTCGCTTCGCTCGCAATCTGGCCGAAGCCATTTCGATGACCGTACACGAGCCGCCGGCGGCCATCTGTTGGCAGGCCCCCAACGCTCCCGCTCAGGTAAGCCAGCTGGCTCAGACCGTCCGATCCCGCACCGGGCTGCGGATTCCGGTGCTCAAGCTGGAGGGCCAGCTAGGCGACGACCCGTCGATAGTTGACGTCGTCCTCGACCACGTCAACGGGCAGACCGTTCAGCAGCATGCCGGCAATCCCGCACTGCCCCAGCATGTCTTCCTCCGGGCCGTGCACCATTGGCGGTCGGATCAGCACAACGGCCGGCAGCCGGGCGCCCTGGTGCGGATGGACTTTTTCGAACGTCCGGAGCTGGTCCAGCAGCTCGGCCCAGTGGTTCGGTACGAGTTGCGAACGGCGCTGCTCACGGCCGCCCGGACCAATGCCAGCCAGTTGGAGATCAGAGGCTGGAGCGCCGACGGCGCCCTGCTGGTATTGCTTCGCGTTCGGTCCCAGGACTGGATCGACCGCCGCATCAAACAGATCAACGACGCCTTGGCCGCCGCTCGCATCCGGGCAGCGCCACAACGCCCGCTGACCCCGGTGATCGGGGTGGTCAGGCTGACCCCAACGACCAGCGAAGCAATGGCACTCCGCCGGGCCGCGGAAGTATGCGATCACGCCGCATCTCGACTCGACCTGGTCCCGCAGTACGCCACGATCAGCGGTCGCGGGGATGCGGCGCACCCGGTCCGCCGCATACTGGGACGACTGCGGCAAGGCAGCACACGAGACCTCGCCTGCGCGGCTCTGAGTGTACTCCTGGGAGCCGTGCTGCCATTCGGTTTGCTACTCGTGGCGCATCGATTCGGCGTCGCTCTAGCCGTCTGGACCCACCTAGCAGTCACCGCCTGCTTGTTGGTCACCGCGATCAACATCTGGGCCGAAGGATTCGCCTCGCTGCGAGATGCGAAACCGCCCGAACCCCGGCAGCAGCCGCGCCGACGCACCTCGACTGCCGTCATCGCCGCGTATTTGCCCAACGAACACGAAACCATTCTGGAAACGGTTCGGGCGTTCTTGGCCTGCGAGCCGGATGGTCTGCAGGTGATCGTGGCCTACAACACGCCGGTCGAGCTGCCCGTCGAGGAAACCCTGCGGATCATGGCCGAACGAGATCCGCGACTGTTGGCGGTCAAAGTCAAACACAGCACCTCGAAAGCGCAGAACGTCAATGCCGTCATCGCACTGGCCGAGGGCGAGGTGATCGGAATCTTCGACGCGGATCACCAACCGATGCCAGGAGCGTTCCGCCGAGCTGGGCTCTGGATCGATGCCGGTTACGACGTCGTGCAGGGCCGCTGCGTGGTCCGGAACGGCCAAGAAGGCCTGGTTCAGCGCACCGTGGCCGTGGAATTCGATTCGATCTACGGAGTCAGTCATCCCGGCAGGGCCGCGCTGCACGGGTTCGGGATATTCGGCGGTTCCAACGGATACTGGCGGGCTGACCTGCTGCACCGGGTGCGCATGCAAGGTGCCATGCTCACCGAAGACATCGACTCCAGCATTCGCTGCCTGCTCGCCGGTGCGCATCTGGCCTACGACCCCGGCATCGTCTCGCGTGAGCTCGCGCCGGCGACCTGGTCGGCGCTGTGGCGCCAGCGCCTGCGGTGGGCGCAGGGCTGGTTCCAGGTAACCCGCAGGCACGGTTGGCGATTCGTGGACAACCCCACACTGAGCCTGCAGCAACGGTTCGGGCTGGCGTTTCTGCTGCGCTGGCGGGAAGTCCAGCCCTGGATCGTGCAACTCGTGCTGCCGTTGATGGTCTTCTGGCTGTGGCAGAACAACTGGTCGCTGAGCGAGGTGACCGACACCAACCTCCTGCTGCTCGCCACCACCCTGGTGCTGTCCACGGCCCCGGGGCAGACGTTGTTCGCCTGGCTGAGAGCGGGGCCAACAACCCGCAAGCACCCCTGGTGGTTCATCGGCTACCTGTTCGTCGGCGCCCTGTTCTATGGGGAATGGCGCAACTTGGTGGCCAGAACCGCACACCTGCGTGAACTGCTCGGCGTCAGCGAGTGGGCAATCACCCCGCGGCGATAGCCACCGACAGTTCACAATCAGCTGGCAGTGGCGGGCACGCCCCCCGAAAAGCAACACCAAGTAATCGATTCACGACACAATGCGACGCTATTGTCTCGTTTGGCTACACTCTGATAACGGACCACGATTCTCAGTAGCTGGATGCCGTAGGCTCAGGCCTGAGTTCGGGAGCACTATGCGCAGCGAACGGAGGGGGTAGTGCGACAGCCGGCGCGCCTGACCGGGACCATCCTCGTCCCGGCCTACAACGAAGAATCGACAGTGGCATCCTCACTGATCGCCATCAGCACGCTGGTGCGGGAACGACTTGTCGACATCGACTTCGACATCGTCGTCGTCGACGACGGCTCCCCCGATCACACCAGCCGTGAGGTCGAGCGCGTCGCCCCGCAGCTCGGCCTGCCCCTGACGCTGCTGCGGCACGTCCGCAACCAGGGCCTGGGCGGGGCACTGCGCACCGGATTCCCGCGCACTCGTGGCGACGTCGTCGTGGTGATGGACTGCGACCTGACCTACGCCCCGTCGATCATCGTCGACCTGGTCCACACATGGCGCACCACCCGCGCGCACGTCGTCGTGGCGTCCCCCTACGGACCCGGCGGCAGCACCGTGGCCGTTCCCCGGCCGTTGGCCCGCCGCTCCAAGGTGGCCAACGCCATCCTCGCGGCCAGTTCGCACGGCGACACAGCCACGCTGACCGGGATGGTGCGCGCCTACGACGGCACCTTCATCCGGCTGCTGCCGGTCAAGGCCGTCGGGCCGGACATCAACGTCGAGATCATCTACAAGGCCGAGGCGGCCCGTGCCACGATCGTCGAAATCCCCGCTGTGCTGGACTGGTCCGGGCGCCAGGACCGCTTCCAACGAGGATCGCTGATCTCCACCTCGTCGCGGTGGACCACGTACAAGTCGCTGGTCATGAGCTACTTGTTCCGGCCGTTCGCACTACCGATAGTGCTCTTTGCGCTGACCCTGGTCACCGGCATCGCCGTGCTGGCGACCGGACACATCGTGCACGGCCTGATGACCGTGACCCTGTCGATGGTGTTCCTGCTCATCGCGCTGGGAATGCTGCAGGCGAAGCGCTACTACGAGGAGCTGTTCTTCCAGCTGGGCACTCTGCGTGCCACTTCGCTGCCCCTGGCCGACCAGGGCCTAGAGGCATCCACCTTCCCCGCCCAGCCCGGCCGCCCGGCAGCCGAGCCCGGCACCGACAGCGAGACCGGCACCGATAGCGAGACCGGCATGGCGCGGCCCGGACCTGCACCGGCCGAACCCTTGCCGGTCGGGGATCTTCATTCTGCCAACGGCCGGGCCAGACCCCACTAGCCGGGCCAGACCCCACCCCGAATCCATCATCGAGTCTCCGGTCGCTGACTCGCCGCCACCGAGTCGCTGACCGATTCGATGCACGGCCGCGGGTATCCTGGAGCCATGCCCGGCCGGTCCTCTTCTTCCGATATGTCCGAGCCGCAGTGGGGACCGGCCCGCACCTTCCGGGCCGGTCGAGTCCCCACCGCACACACAACCTCCAGCGCTGCGCGGTTCCCGGCCGACGGCGCTGCGGACGAGCCACCCCCAGCGCGGCCGGCGGCTGCGGCAGACCGGTTCCCGTGGCAGGCCGACGAGGAGCCCGCCGCGCAGTACGGTCCGCCGCACACCCATCGAGCCGGCCGGGCGGCAGCAGGTCGCGACCTCAGGAAACCGGCCTACCGCAACGACACCGGCAACGACTTCCCCAGCCAGCTGCGCCCGGCCGGTGGGCCGCATCGGGGGCGTGGGCGCCGCCGCCGGCGCCCACTGCGCCGCGGGCTCCTCGTCCTCCTGCTACTCCTCCTGCTGGTGGCCTACCCCACCCTGCTCGCCACCACGGTCATGAAGTCGGTGACCAAGACCGACGCGTTGGCCGAGGCCGGACAGACAGGACACTCACGCGGCCGCGTCTACCTCGTCGTCGGCTCCGATTCCCGGGCAGGGGCCAATCTGAACGACGACACCCCCGGCCAGCGAGCCGACACGATCATGCTGCTCAATGTGCCCTGGACCGGGCCGTCGACGCTGGTCAGCATCCCGCGGGACTCCTACGTGGAGATTCCCGGGCATGGGATGCGCAAGATCAATGCGGCCTACGCACTGGGCGGTCCGTCACTGCTGGCCAGCACGGTGGAACGCGCCACCGGAGTCCAGGTCGACGACTACGTCGAGACCGGGCTCGGTGGATTCGCCGGGATGGTCGACGCCGTCGGTGGCGTCGAACTGTGCCCGGACCGGGACATGGACGACAAGGACGCCGGCCTGCACGTAGGAGCCGGGTGCCAGCAGATGAACGGTGCCACCGCCCTGGCCTACGCCAGGGCCAGGCATTCCGACCCTCGCGGCGACCTGGGCCGGGTGGAACGCCAACGCGAGGTGTTGGCCGCCATCGTGCACAAGTCGGCCACCCCAGGTACGGTGCTGAACCCCTTCAGCGCGTTTCCGCTGGCCAGGTCCGGCGGAGAAGCCCTCACCGTGGACGAGAGCACCGGGCCGGTCGACCTTGCCCGGTTCGTGCTGGGGATGCGATCGGTGACAGGCGAGGACGCGCTGTCGATGACGGTGCCGGTGTCCAACCCCGCACTGAGCACCCCGCACGGAGTTGCGGTGGAATGGGCGGACTCGGCCGACGAGCTGTTCGCCGCGCTCGCCGATAGCGACACCGACCGGATCCGCCAGGTCGCCGAGTCGGCGAACTAACCGGACGGTGCCGTGCCACGGCCCAACGGCTCACTCGGCCACGGTCTGCCGCAGCCGGTGTCCCTTCTGTTCTGCGGAAGCCCGCAGCTCATCCTGGAAACCCGCCATCCGCTCACGCAGCCGCTGCGCCCCGTCGTCGATTCCGGCTGCCAGGATGCGCACGGCCAGCAAACCGGCGTTGCGGGCCCCGCCCACGCTCACGGTGGCCACCGGTACCCCCGCGGGCATCTGCACGATCGACAGCAGCGAATCCATCCCGTCCAGGTGCCGCAACGGCACCGGAACCCCGATCACCGGCAACGGGGTCACCGCAGCGAGCATGCCCGGTAGATGCGCGGCGCCACCGGCCCCCGCAATCAGCACCCGCAGTCCACGGCCGGCCGCCCCCCGGCCGTAACCGATCATCTGGTCCGGCATCCGGTGGGCGGAGACGACATCCACCTCATGCGGTACACCGAACTCGGCCAATGCCTGCGCGGCGGCCTGCATGCACGACCAGTCCGAGTCCGAGCCCATCACGACGCCGACGACCGCTGATTCACTCATCGATCACTCCCATGATGAAATCGGCTGCGTGCCGGGCCCTGGCTTGCACGTCGTCCAGGTCTGCACCATAGGCCGTGACGTGCCCCACCTTGCGCCCGGGCCGCACCGCCTTGGCGTACAGATGCGCTTTCAGCGCCGGATCCCGGGCCATCACGTGCAGGTAGGACCGGTACAGATCCGGGTGCTGACCGCCGAGGATGTTGCACATCACTGCCCACCGAGCGCGCGGGCGGGGATCGCCCAGGGGGAGGTCCAGTACGGCCCGTAGGTGCTGCTCGAACTGCGAGGTGACGGCCGCGTCGATGGTCCAATGCCCACTGTTGTGCGGGCGCATCGCCAGTTCGTTGACCAGAAACCTGCCGTCGGCGGTCTGGAAGCCCTCGACGGCCAGCACACCGGTGACCCCGATCTGGTCGGCGATTCGTAGACCCGTCTGCGTCGCGATTCCCGCCAGCTCGTCGTCCAATTCCGGCGCGGGGGCAATGACGGTGTCGCAGATACCGTCACGCTGCATGGTCTGCACCACCGGCCAGGCAGCCGCTTGCCCGCTGGGACTGCGCGCGACCAGCACGGCCAGCTCACGCACGAAGTCCACCCGTTCCTCCACCAACAACCCGTCCGGGGAATCCGCCCACCACGATTGCACCTGCTGCAGCGAGGTTTCATCGACGACGCGCACACCCTTGCCGTCGTAGCCGCCGCGCGGAGTCTTCACCACCACTGGCCAGCCGGCCTGCTCGGCAAAAGCGCTGATCTCACCGGGGTCTGTCACCACCTGCCAGCGGGGCTGGCCGATGCTGCCGCCGGCCAGCCTGCGACGCATCACGATCTTGTCCTGGGCGTGCCGCAACGCCGACGCGGCGGGGCGCACCGCCACACCGGCCTGCGCCACGGCAGCCAGCACCGGCATCGGAACGTGTTCGTGGTCGAAGGTCAGCACCGCGGCACCCTCGGCTGCCGCACACACTCCGGCGAGGTCGGTGTGCTCGGACACGACTACGTCCGGAATCGCCAACGCGGCACTGTCCTGCCGAGACTGCGCGACGACCCGCAGCCCGACCCCGAGCGCAACAGCCGCCGGCGCCATCATCCTGGCCAGCTGCCCGCCGCCGACCACCACCACCGTCGGCGCGGCGGCGGGCGAAGCCACGACGGACTCCCCAGCCTCGGCCGGCGCGGTCTTGGGGGTGTGCTCACCGGAAACGCAGGAGGTCACCCGAAGAGACTAATTGACGACGGACCGGTCTCGATTCCGCCGGTCAAATGCGTTTTGCCCGGTACCGGCGATCAGAGCTGGGCATGATAGTCATGGACAGCACTCATGGTCGGCCCAGGCCGGCCCTTCCCCATCGAGGCTCTCATGATCGACGTCCTGATCGTCGTGTGCGTGGGCATCGGCATCGCGTTGGTGACCCGCCTCGACGCAACTCCCAAACCCGGTTCTCCCAGCGCGTCTGCATCTTCCGGGGGGACCGCGGGCGCCGGCCCGCGAACCGCGGGCCCGAGCGAGCCTGGGGGCCGCGACGACACCTGTCAAGGGCTATTCTGAATTGCCCGGGGGGTGGTCATGAGAGCTGCCCGTTGAGGGTCACCAGATGTGTCCGGTGGTGGCCGTGGGATCTGCCCGGGGTTGTGGCCACTACCAACCAAGTGGCTAGCTCAACGGGCTCACTCCCTGGCCGGCGAGGGCTTGGGTGAGTCGTATGGAGTCGCCGCTGGTTTGGCAGCGGTGGGCATGGTGCAGCAGCCGGTCGGCGGTGGCGGTGGCCAGGGTCTTGCGCATGAGTTCGTCGAATCCGGATGGGTGCAGGTTCGAGCTGAGGGCTATGGAGCGTTTTTCGTAGGCGGCGTCGATGAGCCGGTAGCGGCCTTCGGCGGCGTCCGCGGCGACGGGTAGGAGGCCGATGTCGTCGACGATGACCGGGTCGGCGCGCAGGATGCGGGCGATGGCCTTGGTGGCGGCACTTACGGCTACGAGGTTGCCCGGATGATCGACAACTGGAAGTGGACGACGCCGACGGCCTCGTGCTGCGTGTGAACACGCCGGGTGGCACGGTGACGGGCGCCGAGGACCGCATCCCCGGCCGGGCTGAATCGGTTGCGGTGCAACCCGGCGTACGCCCCATCACCGCTGCCGCCGTATGCGGCCCTACCCCGACCGTGCTCGCCTACCAGGGTGCCCCGGGACGGATCCTCGGTTGATCGGGACGCTCGGGTGACCGGCACCGACCTCACCGCGTGCCGCGGATTCCGGCGGCGCGCTTGTGCGAAACTGACTGATCCGAAGAATTGACCGCGTGCGCGTCTCCTTGCTAGGCCCCTTCCAGGTCATGGGCGAATCGGGCGTCGTCCCCTTGCCCGGCCGGCGCATGGCCGGCCTGGTGGCGCGCCTGGCCTTGGCCGAGGGGCGGCCGGTCCCTGCGGACGCACTCGTCGACGCGCTCTGGGACGACGCGCCGGAAGGCGGAATCGACACCCTCCGGCGCCTGGCCTCGCGTACGCGGGTCCGCTTGGAGGAGCACGGCGTGCCCATCGGACCGATGGCCGAGGGCGGCGGCTACCGGCTGGAGATCGACCCCACCGAGGTCGACGCGGTGGTCTTCGAGCGGCTGGCCGGCGAAGGCGGCCGGCTGCTGAGGGAGCGCGCTTGGGACCGGGCGGGGCAGGTGCTGGAAGAGGCGCTCGCCCTGTGGCGCGGTGAACCCCTCGGTGGTATCGATGCCGAATTCGCGATCCGGACGGCGCACCGGCTGGCGGATCTGCGGCTGTCGGCGGCGGAGGACCGCATCGATGCGCTCGCCCACATCGGCGATCCGGCCGCGCTGCTCCCGGAGTTGCGAGCGCTCTGCGCCGCCCACCCTGCGCGGGAACGCTGCCACGGTCTGCTGATGCGGTTGCTGAACGCGAGCGGCCAGCGCGCGGCGGCGCTGCGCGCCTACGAGGATCTCCGGCGCGTGCTGGCCGACGAGCTCGGCACGGATCCGCCCCCGCACCTGGTTCAACTGCACGGCGAGCTCCTGCGCGAACGACAACCGCCGGCCCGGTGTTGGACCAATCCCTATCTCACGCGGTTCTTCGGCCGACGGGAGGAGCTTGCTGCCATCGAGGTCAGCCTGGCGCGGACGCGGTTGGTCACCCTGCACGGTCCCGGCGGGGTGGGCAAGACTCGCCTGGCCGCGGAGTACGCCGCGGGCGCCGCGGCACGCGTCTGTTTTGTCGAGCTCGGCCCGCTGCGGGAGGCCGACAGCATGGTCGATGCCATGGCCGCGACCCTCGGGACGGGCGAAGCGCTGCTGGCGGCCTCCGGCGGCCGGACCGCGCGGCTGGTGTCCGCGCTGTCCGCCGTGCCCACGCTGTTGGTGCTGGACAACTGCGAGCACCTGATCGATCCCGCCGCCGATCTGACCGCGCGTCTCCTCGCCGACTGCCCGGAATTGCAGATCCTGGCCACCAGCCGCGAACCGCTGGCGATCGTAGGCGAGGCGCTGGTCCGGATCGAGCCCTTCATCGTCGCGGAACGAGGCGGCGACGCCGTCGCTATGTTCACCGAACTCGTCTCGCTCGTGCGGCCTGAGTTCGTGGCCGAGGCCGGCAACGAGGAGGCGGTGCTTGAGATCTGCCGACGGCTGGACGGTCTCCCGCTGGGCATCGAACTGGCCGCGGCCCGCGCCCGGTCGATGACCGTGGCGGAGATCGCGCAGCATCTCGACCAGCGCTTCCGGCTGCTCGCTGGCGCGCGCCGCTCCGGTTCCGCCCGGCATCGGACCATGCGCGCCGTGCTGGATTGGACCTGGAATCTGCTGTCCGCCGAGGAGCGGCTGCTCGCCCGCCGAGTGTCGATCCTGCCGGCTGGGGTCACCGTCGCCGCGGCCCGCGCACTCTGCGCGCCCGATCTCTCGGCCGAGGAGGTCCCGTTCCTGCTGTCGGCGCTCACTGACAAGTCGTTGATCCATGCGTCCTCGACGCCCCGCGGCGAGCTGCGGCACCGGCTGATGGAGACGCCGCGGCTCTATCTCCGGGGGCAGCTGCGCGAGGCTGGAGAGGAGGGGCCGACCCGCGAGGCGGCGCTCCGGTATTGCACCGACCTGGCACAGAGCGCATTCGGCATGCTCCTCGGCGAAGACCAGATCGCCGGTCTCGAGCTGCTCGACACGGAACACGACACCATCCTGGACAGCCTGCGGCACGCCTCCGCAGGCGGTGATCTCGCGGCGGTCGCCGACCTGGCCACGCCCATGAGTTGGTACTGGATCATCCGCGGCCGCTACGAGGAAGCGGCCGGCTGGCTCGGCGAACTCGATCACCACCGGGACTCCCTCGACGCCACGACCCGGGCGGTCTGCGCGGCGGTCCTAGCCGTGCTGCCGCGAGAGGTGCCGGCTGCCAGCGATGTCGTGGGCACCGCGAAGCCGGGTACGGGCGATCCGGGTCTGGGCGGCCCCGGCGGCGTGGCGCCCGCCGCCCCGGCGACCGAGACGGACTGGGGCGCGTACCCGCCCCTCGCCATGATCCTGACCAACCATCGCCTGCTGACCGGCGATATCGCAGGCCTCCGGGCGTACGCCACGATGGCAGGCGCCCACCCGCACCCGTGGGTACGGGCTGCCGGGCACGCCGCGTCGGCGCTCGTCGCCGAATCCGACGGTGACGCGACCGGTGCCGAACGCGACGTCGAGGAGGCGGTCGCGGCGTTCCGGGACGTGGGCGATTTCTGGACCACGGCGCAACTGCTGGCGGGGCTGGCCGGGTTCCAGTCGGCCCGCGGCGATGTCGATGGCGCCGTCGCGAGTCTTCGTCAGGCGCTCGAGCTGGAACGCTCGCTGGGGCCCTCCCAGCGCCGGACCGCGATCCTGATCGGGCTGGGTGGCGAATTGCTCCGTGCCGGGCGCGCCGACGAGGCGGAGAGCGCGTTCGCCGACGCGCTCGACCCCTCGATGGCGCCGACGGCGGAGTCCCGGATTCTTGGTCTGGTCGGGCTGGCCGACCTGGCGCTGGTGCGCGGCAGCATCGGCGAGGCACGCCGGATTCTGGCGGATGTCCGAGGGCTGCTGGATCGCCCGCTGGCCGACCCGGTCTTCCTCGGCGTCGTCGTCGGCTGCCGCGAGGTGGCGCTCGCGCTGGCCGGTGACGACGGCGATCGGCCGCTGCAGCTCGCCTGGCAGGTCTGGGGATTGGCGGCCGGCCTGGGCGATGCCGCGGTCCGGGCCGAGACAGCGGAGGTGGTGGCCGACGCCCTGACGCAGGCCGGGGCGACCGAGGCGGCCGCCCGAGCATTGGGTACCGCGGCCTACATCCGGGGCCGCCGGGACGAAAGCAGCCCGCGGGTCGCTCGACTCGTCGCCGCGCTCACCGACCGGCTCGGCGCGGAGGACTTCGCCGCGGCGTACGCCGAAGGCTCGTCCGGGACCGTCCCGCTCGCGCCGGACTAGCTGCCCGCGGGGTGTCCGCTCGATGTCCGGGAAATGTCCGGCCCGCCCGGCAGGGTCGTATGCAATTGGCGGACCGGCGTGCGGTCCGCGCCTGTCTCGACAAGGAGCCGCCACGTGTTCGGAGCCAGAGCGACGGCACCAGCTGCCCAGAACCAAATGTCCGGCGGGGAGACTGCCTCGGCCCCGGCCATGCCTGCCCTGCGGATGCAGGATGTCACCCGTGTCTACGATTCCGGCGCGGGGCGGGTGGCTGCGTTGCAGGGCGTCTCCGTCGACCTGCCCAAGGGCACCTTCACCGCGGTGATGGGCCCGTCCGGCTCGGGAAAGAGCACTTTCCTGCACTGCGCGGCCGGCCTTGATCGACCCACCAGCGGTGAGGTGTTCCTCGGCCAGACGCCCCTGTCCGGGATGTCTGAGAACCGGCTTACCCGGTTGCGACGCGATCGGGTGGGGTTCGCCTTCCAGGCCTACAATCTGATCTCCGCACTCACCGTCCAGGACAACATCACCATGCCACTTCGTCTCAGCGGGAAGTCCGTCGACCGCGAGTGGGCGCAGCGCGTGGCGACCCAGGTCGGCATCGCCGAGCGGCTGCATCACCGGCCGGCGGAGCTGTCTGGCGGCCAGCAGCAGCGGGTCGCGATCGCCCGCGCGCTGATCACCCGGCCCGACCTCGTCCTGGCCGACGAACCGACCGGCGCACTGGACTCCCGGACCGGCGCACAGGTGCTCGACCTGCTGCGGAGCACGGCCGTCGACTTCGGCCAGACCGTGCTGATGGTGACCCATGACCCGACGGCGGCGTCGTATGCGCAGTGCGTGCTCTTCCTCGCCGACGGGCGGTTGGTCGACTTGATCGAGCGCCCCACGCCCGAGGCTGTGGCCGAGCGGATGACCGGACTTGGGGGGCGATGATGCTCGATATCGCCTGGAAGACCGTGCGATCCCGGATCGGCGCGTTCGTGGGCGCGTTCGTGGCGTTGGTGTGCGCGACGGCGCTGCTGTCGGCGTCGGGCATCCTCGCGGAGTCCGGCCTGCGCACCTCCGCGCAGCCGCACCGCTATGCGGCTGCCGATGCGGTCGTGGGTGGCAAGCAGACGCTGGAGCTGCGCGGTGCCGACTTCACGGTGTCCGAGCGGCTGCCGGAGCAGGTGCGCTTGCCCGCGGATATGGTCACTCGCATCGGTGCCCTGAACGAGGTCGAACGGGCCGTTGCGGACCGGCACATCCCGATCGCGGTCGCGGCCGGGACCGAGCCGCCGGTGTCCGTGCTCGGCCACAGCTGGGACACCGCTGTGCTGGGCGATTTCCGGGTCGCTGCCGGGCGTCCGGTCGAACGTCCTGGAGAGGTCGTTGTGACCGCCGGTTTGGCGGGTGCCCTCGAAGTCCGGTCCGGCGACACGATCCAGTTGATCCACGCCGCCGAGCCCGCTGCCTTCCGCGTGGCGGGCATTGCGGCGAACGCTGCGGCCGGGAACGAGCGTGCGGGCTCCATCTTCTTGCACGCCGACGACGTGCGCCGCCTCGACGCCCCGGCCGGGTCCGTCACCGCGGTCGGCGTCATCGCGGCGCCGGGCGTGGACCGGGCTGAGCTGAAATCGGCCCTCGAGCACGCCGCCGGCGACACCGCCGTCACGATCTATTCGGGCCGCGACATCGGCGGGATCGAGTACGCCGATGTCGGCGTCGCCCGTGGCCTGCTGCTGATGATCTCCGGGTCGTTCGGCGGGCTCGCCGTGGTGATCGCCCTGTTCGTGGTGTCGGCCACCTTGACGCTGTCGATCAACACCCGCCGGCGGGAGTTCGCCGTGCTGCGGGCGATCGGCTCCACACCGGCTCAGATCCTGCGGATGGTCGGCGCGGAGGCGCTGCTGCTGTCTCTGGTCGCGGGCGTCGTCGGAGTCTTGCCCGGCATTCTCGTCGCTCGGGCGATGCACGGTGCATTCGCTTCCACGGGCGCCTTCCCGCCGAATCTGCCGCTCACCGTCGGCCCGGTGCCGCTGATTGCGGCGGTGCTGCTGACGACCGGCACGGCGCTGGCCGGTGGGATGGCGGCCGCCCTCGGGCCCGCGTGGACCAATCCGGTCGAGGCCATGCGCGAGTCGACCACTCCGCCGCGGGCGCCGGCGAAGTGGCGCGGTCCGGTAGGCATGATCGTCGGCGTCCTCGGCATAGCTGCGGCGATGACCCCGCTCACGCTCCGCAGCGACGCCGGGGCCGCGGCCACCGGAAGTGCCGCCCTGTTGCTGGTCATCTCGGTGGCCCTGCTCGGACCGGTCCTGCTCCGGCCGCTGGTGGCGCTGCTGAGCCGGCCGCTGCGCCGGATCTGGGTCACCGGTTTCCTCGCCGCTGAGACGAGCACCGCGGACCTGCGGCGCGTGGGCGCCGTCCTCACCCCGTTAGTGCTGGCCGTTGGATTCACCCTGGCCATGATCTTTACCCAGTCGGTGGTGAGCAGTGCGGTCTCCGGCCAAGTGGACAGGTCGCTCGTCGCGGATGCCGTGGTCACCGACACCGGCTCCGGCGGAATCGGATCTGCGCCTGTCGAAGAGATCGCCGCGCTGCCCGAGACTGGCGAGGTAGTGCCGGTCCGCCGTACCGAGATCTTCGTACCGTACTCGGTGTTCGGCGATCCGGATGTGGAGTCCCTCACCGCCCGCGGCGTCGGCGCCGGGGCAGCCCACCTCGTCTTAGACCCGGACGTCCTCGACGGCGACGTCCGCCAGCTCTCGGGCAACACGGTGGCGCTGGAGAGATCAGCCGCACTGCTGCTGCGCCGGACGATCGGCGACATGGTCGATCTGCGCCTGGGTGACGGCACCCCGGTCTCGGTGAAGCTGGTGGCCACCTATGACCGTGGGCTCGGACTCGGGAGCGCCTTGCTGCCGAACGAGGTGCTGGACGGCCATGCCCAAGCGCCATCGCTGATGCTCGTGACGGCGGCGCCCGGGACATCGCCCGCGCAGCTCACGGCGGCTCTGCACACACTGACCGACCGCTATCCGTCACTACAGGTCGCCGACCGCGGCGCCTTCGCGGACGGCGCGCGGTCCGAGGCCGAGCTTGCCGCCTGGGTCAACCTCATTGGGCTCGGCGTCATCATGGCCTATGTCGCCATCGCAGTCGCCAACAGCCTGGTGATGGCCACCCTGGCCCGCTCACGCGAGTTCGCCGTGCTCCGGCTGATCGGGATGACCCGTGGCCAGGTGCTGCGGTCCCTGCGGCTCGAGGTGCTGCTGGTGGTGTTGCTCGGGATCCTGCTGGGCACGTTGGCCGCGCTGGTCCCGCTCGCCGTCCTCAGCTGGGCGTTTCTCGGCACGCCCGTCCCCGCGGGCTCGCCGTGGGCGTACGCCGGCGTGGTCGTGGCCGCGGCGCTGCTCGGCTTCGGTTCCGTGCTGCCGGCCGCGCATAAGGCGCTGTGTACGCCGCCGGTCGAAGCAATCGGGGTGCGCGAATGACTATCACCGAATATCCGTCGACTACCACCGAATGGGGATGAAATGGCGGGCTTTCTCAAGGCGACCGGTCTGGTCAAACGCTATGGCAAGGTCGCTGCCCTGGACGGCGTGGATCTGGAGATCGACGAAGGTGCGATCCTGGGCGTCCTCGGCCCCAACGGGTCCGGCAAGACCACGGCCGTCAGGATCTTGTCGACGCTGCTGCGGCCCGACGAGGGCACGCTGCAAGTCAGCGGCTACGACGCGCTGCGCGATCCCGTGGCGGTGCGCAGCCTGATCGGGCTCACCGGGCAGTACGCGTCAGTGGATGAGGAACTCACCGGGCGCGAGAACATCGAGCTGATCGGACAGTTGCTGGGCCTGACGAGCGCCGGATGGAAAGCGCGCGCCGTCGAACTCGTGGAGCGGTTGAATCTGGTCGAGGCTGCGAACCGCCCGGTGAAGACCTATTCGGGCGGCATGCGGCGCCGGATCGACTTGGCGTCGAGTCTGGTCGGCCGGCCACGGGTTCTCTATCTCGATGAGCCGACCACCACCCTTGATCCGCGCAGCCGCAGGCAGATGTGGGAGATCGTCCGCGGTCTGGCCGACGAGGGCACGACCGTCCTCCTGACCACGCAATACCTCGATGAGGCCGACGAGCTGGCCGATCGCATCAGCGTCATCGATAGTGGCCGCGTCATCGCCGAAGGGTCGCCGCAGGATCTCAAGCGCATGACCGGTTCGCAGACCCTGCATGTGCGCGCCGGCGACCAGACCGACACGGACCGCATCACCGGCCTGCTCACCGACCTCGGGGTGCAACCCGTGGTGGAGGAAGACGGGGCGACGATCACTGCACCGACGGACGACCCCGTTCTCTTGGCCGCGCTGGTCCACCGACTCGACCAGGAGGGCATCCAGACCGACGAGCTGGCGCTAGGCCTGCCGAGCCTCGACGACGTGTTCTTCTCCCTGACCGGCCGACTCTGCCCCGATCGCGAGACCGAGGAGGTGCCCACATGAGCGCCCTGGCCCCTGCCACCTCTGCACAGCTTCAGCTGACCGCGGTCAAACACCGAGTCGGTGTCGTCGACGGACTGCGGCACAGCCTGACGCTGACCAAACGCAACATGAGACATATCCTGCGTACGCCGACGACGCTGATCGACACTGTCATCCAGCCGATCCTGTTCCTGGTGGTCTTCGTTTTCCTGTTCGGCGGTGCGATCGCCGGCGGCTGGCGCGAATACCTGCGGTTGCTGGTGCCCGGGCTGATGGTCCAGATCACGCTGTACGCGAGCATGGGCACCGGGATGGCGCTCAACACCGACATCACCAAGGGTGTCTTCGATCGCTTCCGCAGCCTGCCCATCGCCCGGTCGGCGCCCTTGGTCGGCGCGGTCGTCGGTGACGTGATCCGCTATGTCGTGGCGCTGGTCGTGCTCCTCGGACTCGCCGCGGCGCTCGGGTTCCGGGTCACCACCAGCCTGCCCTCGGCGCTGTTGGCCGTCGCGCTCGTATTGGTGTTCGGGCTGACGCTGTGCTGGTTGTCGGTCCTGGTCGGCATGGTGGTGGCGAGCCCACAGGCGGTGCCGGGCATCGCCACGGCGGTCATCCTGCCTCTGACCTTCGGCAGTAATATCTTCGCGGATCCGCAGACCATGCCGCGCTGGCTGGAGTTGTGGACACAGGTCAACCCGGTGACCGACTTCGTCGACACCGTCCGCGGGCTGATGCTGGGTGGCCCCGTCGCCGAACCCCTCGTGATGAGCATGATCGCCGTGGTGGTGCTGCACGCGATCCTGATGCCGCTCGCGATCAGGGCCTACCTGCGACGGGTACGGTGACCCCCCGCAGAGGTTCCTCGGCTGAGCATCGGGGATATCCGGGGAACGGTTCGCGCCGTGCCCCGGTGTAGCGCTGGGCAGCCGAGTTAGTTAGTAATCCTGCGCCTTCAGAAACCGGGAACACTCCACCGCCGCCGTCGGGGATGTGGCCGAGTTTCGTGATGTCGACGTGGACCAAGTCACCCGGAGCGGGGTGTTCGTAGCCCACGGGCTTGGGCCGTGCCCGCAGCCGGGCGCCGGTAGCGCGATCGATCCAGGTCAGGGGTGGGCAGTGGTAGCGACGCAGGACCTTGCCCACAGTCGACGGGCTGAGGTGCTGGTGGCGTCGGTGGTAGGCGATCCTGACTGGGCCCCACTGGTGGGTGATGCGTAACCCAACAACCCGTCGCTGGTGCGGGTGGCGGTCTTGCGGGATATCCGGTGGGGAGGGCTGGAACGATCACTCGTCCCGGCAGGGCCGTGGAGAGGCGGTAGCGGGTCGCCCAACGCTGGGCAATGGTGACGCTCACGTTGAAGCATTCGTCGGCGCGTCGCAGGGGCCAGCCGCCGTCGACGATTCAGCGGGCAATTCCCATGTCCGCCAGTAAGCAGCCTTGTGGCCATCTCCGGGCAGTTTCTCCTGGCTGCCCAAGCCGCCTGAAAGCCCGGTGGCCTCACCGTGTTGCCGAGGCCACCGATGACCCGGCGGAGGACGGCGGCGAGATACTTCACTTCATGGTGGATCAGCCGCAGTCCAGGGGGCTCGTGCGGTCGATGCGCACGCCAGCGTTGGTGCCTCACTACATCACCTCAGTGTTGGGCGTGGGAATCCTGGTGCTCCCGGGCGTCGCCGCGGCGGTGGCCGGCCCGGTGTCCTTGGTGGCGTGGCTGCTACTGGTCGTGTGGTCCTACCCGTTCGCCCTGGTCTTCGCGCGGCTGTCGGTCCGGGCACCGTCGGCTGGAGGCATCGCCGACTTCGTCGGCTCAGCGTTCGGCCGGGCCTGGGGGCGGCGAACCTCGATCTTCCTGCTTCTCACGTTGATCATCGCCAATCCCCTCCTCGGACTGGCCTCGGGCCGCTCCTTGATGGCCGTGGTCGCGCCCGACGCGCAGAACCGGACTGTCTTAGAGGTCGCGCGGGTAGGTGACGGCGTGGCGGTCCGGCGGAGCGGGCACGGGGGGCTGTTACCAGTGTGATTTGTGAGAAAAACGCTGCTACCCAGGATCCGCCGTGCCCGCGGTCCCATCTTGGATCACTGACCCCCTGTGGGACCAGTTCCAAGCGCTGATCCCGCCGGTCATCGACACCCACCCGCTGGGCTGCCACAACCCACGCATCCCCGACCGGATCGTGTTCGACAAGCTCGTCCAGGTCCTCGTGCTCGGCGCCTCCTACGCCAAGATCGCCGACAGCACGTGCTCGGCCACCACGATCCGCACCCGACGCGATGAGTGGATCACCGCCGGGATCTTCGCCCGACTCGAGCAGCTGTGCCTGACCGCCTACGACCAGGTCGTCGGGCTCGACCTGACCAACATCACCGTCGACGGGTGCATCGTCAAAGCCCCCTGCGG
>PDSI01000071.1 GCA_002748415.1 Micrococcales bacterium | reverse complement strand
CGACGCGTCGTCTTGCCACTGGGCGGTCAGCCGGGTGACCGTGGCCGCGGACAGGCAGGCCCGCGGTCGAGCCGCGGAACTGCTCCAGCGCCGGCACGAAGTCCCCCGACGACAGGCCGTGCACGTAGAGCAGGGGCAGCACCTCGGCGACGCCTGGCGACTTCCGTGCCCACGCCGGCAGGATCGCCGAGGAGAACCGCTTCCGCTCCCCGGTGGTCTCGTCGATGCGCTTGTCGTTGACCCGGGGCTGACGCACCGGCACCGCCCCAGCCGCCGTCGCGACCTCACGCGGGTCGTGGAACCCGTTGCGGACCACCAACCGGCGACCGTCCTCGTCGACCTCGCCCGCGTGCGCCTCGACATAGGCAGCGACCTCGGCCAACAGCGCCGCGGCCAGCATCTGCCGCGCGCCGTCACCGGCGAGCTCGTCGAGCAACGACCCGCCGACCGCCGCCGGGCCGTACTGCTGGGACTGGTTCTCCTCGTGGACTACCGTGAACATGGGCGTACCTTCCCGAGCCGGCGCGCCAACGCCGACCTCGATTCGAACTCGAGCATGGGCTTCGATCTTGCTCGGCAGGTACGCCTCTTCTACGTCACCTCGCCGAGTACCATCCACAGGTTCTGATCATTGCTCACCTGAATGGTTACCCCTGATCAGCCTGCCTCGACGCCGCGTCAACGTCCCGCATGCCATGCTGCGCACCGGCACCCCCTCCACCAGCAACCCGCCCACACCCGGGCCCCAGCCGCTTGACAAACCCCACAGGGACACCCCCCGAACGACATCGGGGCACCCACCCTGCCCAACCAGCAACCACCAGTAAAAAATCACACTCCCACAAGCAGATCCACAGACCCAGCTCAACCATCAACCCACTACTCGCGGATCCGGACCTCAACACCGATCATTGTTGAGAATTCTAGCAGGAGATCCTGGAATGCAGATTGGACAATGCGCACAAAGCTCTGTATCCTTATCAGTACGTCCAGTAGTAACCCTGCAGCGCATGGACGAGACGGAAAAACTTCAAAAGCCTATACAGGGGAGGGCACCATGAATAGCCGAAGAAAACGTGCGAGATTCCTGTTTGCGCAACTAGTCACACCGGCACTTTTCGTTGCGCTGGTCGTCAACTCCAGCGCGGCAGAGGGCGTCGCATCTGCGACCGAGACCGATTTTTCTTCAATGGTGCAGGATCATGCTGACGCCACCGCCCGGTACTTCGAAAGCGGTACGCGTTCGATGAGCATGGAAGGAATTGATCAAACTGCTACTGCGATCAAGCAATCCTTCGACGAACAGAATCTCACCGTCATGGCCGCAGACGCAAGAGTCGCTCAAATCAACAACGACGCCGCTGGCACTCCGACAGAGGTTAGCGCAGATATCACCTACTACTGGAAGCTTCGGGACGCGCAGGGCTCTGTAAACGAAGCAAGCGCCACCGACACCTACAAATTCACTGTTCATTCACCTGACGATGTCACGGTAGCGATCATTCCATTCACGACGACCACCGAGTCGGCGACGGAATCTGCGTCTGAACCTCTAGAATTGCCGCCCGGCGAGCCTGCATCAACTGACATGGACCAAGCCAAGCCTTCGAGTGCGGCACAAGAGTCACGAAGGCGACGTGCCGAAGGTGAAGTCGCAGCCCAAGGCATGGAAAGACTAAACTACCGCAGCATGGTGCAATACGCTCTCCTGTGGACGGACGGGGATCACCAAGAGAGAATGAATCCCGATTATCCTGAACTCGGGAACAACTGTGCCAATTTTGTGTCGCAAGCACTGCATGCTGGAGGTTGGCAGTATCGCCAGGGATGGGCACCGGCGACGCTCACCAACTGGTCGCCAGATTTACGAGGACCGGCAGGCCCTTCGTATACTTGGGGAGGTGCAAAGTATCTTGCTTACTTCGGGCATGAAACTGGCGAGTTGACTTGGATGGACAACATCTGGGATGCACTCTACGCTGATATTTACTTTATGGATTGGGATCCGAACAGAAGACCAGATGGAAAAATCGATCACGCAGCCCTAGTGACAGGGCGAAGCGCTGATGGGCCGCTTATTACCCAAAAGTCTCCCAACAGGCACAACGTTCCTCTCAGGACTTACATCGCAATCGCTGAGCAGCAAGGTAGGACCGACATCGTGTGGTATGGACTCCGAACCTGATGGATGAGCCCGCTGGATACTCGGAATGGCCTGACTGGGTTTGGGTTCCGCCTATCTTGCTCGCAGCGGCGAGTGTCGTCGTTGCGGTACTCGTGGTCGTCGCGGCGCGGCGGCTCGGTGGTAGGCGCGGACTGGCTGCGGGAGCGGTTGGCCTGCTTCTGCTGGCCAGCGTGGGCTGGTGGGCCCTAAGCCCCGTCACAACCAGCTTCGGGGAGAGAACTGTGCTGTGCGGCACCGCTAGTCGAGACGCATTCTTGCGGGGTAATCCGACGGACGCCACCTTGAACCAGGCCACCCGGCGGTGCCGCAGCCAGGCACGATTGGTTCTGGGTGAGCAGCTCGCTGCGGTGGCGCTGCTCGGTGGGACGGCGACCGTGCTGGCTCGCCGCCGCTGACAGCACGCCACCAGAACGGGGTGGTGTTCCGGCGCCCCTGAACCGGGCAAGTTCCTGCATGGGCGCGGCTACGGGCGGCGCAGTCGCCCTACAGTCGTTTCGTGGACGAGCGAACCGCGAGTGGACGCCCGGAGTGTGGTCTGCCCTGGGCCGGCTCCGTGGCGTTGGGCAAGGGTGTCGCAGTTTACTTCGGGCCGGGCTCGGCGGCGGACACCCATAGCCACGACGCGATCCAGTTCGCGTGGTGTCCCACTCGAGCTATCGCGCCCGGCGCTGGGCAGGGATCAGCGCCGCGACATGGCGTCGTGATCCCGTCACGGCAGCCGCACCGCTTCGACGCCGGCGGCGAACTCGTCACCATCGTTCTCGTCGAACCGTCCGGGCCGCTCGGGTACCGGCTGGCACAGACGGCTCGGCACGACGCGGCTGGAGATCTCGACGACCGGCTTGCCGGGGTTCGCCTTCCCGATTCAGCGGACGCTGCCACCTTGATCGATTGGAGCCGCACGGCTCTGGCCCTCGTTACCGGTAAGAAACCCGGGGAAACCACGCACCAGGTGCGGCCCGAAGTCGTGGGCGCACAGCGCTTCATCGACGAGCACCTGCACGAGACTGCGATGCTGTCCGATGCCGCACACCATGTCGCACTGTCCGCACGCCAGCTGCGCCGCCTTTTCGTCGCGGACGTCGGTATCCCGTTCCGGCGGTATGTGTTGTGGCGACGAGTATGCCGGGCAGTGTTAACCGTGCAGGACGGCACCGATCTGACCACAGCCGCCGCCACCGCGGGTTTCGCCGACTCCGCACATTTCAGCAGGACGTTTCGGAAGACTTTCGGGCTCAACCCGTCTCAGGTTCTCCCGCTCGTCTCAGTCGCTGAAGCGGACTTCCTCGGGCAGTGAAAAGCCGGCCGCCAGGTTCAAGCGCCACGAGCGTCGCCCGCGTTGGAATGAAAGCATGAAACCACGAACGCCGCGGCACCAAACACCGGATCAAGACATCGGCCGGCTGCTGGCCGTAACGCCGCTGCTGGACTACGGATCGGCCACGGTCCAACGCCTGGTGGCCGACCGGGCTTGGCAACAGCTCGACCCGACGGCCCGGATCGGCGCGGCATACGACTACGTGCGCAACGAGATCCCCTTCGGCTACAACGCGGAGGACAACGTGGCGGCCTCTGCAGTTCTCGCCGACGGCTACGGCCAGTGCAATACCAAAGCCACCCTGCTGATGGCGCTGCTGCGAGCGGCCGGCATCCCGTGCCGTTTCCACGCCGCCACCATCCACAAGCGCCTCCAACGTGGCGTGCTGACCGGTCTCACCTACCGGCTGGCACCTAAGCAGATCAGCCACTCCTGGGCCGAGGTCTACGCCGGTGGGAATTGGAAGAGGCTGGAGGGGGTCATCCTCGACGACGCGTATCTGGACGGGCTGCGCCATCACCTCGCTCAGCCGTCGGGGAAGCTCATCGGCTATGCCGTGGGCACCGACGCCGTCGAACGGCCACGAGTCGATTGGTCGGGCGACCACACCGAAATCCAGATGGCCGGAGTCGAACGCGACCGGGGCGTCTACGACGACCCTGACAGCTACTACCGGTCGGCCGGCACCGGCCTGTCCGGCCTCAGGCGCTTCCTGTTCCGCATCCTGCTGCGCCACGCGATGAACCGCAGGGTCGCCTCGATCCGAGCCGGGGCCACGCCCGGTCAACGCACATCGAAGCCGTCGAGACGGGGTCGTTCCAGGGACCGGCCCGCAGGATGACCACCGGCCTGCTGGACGAAACCCAGCAAACAGGAGGTTGAGAACATCTCGCACCGTTCCGATACCAACCCGAGACAGTGCGTGCCGAGGAGCGACAAGTGACCAGACCCAGCGGGCAGGCCGCACCAGCACGCCGGCATGCCCTGCCGGTCCAGCTGCGGCACTGTGCGGCCTGGGCGGCGGTCTTCGCGCTCGCCGTCGTCATCGGCCGCGGCACCCGGGTCGGCGATACCCAACTGGCCATGTTCTGGCCGGCCGCCGGGATCGCGGTCCTGTGGGCCAACCACACCTGGCGCAGCACGGCGTGGACGCTGGGCAATGCCACGGTGCTGTTCTGGCTGACCGCCGCACTGAACTATCTGACCGGCGCGCCGACCGGTTTGTCGGCGCTGTTCGCGGTGGTGAATCTGCTGCACGCCTGGGTGGGCTGGGTGCTGTTGCGCCGGTGGCTGGGCCTCGGGCCACAGCTACCGTTGAGCCGGGCGATCAACCGCCCGTCGTCGCTGATGGTGGTCCTCGCCGTCTCGTTCCTGGCATCGGTGGCCAGCGGGGCGGTCCTGACAGCCGCTGTGCAGGCTGTGCACTGGGCTTCGGCGGCGACCCACGCTGATCGGGGTGACTGGCACCTGACCGCGACATCGGGTTTGCTCAGCCTGGGAATCTGGGTGGTGCGCAACACCGCGAGCACCCTCATCGTCATCACGGTGGCCACGCAACTGCGTGGCAGCCGTCGCGACCGTGCCCGCCCATACCGGACGACCGAGCTCGTGTTGCTGTTCGGTTCCTCCGGTCTGGTGTCCGGGTATGTGTTCGGCCTACGACACGACGTCCGGCTGGACTTCCTGATGATGCCGTTACTGGCATGGGCGTCGCTGCGGTTCAGCCAGCGAGCGGCCGGGGCACACCTTGCTCTGACCGCAACGTCGATGCTGACCGCCGCAGCCGTGGAGGCAGGCGACTTCGCCACCGTCACCGAGCCGGCGCCGGTCGCGGTGGCACAACTGTTCCTGCTGGTACTGGCCTGTGTCAGCGTGGCCTTGTCGCTGTACCACCACGACCGGGAGCGGATCCTGGCACAGATGGCCGCGGCGGAAGCCTCAGCCCGCTCCAAGTCCGAATTGCTCGACGCGGTGCTGGACACGATCTCCGACGGCGTGGTCGCCATCGATGCCCAGCACCGGGTCCAGCTGCGCAACACCGCGGCGGCGGCCGGCATCATTGCCGGACCGAGCCGGACGACAACTGCGGCAGACCCGCTGTCCGATGCGGTACAGCTGCGCCGCGCCGACGGAACCCCGATGACCGAGTCGGACCTGCCGATCATACGGGCAGCCCGCGGGGAAGGTCCCCAGCGCGAGGACGTTCTGGTCGCCGATGAAACCGCGGAAGAGCCCCGCATCGTAGAGGTCCGGGCAGCGGCGCTGCCGGAGGACCACGGCGCCGTCGCGGTGTTCCGCGACGTGACCAGGGAGCGCCGGCACACCGCTCAGTTGACTGCTTTCGCCGGCATGGTAGCCCATGACCTGAAGAATCCGCTCAGCGCGCTGACCGGCTGGCTGGAGGATCTGGCGGAACTACTGGATGCGCTACCCGCCAGCATGGCGGTGCGGGCCCGCACCGACGTGCAGCGAATGGATGCGGCAGCGGCCAGAATGCGCCAGTTGATCGAGGACTTGCTGTCCTACAGCGTCGCCCGGGACCAGCCGGCACAGCTGACCGACGTGGATATCAGCCGGCTGGCCGAGGACGTCGTGGCTGAGCACCGGGAACGTCTGCTGGCCACCGGCACCGAGCAGCTACCCCAGTTCGTGGTCGAGGAGATCCCGGTGGTGCGCGCCGATCCGGTGCTGGCGCGCCAGCTGGTGGAGAACCTGGTGTCCAACGCGCTGAAGTACCGCGATCCGCAACGGCCGCCGATCGTGCACCTGCGGGCCGGCGACCCCCAGAACCTGCCCGGGTGGCGGCGGATCGAGCTGGCCGACAACGGACTCGGCATCCCGCCCGCGCAGCGGGAGAACGTGTTCAAAGAGTTCGTCCGGATACACCAGGGCACCGGTGTGGGCGGCACCGGGCTGGGACTGCCGATGTGCCGGCGGATCGTGCAGCGTCACGGCGGGGCCATCAGCGCGATGGGCAACGAACTCGGTGGCACCTCGATGGTGTTCACCCTGCCCGCCGGCACCGCGCGGCCCGGCCCCGCCACGTCCGCAGCGCTTCCCGCACCACGCAGGGATGCGGTCACCTGCAGCCGTCGCTGAACACCGGCCGGGAACGGGGTGGGCTCTGCGTCCGGTTCAGCTGTGCGTCATGTCCAGCGGTACCACCCACTGTGCGAATTCCTGCTCGGTCACGTGGCCGGAGGCCACTGCCGCCTCCTTCAGCGAGGTGCCCTCCTTGTGCGCCTTCTTGGCGATGGCGGCGGCCTTGTCGTAGCCGATGTGCCGGTTCAACGCGGTCACCTGCATCAGGTTCTTGTCCAGGTTCTCGGTGATCTTCTCGTTCGCCGGTTCGATACCGACCGCGCAGTGGTCGTTGAAGGCCAGGCACGCATCGGCGATGATCCGGCAGCTTTCCAGCACCGCGTGCACCATCACCGGCTTGAACACGTTGAGCTGGAAGTTGCCTTGGCTACCGGCGAACCCGACCGTCGCGTCGTTGCCGAACACGCGGGTGACGACCATGGTCATCGCTTCGCTCTGGGTGGGATTGACCTTGCCCGGCATGATGGAACTGCCCGGCTCGTTCTCCGGGATGGTGATCTCACCGATGCCGTTGCGTGGCCCGGAGGCCAGCCAGCGCACGTCGTTGGCCATCTTCATCAGCGCACCGCCCAGGGTGCGCAGCGCCGCCGAGGTCTGCGCCAAGGCGTCGTGCGCGGACAGCGCGGCGAACTTGTTGGCCGCACTAGTGAACGGATAACCGGTCTCCGCCTCGTACTTGCGGGCGGCCAGATCGCCGAACTGTGGATGCGCGTTGAGGCCGGTGCCGACCGCCGTACCGCCGATGGCCAGTTCGTAGAGCCCCTGCTCGGCGTGCTTGACCTCCCCGAGGGCGTAGTCGATCTGCGCGACCCACCCGGAGATCTCCTGGCCGAGTGTGATCGGGGTGGCGTCCTGCAGGTGAGTACGGCCCACCTTGACCAGGTCAAGGTACTGCTTGGCCTTGGCGTCCAGGGTGTCGCGCAGCGTGGTCACGGCGGGGTACAGCCGGTCGTTGAGGTCCAGGACGACGGCGATGTGCATCGCGGTGGGGAAGGTGTCGTTGCTGGACTGGCCGCGGTTGACGTGGTCGTTGGGGTGCACGGGGTCCTTGGACCCCATGGCGCCGCCGGCCAACTCGATGGCGCGGTTGGAGATGACCTCGTTGGAGTTCATGTTGGACTGGGTGCCGGAACCGGTCTGGAACACCACCAGCGGGAAATGGTCGTCCAGGTCACCGGCGATGACCTCATCGGCGGCCCGCACGATCAGGTCGGCGACGTCGGCGGGCAGTTCACCCAGCTCGGCGTTGGCCTGCGCGGCACCCTTCTTGAGGATGCCGAGCGCCTTGACGATGGGCCGGCCCATGACGAAGGTGTCCCGGCCGATCGGGAAATTACCGATGCTGCGCTGCGTCTGGGCGCCCCAGTAGCGGTCGGCGGGCACCTCGACGGTGCCCATGGTGTCGGATTCCTGCCGGACGTCGGTGCGGGGCGCATCGTTGCTCATCGTTCATGACCCTTCTGCCAGTGGGAGCCGTCAGTGCCAACGTTAGCCAGTATGCGGGTCCTTGTGGCAGGTGGCCTTGAAG
>PDSI01000001.1 GCA_002748415.1 Micrococcales bacterium | reverse complement strand
GTCCAACGACCCGGCGGGTATCACCCACCGCATCGTCGACGGGTCGCCGGTCACCGGTTCCGGGTGCACGGCGAACGCGGCGGGTCTCATCCTGACGGCCCTCAGCTGAACGCGCCAACCACGATGCGGGCCAGCAACGACATCACCCACGCCAGGGCGAACATGTACCCGAACGCGATGAGCGGCCACTTCCACGACCCGGACTCACGACGCATCATCCCGACGGTCGACATGCACTGCAGCGCGTAGACGAAGAAGACCAGCAGCGCGGCGATCGTCGGCGGGTCGAACAACGGCTCACCGGCCCGTTCCCCCTCGGTGACGGTCATGGTGTCCAAGGCGTTGGCGGGGTCCTCCGGGTCCTCGGCTGCGGCGACCTGTCCCAACGTGGCCACGAATACCTCGCGGGCGGCCAGCGAGGACAGCACGCCGACGTTGACGCGCCAGTCGAATCCGAGCGGCTCGAACACCGGCGACATCGCCCGGCCCACCGCGGCGGCGTAGGAATGGTCGACGACATAGGTGGCGACGGCCGCATCGTCCTCGGTATCGACGCCGGCCTGCCGCAGTTGCGCGTCGCTGGGGGACGGCAGGTTCAGCAGCAGCCACAGCACGATCGCGGTGACCAGGATGATGCCGGTGACCTTGCGCAGGAACGCCCGGCAGGCGTCCCACGCGGAGACCGCCACGCTTCGCAGGCTCGGCCAGCGGTAGGCGGGCATCTCCATGTAGAACGGCAGCTGCGTGCCGCTGTGGCCGGTGAAGCGCTTGACGATCCAGGCCGTCACCATCGCCGAGAGCGCCCCCACCAGGTACAGGGCGAACATGACGCTGCCCTGCGCGCCGAACGGCCCGATCCGGGCACTCGAATCGACCAGCATGCCGATCAGCAGCACGTAGACCGGCAGCCGGGCCGCACATGTCATCAACGGGGCGCTGAACATGGTGGCCAGCCGGTCCTTGGCCGACGGCAGGGTGCGGGTGGCCATGATTCCGGGCACGGCGCAGGCGACCGAGGACAACAACGCGACGAACGCCCTGCCTTCGAGACCGGCCTTGGCCATCACCCGGTCCATCAGGAACGCGGCCCGGGACATGTAGCCGACACCTTCGAGCAGGCCGATCAGGACGAACAGCAGCACGATCTGCGGCAGGAACACCAGCACCCCGCCGACGCCACCGAGCAAGGCACCGGAGACGAAACTGCCCAGCACCGGGTTGCTGATGTTCTCGGCAGCACGGTCCCCCAGCCATCCGAAGAGGTCCTCGATCCAGCCTTGAGCGGGCGCCGCTACGGTGAAGATGGTCTGGAAGAACGCGAACATCGTCGCCAGGAAGACCAGCGAACCGGCCACCGGGTGCAGCAGCACGGCGTCGATGCGGCGGGTGAGCTGGTCGGCTCGTGGCACCCGGTACTGCGCGGAGGTCAGCACCGAGTCGATCCACCCGCTGATCTGAGCGGGGTCGGTCGGCGGCAGCACAACGGGGGTGGACCAGTCCTGCGGAGCGGACAGTTGCTGCTTGAGGGCCCAGACCTGGTCCCGGGAACCGGCCGTCACCGTGACCACCGGCACTGACAGCGCGCGCCGCAACGCCTCGACGTCCAGGTGGCCTTGGCGGCGGGTGAGCTCATCGGTGAACGTCAGCACCACGCAGACCGGCAAGCCCGCCTGCATGGTTTGTACGAACAAGCCAAGGGAACGACGCAGCGCGGTGGCGTCCATCACCATGATGAGCCCGTCCGGGGTGGGCACGCCCGGCTCTAGCGGGTCGAGCACCCGGTCGACGATGCGCTCGTCCGGGCTGATCGGGTCCAGCGAGTACGTTCCGGGCAGGTCCTCGAGGATCAGTTCCCTCTCGGCAAGCCGCACCGGCCCCTCGTACCGGGCCACCGTCACCCCAGGGTAGTTCCCGGTTTTGGCGCGCATGCCGGTCAGCGCGTTGAACAGCGTGGTCTTGCCGCTGTTGGGACTGCCGACGAGTGCGAGCCGCAGCGTCCTCACCTGCTCGGTGCTGGTACTCACCGCTGCGGCTCGATGCTGATCAGCCGCGCCTGTTCGCGGCGCACAGCGATCTCGTAGTCGCACACCCGGTAGACGGCCGGGTCGCCCAACGGGGCGCGGCGAACCACCCGCACCGGTGCGCCAGGCACGAAACCCAGGTCGAAGAACCGCCGGACCAGTCGCTGATCCATTGACTCGGAGAACCCGGTGATGCGGCCCAGGCAATCGCGGCCCAACTCGGCCAGGTTCGTGATGTCGCGCTGGGAGCCGGCATCCGGGTGGCAGCTTTCGGCATCGACCACACGTGCTTCAAGTTGATCAATCAGGACGGACATGTGGCCAGGCTAACCTTTCCCTCGATCCTCAGCCAAGGCCCCGCGAACCCGCGAGCAGTGTGTCGAACCAAGCGACGGCATACGGACAAGAGGGAAAGCAACCCTACGTCCCACCGGAAGCGGAAGCTACCCGCCCGAAACCGATCAGGACTGTACCGCCAAGTCCCAGGAACACGCGATGACCGGCAGGTCGGTGGGCAACCCCAGCAACGACACCTGTTCACACGCACCAGCGGACCGTAGGCTCAAGGTTGTGTGTGAGTCAGGAGCGACCGAGAACGCCGCCGCGAGCGCGCCCCGTCCGGCAGAGGGCACGGCCGTCGACCCGATCACGCTGCCGGCGGTCGACGAGGTGAGGATCACGACCCTGGTGGACAACGTCTACGACGGGTTGCTGGCCGACGAGCCGGGCATCCGCCGCGGGCCGATGTCCGCGGGATTGGAGCCTGCCCCCCAGTTCGAGGACGCGGCCACCATGCTCGGAATGCGGGCCGAGCACGGGTTCTCCGTGCTGCTACGCGTGCGCAGCGGGAACCGGACGTCGGCGCTGATCTTCGACGCGGGATTGTCCCCGGACGCGATGGTGGTCAACGCGGACCGGCTCGGGGTGGACTTCGGGGACATCGGCGCAGTGGTCCTCAGCCACGGTCACTTCGACCATACTGGCGGCCTGGTGGGGCTCGCGCAGCGGATGAGTCCCGCCCGGATGCCGATGGTGGTGCACCCCGGCGCGTGGACGCGCCGCCGGTTGTCGATGGTGGGCGGTCACCTGGACCTGCCGACGTTGAGTCCCCGGGCGCTGCGCGCGGAGGGCTTCGACGTCATCGAGCGGGCACAGCCCTCGCTGGTGCTGGACGGGCACGTCCTGGTCACCGGCGAGGTGGACCGCACCACCGAGTTCGAACACGGCATGCCGCCCGCGCACCAAGCGTGGGACGGCGAGCACTGGGTCCACGACGCAACCGTCATCGACGATCAGGCGCTCGTCATCAACGTTGCCGGGCGTGGCCTGGTGGTGGTCACCGGGTGCGGGCACGCCGGTGTGGTCAATATCGTCCGGCACGCCCAACGACTCACCGGCATCGAGAAGGTGTCCGCGGTGATCGGCGGGTTCCACCTCAGTGGCCCGTCGTTCGAGCCGGTGATTGCACCGACGGTGGATGCGTTCCAGGAGTGGGAACCCGACCTGTTGGTCCCCGGCCACTGCACCGGGTGGAAGGCGCAACACGCGCTGGCGGCGCGGTTCCCGGATGCCTTCGCCCAGGGCAGCTCCGGGTCCGGGTACACCCTCACCGCCGGGGCGGCTTGACCTTCACCCGAGGTGAAGCCCGACAGTGCAGTCATGTTCGCTTCCGATCTGCTGAGCGTCGGCGAGTTCGCCCGCCTCACCCACCTGACGTCGGTGACCCTACGGCACTATCACGAGAAAGGGCTGTTGCCGCCCGCCGATGTGGACGACGTCAACGGATACCGGTGGTACAGCCCGGGCCAGATCGACGACGCGCTGTTGCTGTCCCGGCTGCGCGGGGTCGGCCTGCCCATCGAGGCGATGCGGGAGGTGATCGACACCGCCGACGGGCCCGACCGCAACCGCGTGCTGGACGCCAAGCTCGCCGAGCTGGACGCCGTGCTGTCCCGCAACCGGCGCGCTGTCCGCTCACTGCGCAGACTGCTGGCCGGCCCGGGCGACCCGCCGGTCGTGCAGTACCGGGAAGACCCCGACATCAGCGGGTGGGCGATCACCGCAACGGTCGACCGCGCCGAGATCGCCGAGTTCTGCCAGGACGGCTTCGGCACGCTCCACACCGGGTTGATGAGCGCCGGCGTGGCCCCGGCGGGCCCGGCGGTCGCCGCGTACGACGAAGCGTTCTTCGAGGCCGGGACCGGTGAGGTGGCGCTGGTAGTGCCGACGAACGCCCCGCTGCCACAGCACGAGTCGATAACCCGGTGGACCATCGGGGCCGCCCGGCGGGCCGTGGCGTTGCATCGCGGCAGCTACGACGACTTCGACCTGACCTACTCGGCGTTGGGCCGGTACGTGAACGAACACGCCACCTCGGCACCTGGGCCCATCGTCGAGTTCTACCTGGTCGGCCCCGACGTGGTCGACGACGAATCCGCCCAGGTGACCGAGATCCACTGGCCGCTCGGCTGATCCGCGGCGCGCCAGCCCACACCTGCCGGGCCGTGCCGGTCTCGGCGCAACCACAAGGAGATCCATCATGTCCACCGCATCTGTCCCCTCATCCCCAGGGCTTGTCATCGCCTCGGTCACCGTCGACTGCACCGACGCCGCGAGGCTCGCCGGTTTCTGGGCTCAGGTTCTCGGTCGCCAGCTCGCCGACGGCGCCCATCAGCACTTCGCGATGCTGGCGCCCAACGGCGCGGAACCGATGATGATGTTCATCGCCGTACCCGACCGGACGCCGGGCAAGAACAGCTGGCACCTGGACCTGCGGCCGGCCGGGTCCGCGGACCAGCTGGAATCCGAACTCACCCGTATCCGCGGCCTGGGGGCGGAGGAAATCGGCAGCTACCGCGAGTACGGGCATCGGTGGACGACTTTCGCCGACCCGGAAGGCAACCGGTTCTGCGTCGGAGTCGAGGACCCGCAAGCCGTCTGAGCGCCGGCTGGCACGGCCGGCGTCCCCTGTGACCAATCAGACGCGCGGTGCTGGTGTGCGGTCTTCGCATCCGTGAGATGCTGGAATTGGCGAGTTGACGAGGGCGACGGTTTTCCG
>PDSI01000075.1 GCA_002748415.1 Micrococcales bacterium | reverse complement strand
CCGCAGGTGTCGGTGGCCGGTAAGCGCTGCCTGGATGCCGGTGCCTCCACCGGTGGTTTCACCGACGTACTGCTGCGCCGGGGCGCCGAGCGCGTTCTGGCCGTGGACGTCGGATACGGGCAGCTGGCCTGGTCGCTGCGCACCGACGACCGGGTCGTGGTGCTGGACCGCACCAATGTGCGGCACCTGACCGCGCAGCAGGTTGACGGTGCCCTCGGGGGACGTCCGCATCTCCTCGTCAGTGACGTGTCGTTCATCTCGCTGCGATTGTTGCTGCCTGCCCTGGCCGCGGTGGCCGACGAACAGGCCGATTTCGTGCTCATGGTCAAGCCGCAGTTCGAGGTGGGCAAGGGCCGGGTCGGTGCCGGGGGAGTGGTGCGGGACCGAGGATTGCGCATCCAGGCCGTGACCGGCGTCATCCAGGCTGCCCGCGACGCCGGTTTGCACGGCCACGATGTGGCAGCCTCCGCATTGCCCGGTCCGCGCGGCAATGTGGAGTATTTCGTCTGGCTGCGCGCCGAACCCGGCAACCTGACCGACGAGCAATTGGCCGGTAGGGTCGAGACGGCCGTGGACCACGGCCCGGGCCCACCGACGACGGGGGCCGACGGACCGGCCGGCCGCAACGACCGGACCGGCGGAAACGGCCACCAGCCCGGCTCCGAGGACAGTGACGAGGAGGAGCAGTGACCACGACCGGTGAGTCGCGTCGGGTCATGGTCATCCCGCACACCGGCCGCAGGCAGGCCATCGCGGCCACCACCGCGCTGGTTCGAGGATTGGCCGGAGCAGGTCTGCACGTGATCGTCCCCAGCAGTAAGGCCCGCAAGATCGGCGACATCGCGTCACTGGTGTCCTCCGTGGACCAGCCCCAGGCTGAGCTACGTCACACCGAACTCATCATCGTCGTCGGCGGCGACGGCACGATCCTCTCGGCGGCTCAGCTCAGCCACGGTTCCGGTGTCCCACTGCTGGGCATCAATCTCGGCCACGTCGGGTTCCTGGCCGAAAGCGAACGCGAAGAGGTCGGCGAGGTGGTCCGCCGGGTGGCCGCCGAACAGTACGAGGTCGAGGAGCGCATGACCCTCGACGTGACGGTGTCCATGGAAGGGCAGGTGCTGGAACGCAACTTCGCCGTCAACGAGGTCACGGTGGAAAAGGCCGAACCGCAGCGGATGGTCGAGGTCGCCGTCGAGATCGATGCCCGGCCCGTGTCCACGTTCGGCGCCGACGGGGTATGCCTGGCCACGCCCACCGGTTCCACCGCCTACGCGTTCTCCGCCGGCGGACCGGTGGTGTGGCCACAGGTGCAGGCCCTGGTGCTGGCGCCGATCAGTGCCCACGCGCTGTTCGCCCGGCCGCTGGTGGTCTCGCCGAGTTCGGTGCTCGCGGTGGAGGTTCTCGCTCCCTCACCACCGGCGCTGATGGTCTGCGACGGCCGCCGCACCCGCGAGCTGCCCCCGGGTTCGCGGATCGAAGTCACCAAAGGCAGTCACCCGCTGCGGCTGGCCAGGCTTGCCACCGCCCCGTTCACCGACCGGCTGGTGGCCAAGTTCCAACTGCCGGTCACCGGGTGGCGAGGTCCCGGAACACGGGCGCCGCGGCCGCCGGAGGACATGTGAAGCTGGTGCAGGAGTAGGAAGCTGGGGCAGGAGTAGTGCGTGCAGTCAGCTACGCATCATGTTCCGCACCGCCCTCACGGGCCGCTTGCCCGACGTAATGCGCCACGTGTTCGTCCAGCAACCCGAGTGCCACCGCCTGTGGCGCCCCGGTGGCGGCGGTGAATCTGGGTCAGCCCATCAATGCAGGTGTCGCTCCTGCTGGATCATCTTCTCGATGCGCGGATCCGCCTTTCGACGCCACGCATCCGGGCTGGGTGGTGGTCCTTTCGTGGTACCCGGGCCGGGCCGGCCTCGGCGATAGCGGGTCCGGCGCACACCCGGCTTTCCTGGGCCGGGAGGCTGTCCTCGTTCATGCGGCCGAATCCGTACGCCGCGCAGTGAACTTCCGCAGCCGCAGGCTGTTGAACACGACGAAGACCGAGGAGAACGCCATTGCGGCCCCGGCGATCATCGGGTTGAGCAGTCCCAGCGCGGCCAGCGGAAGTGCCGCCACGTTGTAGGCGAACGCCCAGAACAGGTTTCCCTTGATG
>PDSI01000212.1 GCA_002748415.1 Micrococcales bacterium | reverse complement strand
GCGTGGTCGACGCCGGGTGGATCACCAGGCTGCGCACATCGCCGATGTTCGCGACGTGGCTGTGCAGTCGCAATGCCTCCACGAACCTGGTCCCCGCCTCTTTGCCCGCGGCCAGTTCGAACGCCAGCACCGCGCCTGACCCCTTGGGCGCGTATTTGGCCGCCAGCGCATGGTGTGGGCTGTCCGGTAGGGACGCGTAGTGCACCGTGGTCACCTCCGGCCGGTCCCGCAACCATTGCGCCACCGCGAGCGCGTTGGACACGTGCCGGTCCATCCGCAACGACAACGTCTCGATGCCCTGCGCGACGAGGAACGCGTTGAACGGCGAGACCGCCGGGCCCATGTCGCGCAACAGCTGCACCCGGGCCTTGAGGATGAACGCCAAGTTGGCCCCCAGTGCACCCTGCGCACCCAGGTCCCGGGCGTACACCAGCCCGTGGTAGCTGTCGTCCGGGGTGTTGTACTGGGGAAACCGGTCCGGGTACGCCGCGAAGTCGAACCGCCCGGAGTCGACGATCGCGCCGGCCACCGAGGTGCCGTGCCCGCCCAGGTACTTGGTGGCGGAATGAACGACGATGTCGGCGCCCCACTCCAGCGGCCGCACCAGGTACGGGGTGGCCACCGTGTTGTCCACCACGAGCGGCACCCCGGCACCGTGAGCCACCCCGGCGACGGCCTGCACGTCCAGCACGTCCTGCCGCGGGTTGGGCAGCATCTCACCGAAGAACGCCTTCGTGTTGTCCTGGACGGCGTCCTGCCAGTAGGCCGGGTCACCGGGATCGGTGACGAACGTGGTAGCGATACCCATCTTGGGCAGCGTGTGCCGCAACAGGTTGTAGGTGCCGCCGTACAGGCTGGGGCTGGCCACGACGTGGCCGCCGGCTTCGGCCAGGTTGAGGATCGCCAACGTTTCGGCGGCCTGCCCGGAGGCCACCAGCAACGCGCCGACGCCACCCTCCAAACTGGCCAGCCGTTGTTCGACGACGTCGGTGGTCGGGTTCATCAGCCGGGTGTAGATATTGCCCAGCTCCGACAACGCGAACAGGCTGGCGGCATGCTCGGTGTCGCGGAACTGGTACGACGTGGTCTGGTAGATCGGCAACGCCCGCGCACCCGTGGCCGGGTCAGGGGCTTGACCGGCGTGGATCTGCCGGGTCTCGAACTTCCAGTCCTGGCTCATGAACTGCTCCTCCGTGTTCGGTGTCGGGTCACTACAGCACGGCGCTCCGCCGGGTCATAGCTGGGTTTGGCCGACCCTACTCAGGAGCCGCGCAACCCCGCGCTTGCGGATCCCAGGCGGGATTCCGCCAGGTCTTCCCCGGGGGGCACCCCGCCGCAGGTGGAGGGTTGCCGGCCAGCGAGCCGGGGCTTGCGGCTGGCGCTCTTGACCTGGCGTCACGCTGCCGCACGATTCGCTGCACTGTCAACCACCGGCGTTGCACTGTCGACCGCGGGCGCGCCGTTACCACAGGCGAGGCGCGCTGGGTAGGTCACAATGGTGATGTGAGCAACCCCTACCGGGCACAGGTGCGGCCCGACGCGACCGGCCAGCTGCGCTCGATTCTTGCCGAGCGCATCATGGTGCTGGACGGCGCGATGGGCACGATGGTGCAGCGGCTGGGCCTGTCCGAGGCCGACTACCGGGGGGACCGGTTCGCGGACTGGCCGAGCGACCTCGCCGGCAACAACGACCTGCTGTCGCTGACCCAGCCGGACCTGGTGGCCGGTATTCACCGTGACTACCTGGACGCCGGTGCGGAACTGATCGAGACCAACACGTTCAACGCCCAATCGATCTCGCTGGCCGACTACGACATGTCCGCGCTGGCGTACGAGATGAACGTGGCGTCCGCGACCATCGCCAGGACCCAGTGCGACGAGGTCACCGCGCAGGACCCGCAGCGGCCACGGTTCGTGGTGGGCACCCTGGGCCCCACCAACCGGACCGCGTCCATCTCACCGGACGTCAACGACCCCGGCGCCCGCAACATCTCCTACGAGCAGCTGGTCGAGGCCTACCTGGAGCAGGCCACCGGGTTGGTGGACGGCGGCGCCGACATCCTGATGGTCGAGACCATCTTCGACACGCTGAACGCCAAAGCGGCCGTTTTCGCATTGGAATCGTTATTCGAACAGCGCGAGCGGCGGTGGCCGGTGATGATCTCCGGCACCATCACCGATGCGTCCGGGCGCACCC
>PDSI01000244.1 GCA_002748415.1 Micrococcales bacterium | reverse complement strand
AGCACCAAGCCAGCAACCAACTGTCCCAGGGCGCTGCTGCGCTCAAGCTGCCACGCGACTCCCGCAAGACATACCCGCCCTCTACCAGGACGTCACCGACGAGATCCGAGGCCTCATCAACGACGCCACCTACCCGAAGTTCTGGCTCGACGAAGACGACGTCGTCGACGCCGACCTGCGGCCACCCTGCGACGAGATCGCTGAAGCAGCCGACCCATCGGCAACGACAAACGGCGCCCGATCCAGCCGAGAATCCTCGACCACACCGAACGCCGTCCTGCGCTTACCAGATGTACTCCTTCGCGAACCGTCCACGCGTTCCGGGAGTTCGAGGAGGACTCGTATGGCGGTGGCGGTGGGATTTGAACCCACGGTGGAGTTACCCCCACACGCGCTTTCGAGGCGCGCTCCTTTGGCCGCTCGGACACGCCACCGTCAACGAGGGTACTGCACCGGAGGCGCCGACACCGAACCGTTCGCACGATCGACTGGACCTGCACGGTCAACCCGGCAACCGGAACCGTTGCGGTCCAGCGGTATCCAGCAAACCGTCAGCCAGCAGGCTGAGCAGGCATCGCCGCGCCTGAGTGAGATCGTCGGCGCAGGCAAGCAGCTCAGCCTCGGCGGCAGGTGTGTCCCGGCTGCGTAACAGCTGCAGCATCCGGCCTCGCACCTGCCGATCGGTGCCCTGCCACGCTTGACCCCGCCGGGGTGGGCCGGCGTACGGCGGCGACCCGGCGGCTACCCACGCGCAGCCGCCGCGGATCGGGCAGAGCTCACAGTCGGGTGACCTCGCGGTGCACACCAACGCACCTAGTTCCATCACTGCCACGTTCCACCGCGCGGCCAACCCATCGTCGGGAGGCAGGAGCTCCTCGGCCAACCGCAGTTCCGCGCTGGTCAGCGCTGGAGCGGGCAATGCCCGGCCGCGCATCGCCCGCGCCTGGACCCGTCGCACATTCGTGTCGACCACGGCACAGCGGGTGCCGAACGCGAACGAGGCGACTGCCGCGGCCGTGTACCGGCCGATGCCAGGCAACGCCAGTAGCTCGTTCTCGCCGCTCGGCACCCTCCCGTCGTGGTGTTTCACCAAGGCTTGGGCCATGGCGTGCAGGCGCAATGCCCGCCGCGGGTACCCGAGCCGGCCCCAGGCCCGCACCGCCTCACCGGGAGCCTCGGCGGCCAATGCGGCGGGCGTCGGCCACCGCCGGATCCACTCCTGCCACACCGGAAGTACTCTGCGTACGGGGGTCTGCTGCAACATCATCTCGCTGACCAGCACACCCCAAGGGCTGGCGTTGCGGCGTCGCCAAGGCAGGTCTCGGGCGTGGTCCTGGTACCAATCAAGGAGCGAAGCCTGCACGGGCAGTGCGCAGGCCACAGGATTCGCACGCTCCGCAGGCATGTCGCCATCGTGACACGCCCGGTCGCGGGCTAGCCTGGGCGGGTGGATGGGTCTTGGGAGTGGATGAAGCCGGTGGGGCCGCTCCCGCCGTGGGTGTACTGGCTTCGCCGGGGGCTGGCGTTGTTCCTGTTGCTCTTGGTGGTGGTTTTGCTCATTCTCGGGATTCGGGCGCTGTTGCCGGACTCCGGGGACGCCGCCACTTCCTCCGCGACGGGCACACCCGCCCCGACCCCGACCGGCAAACCGGTCGCAACTGACGCCGAGACGCGTAAGGCGACCGAGACGAGTACCGCCACCGCATCGAAATCCGGCGAGGTGGCGATGTGCACCCAGGCTCAGATCGAAGTGGTCGCCACCACCGACAAGGACAGCTACACCGCGGGCGACACCGCAAAGCTCGGCATGACCATCACCAATACCTCGAAGGACCCCTGCCAGATGGACATCGGCAACGGGCCGCTGGAGTTGCGGGTGACTTCAGGCTCCGACCGGATCTGGTCCAGCGACGACTGCCAGAAGGAAGCCAAGAGCGACGTGCGTACCATCAAGCCTGGTGAGGACGGGCAGATGGTCTCGAGCATGGACTGGCCGGTGACCCGCTCCGCTGCCGGGTGCAAGGACGTCAGCTCACCGGTGCGCCCCGGCAACTACCGGCTCATCGCCAGAGCTGGAGATCTGCAGAGCAAGCCGGCCGCGTTCCAGGTCACCTGAGACCAGGGCGATCAGTGCTCCAACACACTGGACTCGGTCAGCCGGGTCAGTCCTTCGCGGATCAGTTGGGCGCGATGTTCGCCGACACCCTCCACGCGCATGAGCTGTTCCTGGTCGGCTGCCAGCATGCGCGGCAAGGTGCCGAAACGATTGACCAGCCGGTGAATGATCAGGTTCGGCAACCGGGGAATCTTGTGTAATTGACGGATGCCCCGCGTCGTGATGGCACTGTCCAGGTTTCCGCCGTGGGCGGCGAGGCCCAGACAGGACAGAATCGCGGACAGATCGAGTAGCTGTTGCGATTCCAGTCGATGCAGCCGGGCATTGACTGCAACGATGTCATCCTGGCTGTGCCCGTTGGGTAGGTAGTCGGCCAACACCAGCAGGTACTGTGAGCCGACGCCGGCGTCCAGGTCGTCCATCTGCAGCGTGACCAGCCGCCCGTCATCTCCCAGTTCGGTCGCATACCCGGCGATTTCGTCGGTGATCCGGCGGAGCATTTCACTGCGCTGCACCAGCAATGCCACATCGCGGACGGTGACCAGGTCCTCCACCTCGAGTGCGGACATCGCGGTCGCTACCTCGTCCAGGCGGTGCCGGTACCGTTCCAGGGTCGCCAGCGCTTGGTTCGCCTTGGCCAGCACCTGTTCGGGTGGTTCCAGGACATGGCGGACCCCGTCGATGAAGATCGAGATGATCGACATCGACCGGCTGACAGTGACCACGGGGAATCCGGTCTGCTGCGAAACAAGCTGTGCCGTGCGATGTCTGGTACCCGACTCGTCGGCGGAACCGGCCGTGTCCGGGGCCAGGTGCACCGCAGCCCGCCGGATGATCGTCGCGCCGTTGTCCAGCACGACAGCCCCGTCCATTTTGGCCAATTCGCGCAGCCGGGCGGCGGAGAACTCCGTATTCAGGGTGAATCCACCATTGCAGATCGCTTCGATCTCCCGATTCCACCCGAGCACGATCAGCGCACCGGTGCGCCCCCGCAGAATGCGTTCCAGCCCGTCCCGCAACGCCGTTCCTGGCGCGACCGCAGCCATGGTCAGTTGGAGTTGAGTGGGGGCGGTGGGCTCTTCGGCGAGAAAGCCCGGCTCGGAATCGATGGGCACGACCGCAGTGTAGCGAGAACATCACAGCCTGCCGGGGGCCATTCACTGTTGTCGGCCGAAGAGGCGCGCCACCACCGGCAATCGGTCACCCTGCATCGTCTGCGCAGGGCTATCCGGCACCGAAATGAACCACCGTGTTGTCCGAAAGAGCCGAGTTACGACGGCTATCGGGTTTTCGGTCCAGCACCGAGATGGCCTGACCGATGGTGTGCACCTCGATGACCCGGACGGGTGGTGCGGGCATCGCCATGAGCTGGCGGGAGCCGGCCGGTACCAGCACCTGCCGGTACCCCAGGCGTACCGCCTCCGCGACGCGCTGGCCGATCATCGGCACCCGGCGAATGTCTCCGGACAGCGAGACCTCCCCGATGGCGGCCATATCGGTGGGCAGTGGCACATCGCCTGCCGCGGAAGCGATGGCCAGGCAGACCGCGAGATCGCTGCCAGGGTCGGAAGACCGCATGCCGCCGACCGTGGCCGCGAAAACATCCTGGTTGTACAGCGGGACGCCAGCCACCCGCTGGGTGACAGCTACCAGCATGTTGACCCGGGACGAGTCGAGCCCGGAGACGCCACGCCGGGGATTCGGCCCGCTGCTGGGGGCGACCAGAGCCTGCATCTCAGCCAGTAGCGGCCTGCGCCCCTCGACCGTCACGGTCAGGCAGGTGCCCGGCACCGGGTCTTGGCGGCTGCCGCGGAACAGTGTGCTGGGATCCGGCACCTGAGCAATACCGGAATCGGTCTGCTCGAAACAGGCCACCTCGTCGGCCGGGCCGTACCGGTTTTTCACCGTTCGCAGCAGTCGCAGCGTGGTGTGCCGGTCGCCGTCCAGGGAAAGGGTGGTGTCGACGATGTGTTCCAAGGCCCGCGGTCCGGCCACCGTCGACTCCTTGGTCACCTGCCCCACTAGGAAGCAGACCAGCCCGCGGGACTTCGCCAGCCGGGTGAGCGTCCTCGCGACTTCCATCACCTGGGCCGTTCCGCCGACGCGCCCCTCGACCTCGTCGGAGGCGATCGTCTGGACCGAATCGACGATGAGCAGGGGCACGGCAGTTCCCAACGCGTCCAGGTGCCCGATGACTTCAGCCAGGTCATTACTGTCAGCTAGGTACAACTGATCATTGCCGGCGCCGACCCGCTGCGCCCTGGCGGCCAGTTGGCTGACCGATTCCTCCCCGGACACGTACAGCACCGGCCGTCCGGTGACAGTGGCCACCGCATCGGCCACCGCCAACAACAGGGTCGACTTGCCCGCACCTGGTTCGCCCGCCAACAGCAGTACCTGCCCACCGACCAGCCCACCACCCAGCACCCGGTCCAGCTCACTGGCACCGGTGCCGATGCGGCGCCCCGCCTCCTCGGCGGTGATTTCCCCCACCCGGCGGGCCGGCCGGGACGATGCCCTCCCCCGACCGGAGGACCGCAACCCGGTGCCCAGCGGCTGCGCCCGTTCGGTTACCGTGCCGAACTGCCCGCACTTGGGGCATCGGCCGTACCACCTGCCGGAATCGGCGCCGCAGGCATCGCAGCGGTAGCTGCTCTTCGCTTTCGCCATGGACCGCACGCTAGGGCACGGCACCGACATTCTGGCCCGGTGGCGCACAGCCGGTGCCGACAGCCGGGGTCACGGGTAGTGCCGCCACCACAGGTTGACCGCGTAGTCCACCGAGCAGCCCCGGTGGTCGGCCAGGATCTGCTCGGCCAGTTCCGGGGCGAACTCGATGCGGACCACCTGCTCGAAACCGGCCCGGTCGGCGAACTGCCAGGAGATGTCCAACGGCACCCGCTGGAATCCGTGCCGCCCCCAGAACCTTTCCAGGGCAACCGAGTCCCATGCCGGGTAGGCGCGTTGCACCCAGCTACCGAAGGTGGACCGGGAGGTGTCGTTGTCGATGACGAACGCCGTCCCGCCGCCGCTCAGCACGCGGTGCAGTTCGGCCAGGCCGGGCTCACAACCGGGGCCGAAGAAGTAGGACCAGCGGGCGTGCGCCACATCGGCTCGCCGAACCGGCAGGGCTTGCGCACTGGCTTGTTCCACCGTGATCCGCTCGGCGAGTTCGGCGCGTAGCGCGCCCACCCTGGCCCGGGCCAGTCCGACCAGCGGCGGGTGCGGTTCCACCCCGGTGACCCGGGCGGCACCGCGCGCGAATCGCGGCAGGTGATAGCCACTGCCGCAACCGATATCGACGACGTGCCCGTGCGACCAATCGTGGATGCGCCGCATCGTCGATTCGATGACGGCGCCGCGATCCACGGCGTCGTTCTCCAACTCGTACACCTCAGGGTGGTCCCAGATGTTGGGTGCCCTGATGACCCCATCGTTCATGACTCAGCCAGACCTGCCCGCGGGATGGTTGAGCACGGTCAGCGACAGCTTGGCGGCCATTGCCTGCTCACACAACCGGGCCAGCTCGGCATAGGCATCTTCGCCGATCAGTTCGATCAGTTCATCCTTCAGCGAGCGGAACACCGGCTCGGTGCCGACGTGTGCCTGCGGGTTGCCGGTGCAGTACCAGTCCAGATCGAGCCCGCCCGGGCCCCAGCCGCGGCGGTCGTACTCGGCGATCGTGGTCTCCTGGTAGGTGGAGCCGTCGTCGCGGGTGACGGTGCGGTAGGTCCGGCGGATCGGTAGCTGCCAGCACACATCCGGTTTGGTCTCGGTATAGGGAACCTGGTGCCGGTCGGCCAGGTGGTGCAGGGCGCATCCGCCGCCGCCGGGGAAGTCCGGGTCGTTGAGGAAGATGCAGGCTCCGTCGACCACCCGCGTCTTGCGGTCACCGTCGGCATCGGCCTCCGACCAGCCTTTCCTTCGGCTCTTTCGTATTCGCTGCCAGCTGGTTTCGTCCAGTTTCTGCGCCCAGCCGGCGACCCGTTGCTCGTCCGCGTCCTCGCTGTAGTGGGCCCCCATCGTGCAGCATCCGTCGGTGGGGCGACCGTTGCGGATGCCGGGGCAGCCGCGGCCGAAGATGCATGTCCACGCTGAGGTAAGCCAGGTGAGGTCGGCACGGAAGACCTCGTCCGGGGCATCGCCGGGCGCGGTGGAAGGCGCGGCGAACTCGACCCACAGGCGGGTGAAGTCCAGCGGCGTTTCCGGCATTGCGGCAGTGTAGACCCGGGCCAGGATCGCTCCGGCGGTCGCAACCGCCGCGGATGTGTCATGGATCGCCGACCATTGACAGCGTTGGCCGTAGCCTGGTCGGGTGGCGCGTTCTGGGAGTTGTGCGAAGTCAGTGGGTGTGAGTGCTGTTCGTGGCCCAGCGGGCAGGCGATGAGGTTCCTAAGGGAGACAATCCGGGTCGAGACACGGGGCCGGAATCTGTGCCAGGGGAGCCGACCAGCGGTTCGAGGGGTACTCGGAACACTGGCAGGATGTGTGCGGGAAGACCGCACGCCCGGATCGACAGAGGAGGATGGGGAACCGGGCCGGGAACGGCGCTTCGCCCCTGATGACCGATGAGCGCGCGGATCAAGGTGGGGCTGTCGACCACGTCGGTCTACCCGCGGGGTATTCCCGCGGCGTTCGATCTGGCCGCCCGGCTCGGCTACGACGGGGTCGAAGTCATGGTGTGGACCGACCCCGTCAGTCAGGACCCGGCACAGTTGGATCGGTTGTCCCGCCGCTACGACGTGCCGATCCTTGCCGTTCACGCACCGACGCTGCTGATTACCCAGCGGGTCTGGGGCAAAGATCCGTGGGCCAAGATCACCGGGGCCGTCGACTTGGCCGACCACCTGGATGTCGGGGTGGTGGTGGTCCACCCACCGTTCCGTTGGCAGGTGCGCTACGCGGAGGATTTCGTGCAGGGCGTTCGGGAGATCTCCGCTGCTTCTGGGATTCAACTGGCGGTGGAGAACATGTACCCTTGGCGGGCTCGGA
>PDSI01000245.1 GCA_002748415.1 Micrococcales bacterium | reverse complement strand
CCCGCTGATGCTCATGTTGTCGGTGTTCATCACCCCATGGATGAACCCGACCGACATCCACGCCGCGAGCAGCTGCGCCTGGGCGGCGACCACTCGCGCCAGTAGCGCCAGGTACGGCTGCACCATGCCGGCGCAGTCCGGGTAGTGCCGGGCGATCGCATAGTCGGCCAAGTCACGCAGCATGTCCAGTGAGTCCTGCGTTCGCGCCAGTTGGAACGTGCCCACCCGCAGGTGGCTCTCGGCCACCCGGGCCAGCACCGCCCCCGGCTGCGGCCCCGTCTGCCGCAGCACCGGCTCCCCCGTGCGCACCGCCGCCAGGGCGCGCGTGGTGTGGATGCCGAGCCCGTGCATCGCCTCGCCGAGGATCAACTCGCGTAGCACCGGGCCGAGCGCAGCGCGCCCATCACCGCTGCGGGCGAACCGGGTGGGACCGGAGCCCTTCAAGGCCAGGTCGTGGCGGCGGCCGTCCTGGTCGACCAGCTCCCCCACGAGCATGGCCCGGCCGTCACCGAGGATCGGGGAGAACTGGCCGAACTGGTGCCCCGCGTAGGCCTGTGCCACCGGCGCTGCATCCGGCGGGAACGCGTTGCCGGCCAACGCCGCAATCCCGGCCTGGCTGCGCAGCAGCGACGGGTCGAGGCCGAGCTGCCCGGCCAGCTCGGTGTTCAGCACGACCAGCGAGGGACGGGCCACCGGTATCGGTGCAACTGGTAAGCAGAGGCTGGGCAGCTCGGTGACGAAGGTGTTGGCGAATCCCCACGGCTGCGTCGGTGACTGCGACAGGGTGTGCTGCATGGCTGCCTCGGGTCGTCGGCGACAGGTGTGCTGCCACTGTACGGGCCGGCACCCACGCCGGGTTCCGATGAAGCGCCGGGTTCCGGTGAAGCGCGGCGACTTTGCGTCCCCCCACGGCGAGGGGTGCCTGCGTTGGCCCGCGTCAGGCCAGCGCGAGCAGCGCCAGCATGGTCACCAGTTCACCCACGCAGATCAGCATTCCGTAGGTGTCGCCGCCGAGTCCGCCGCCCAACCGGCGGGCCACCCACCAAGCGACGCCCAGCACCACGACCACGCATGCCAGCAGGGCCGGTGCCGCCCACGGCCACACCAGCACCGGTGCCGCGAGAACGGCCCCCACGAACCATCGTCCTTCCCGCGATCTGGCCCCCAACGACTCGGGCCGGGCCGGGGCGAACAGGTTCATCGGCACCAGCAGCACCGCGCGCGCCGCCACGGCGGCTACCACCGGCGCGTACCACGGCGGTTGCCCCGCCAGCACGCTGACCAGCAGAACGATGTAGCAGGCGCCCGCGCCGACCCCGAACGCGCCCACGTGTACGTCGTCGAAGATCCGCAGCCGCTCGGCGGGTGGTTTGGCCGCCAGCACCGCATCGGCGCTGTCCACCAGCCCGTCGATGTGCAACATGCCGGTGACGCCCAGCCACACCGCACCTGCCAGCGCCCCGGTGACTACAGGCGGCAGCACCAGACTGGCCGCCCACAGGGTGGCCGCGACGGTCGCGCCTATCAGGTATCCGGCGAGTGGGTAGTACCCGCTGGCACGGGAGAAGTCACGGTCGCGGACCGGATGGTGCGGAACCGGGATCACGGTGAGGAACCCCACCGCCAGCACCAGCGCCCGCACCTGATTGGGTACCGGCCGGTCTCGCCACAGCCACGATGACGGCACGGATTCAGCGGAAGGGCACACCACCCCGAGACTAGCGGCCCCAGGCGTAGCAGCAGTGAGGGGTGGCCCGGCCGGGCCACCCCTCACTTCCCCTCCGTCAAGCGCTACCTGACGGCGACGGCCTGGTCACCGGGCGAACGGTGACCAGGCACCTCTCGTCACGGCTTGCCGTAGTCCTTGGGCAGGGCCTCCAGCTTCTCCCACGGGAAGTTCTTCATCTGCTCCCACGAGGGGGTGCTGCCGAAGATCTCGTCCCACGGGTTCTTGCCGGTGGCACGCTCCTGAGCCAGGCCGCTCTCGGTGGACAGGTTCACCGCGCCCGCTTTGTCGGCCACGATGAAGCCGTACTTCTGGGCCGCCTTGGCCACGGCCTCGCCGAACGGGGTCAGCCCCAGCTTGGTGACGTCCAGACTCGGGTCCAGCCGTAGCCGGGTGCCCTCGGGGATGGCGTTCGCGTCCTTGCTCCAGCCATCGGTGCGCACCGCGGGCCAGCTGATCTCGCCGGCCTTGGGCTTGATGATGGCCAGGTACATGGCGTGGTTGATCTGTCCGGCCCGCGCCTCGTCGATGCCGATCATGCTGCCCGCGAAGGTCAGGCCTGAAGCGGTGGACCCGAAGTGGCCGGGGAACACACCGTTGCTGCGTGAGACGTTGCTGATGCTACCGCCCCAGCAGGCCTTCCACTTGTTGTTGCGGTCCTTGGAAGCCACCCAGAACTCCCACAGCTTGTCATTGTGGGGGTCGTAAATGGTCAGGTTGCCGTCGTTGCCTTTGGCCTGAATCGCGTTGGCCGGAATCGGGACGTCGACGAAGTGTTTGGCACCGTTGTACAGTCCGCTCGGGGTGTAGCCCTTGCCCTGGCAATCGTGGAAACCGACCGTCTGCCGTGGGGTGTCCTTCTTGGCGGTGAAGAAGCTGACGTTGTAATCGTAGGCGTTGACCGCGGCCACGCCGTTCCAGTAGTCGCGCACCTGCGGGACCAGGTGTTTGATCATGGCCCGGGAGTTCGAGGCCACCGGGGCCTTGCTGATGTCCTTGGAGTAGATGCTGTTCGGCCCGAAGTTCACCGGCAGCAGGCTCTGGCCACTGCCCGGTTCGGTGGTATTCGTCGGGGTGGGAGTCGGCGTCGGGGTGGCCGTCTGCGTCGGAGTCGGCGTCGCCGTCTGCGTGGGCGTCGGGGTGGCCGTCTGCGTCGGAGTCGGGGTGGCCGTCTGCGTCGGAGTCGGCGTCGGCGTCGGCTTCGCACCCTTGGCGGCCTTGATCAGTTCGACCTTCACCCCGGCCAGCCGGGCCCAGTCCACGTCATGGTTGAAGTCCAGCGTCAGCTCGCCGTCGGTGACATTGACATTGAAAGTGCGCTTGTACGCAACGTTCTTGCCGACGTCGTGGATGATGTCGAGGTTGCTGATCTTGCGCTTGCCCTCGGCGTTGACGTCGAAGATGCGCTGACCTTCCTTGTCCCAGTACAACTCGGCCATGAGCAGGGTCACGGCGTACTTGCCCGGGTACGGAACCGCCTGCTTGTACTGCGACATGCCGTAGGCTTCCTGCCGGAAGACCATGTCGTTCTTGGTGTTGATGATGTCAACTTTGGAGCTGGTGAACTTCGCGTCAACGAAGTTCTTGGGCTCCGATTCCCACAGCTGTCCGTCCGCATCCATCATGTCGTTCTGGCCGGCCACCACGTGTGAGGCGTAGGTCAGATCGCTGGCTGCCTCGGCCGACGAAAGGGATGTCAAGACACTGGCAGAAGCGGCCACGCACAGAGCAAGAGCCGCAGCACGAGTCCTTCCGGACATGGAAAATACCACCTTCAGAATAGGGGATCAGGTGGTCCGGTACTACCGGCTGGACGTCGTTTGGGGGGTTGAGGTCCGCCACCTGCGTTGTGCTATGGGGTGTTTCGGGCTGCCTGTCACCTTCTTGAGATTCCGGCAGTCGACTCACACGTCCGTCGGCCTTTCGTACGCGTAGAGATACCCGGGCAGCCAAAAGAACCGGACATACGCGGACACGGACGGCATATGTGGTCGCCAGGTTGGATGCGCCGTGCACGGGCTGGAATGATGGACTCGCCCAAACAGCGCAACTACGGAGCCTGCATGCCGTCCGCAACCACGCCCGGTCAGCCCGAACCGACCCCCGAATTCGGGGCATCTGTGGTCATACCCGCCCATAACGAGGAGCGGGTGATCGAGCGTTGTCTGGACTCGCTGCGGGACCAGGGCAGAACCGACCTGCAGGTGGTCGTTGTAGCCAACGGGTGCACCGATGACACCGTGGGGGTGGCTCGCCGGTACACGGGCCTGCCGCACCTGAGCGTGCTGGACATCGCCGAACCGTCCAAACCCGATGCCCTCAATGCCGGCGACCTGGCGGCGAGCTCGTTTCCACGGATCTACCTGGACGCGGACATCTGCCTGGGGCCGGGTGCGGTGGATGCTCTGATCGAAGCACTGGATGTGCCGCAGCCGCGGGCGGCAGCGCCGCGGGTCACCTTCGACCTGTCCGCGTCCTCGGCCGCAGTGCGCACGTTCTACTCCGTTTTCACTCAGCTGCCCTACGTGCGCGAGGGACTGGTCGGGCTGGGGGTGTACGGGATGTCCCAGGCCGGCCGGGAACGGTTCGAGCAGTTCCCGCGGATCACCGCCGACGATCTGTTCGCCCAACGGATCTTCGCCCCGCACGAGCGCGTGGTCGTCGACGCCGAGTTCGTCTTCACCGCGCCCGGCGACCTGCGCAGCCTGGTGAATGTCCGCACCCGGGTGGCCAAGGGCAACACCGAGCTGGCCGGCCAGCCGGAACCGGAGGCGGCGGACTTTTCCGCGTCCACCCGGGGAACCGTGCGGGCGTTGCTCGGCCTGGTGCGCGAGCGCCCCTCCCGCGCACCTGCCGCGGCCTGGTACGCCGCCGTCACCGCCTACAGCCGCTGGCGGGCCGGCCGGTCGTCGACGACGCACTGGGAACGGGACAGCTCCACCCGTTGACCGGCTCGGCCAGCGGCTGCTTCATCCACATGCGGGCAGCGGCACCCGATGTCTACAGTTGTCGGGGCGGCCTGGCACAGTTGAGCGGGCACAGACAACAGAACGGAGCGACACCCGTGGGTGAGTCCCCCACGCGATCGCGCGTCGTCATCGACGATGTGCCGATCGATGCGATCACGGCTGAGCAGACCGTACACACGGTGATGGCGGAACTGGCAGCCGGACGAGGCGGCCGCATCGTCACCCCCAACGTGGACATCATGCAGGCGATCCGCCGGCGCAAGGTCGGCCCGGAAGTGTACGCAGCCGAACTCGTGGTGGCCGACGGAATGCCGCTGCTGTGGGCGGCCCAGGTCCGCGGCACCCCGCTGCCGGAACGCGTGACCGGGGCGTCCCTGGTGTGGGACCTGTCCGCGGCGGCCGCGCAGGCCGGGTACCCGGTGTTCCTGTTGGGCGCCGGCCCGGGTATCGCCCAGCAGGCCGCGCAACGATTCACCGCCTGCTACCCAGGTCTACGGATCGCCGGGACGTATTGCCCGCCGGCGGGATTCGACACGGATGAGGAACAGTTGTCGCAGCTGGCCACGACGATCCGCGACAGCGCAGCCCGGCTGGTGTTCGTGGCGCTGGGTTTCCCCAAGCAGGAGCGTGTTTCGGCCCGCCTGCAGCGCAGCCTGCCGGACGTCTGGTTCCTCGGCTGCGGGGGTGCGCTGGATATGGCCGCCGGGCATGTCGAACGTGCCCACCCGGTCCTGCAGAAGGTGGGAGCGGAGTGGTTGCACCGGCTCATCAAGGAACCCCGGCGGCTGGCCAAGCGCTATCTGATCGACGACGTTCCCTACGCGGTGGCCATGCTGGGACGCGCCGCCGCCGACCGCCGCAGCGGCGCCGCGGCGACACCGCCCACCACAGCTTCCCCGCAGCACGGCGAGTCCAGTTGACATGAACTCCATGCCACCCGCCGACGCGCCCAACACCCCCCGCCCGGAGGAGGACAAGCCCAGCGTCGCGTACCTCGTCAGCCAGTACCCGGCCCTGTCACACGCCTTCATCGAACGCGAGGTGGAAGCCTTGCGCGAGCACGGAGTACGGGTGGAGACGGTCAGCGTGCGCCCCTTCGACCAGGACGAGCTGCGAACCGAACTGATGCGCTCCGAGGCGGCGGCCACCACCGTTCTACTGGATCGCGACCGGGCCAAATCGCGCTGGCTGCGCAGCCACTGGCAACTGCTACGGCGCGATCCACGCACCTACACAGGCGTGCTCGCACAAGCTCTGCGCACCGGAGAACCCCGGCCGAAAACCCGTTTGTGGCAAGTGTTCTACTTTGCCGAAGCAGTGGTCCTGCACGACCTGATGAGCCACCGGCAGCTGCGGCACGTGCATGCCCACTTCGCCAACAACGGGGCCGACGTCGCCCGGTTGACGGCGCTGATCGGGCAACGCCTGGACGGCCCGCGGGCCGGGTGGAAGTGGACGTTCACCATGCACGGGCCCACCGAGTTCGAGGCGGTGGACAGGTTCGATCTGCCGGCCAAGGTGCGCTCCGCCGACGGTGTGGCCTGCATCAGTGACTTCTGCCGCAGCCAGTTGATGCGGATGGTGGAACCGAATCACTGGGACAAACTGGCGATGATCCGGATGAGCGTGGACACCGACAAGTTCACCCCACCCCCGGCGGTGCGCGACCACCCCGGCGACGAGCGTATGCGGGTGTTGTACGTGGGCCGGCTGGTGCCGGAGAAGGGCAGCCCGGTGCTGTTGGACGCAGTCGCCGACCTGACCCGGCGCGGGGTGCCGCTGCA
>PDSI01000029.1 GCA_002748415.1 Micrococcales bacterium | reverse complement strand
GCTGCTGTTCGTCCTGATCGGCCTGCTCGAAGGTGTCGGCTACATGTCCCGGGCCGCGTTCCTGATGGACCGGGTGATGGCCAAGGCCGGTCTCGAAGGCAGGGCGTTCGTCGCGTTGTTGTCCTCGGTCGCCTGCGCCGTGCCCGGAATCATGGCCACCCGCACCCTGCCGTCGGCCAAGGACCGGCTGGCCACCATGTTCAGCGCCCCGTTGATGACATGTGCGGCCCGGCTGCCGGTCTACGTGCTGCTGATCGGCATGCTGGTCGATTCGAGTGCCCGGATCGGGCCGTTCGGCGCGCAGGGCAGCGTCATGTTCGCCCTGTACCTGGTGGGGGCGCTCTCGGCGATGGTGACGGCCTGGATCGTCAAGCGCTTCACCGGCCACAGCGGCACGCAGCTGCCGTTCTACATGGAGATGCCCGCCTACCGCTGGCCGAGCCTGCGAAGCGTGGCGGTCTCCGCGTGGGACGCCTGCCGGGCGTTCCTGCGCAAGGTCACCGGCATCATCCTGGTCACCGCGATCGTGCTGTGGCTGCTGCTGAACCTGCCGTCCCCCAGCGACGCGCAACTGCGGCAGGCCGGCGTCGATACCGAGGACGATGCGGCCGTCGCCACCTATGTCGTCGACCATTCCTACGCCGCCGCGGTGGGCCGGGCGATGTCGCCGGTGTTCGAGCCGCTCGGATTCGACTGGCGCGTCAACGTCGGCGTGCTGTCCTCGCTGGCCGCCCGCGAGGTATTCGTGGCCACGTTGGGACAGGTCGCCGCAGCCGAGGACCCGGAGGACCCCGCCAACGCCTTGGACACCATGACCGTCACCGAGGGGGAACGGGCCGGTGAGCCGTTGTTCGACCCGCCGACGATCGCCGCGCTGCTGGTCTTCTTCGTCTACGCGCTGCAGTGCATGTCGACCGTCGGGATGATGCGTCGTGAGTCCGGGTCGTGGAAGTGGCCGCTCATCGCGTTCGGGTACATGTTCGCCCTGGCGTGGGTGATGTCGTTGCTGGCCCGCATCGTGGTTGGCGCGTTCAGCTGAGGGCCGTCAGGATGAGACCCGCCGCGTTCGCCGTGCACCCGGAACCGGTGACCGGCGACCCGTCGACGATGCGGTGGGTGATACCCGCCGGGTCGTTGGACTGCGGCACCGTCCAGCAGGCGCCCGGCCTGCTCGGCCGGTGGCTGGCCGGCGGGCGGATCCGGCGGATGGTCAGCGAGCATGCGGCGCTGTGGATCACGCTCGACGCCGCGATCTCCTGGCGGGCGGTGGGAGCCGAGGTGCGGGACGCGTTGATCGACGCGCTGTCCGTCGTGCCGCAGGGCGCTGGACCGTCCGCGGACTCCGGTATGCCCGGCGGCTGGCGGATCGCCGCGGCACCCGAGCAGGTGCTGGAGCTGGTGAGCCGCGACGTGCTCGACGGGCCGGTAGGCGAGTTCGTGCTTGCCCACGGCGGGGTGATCCGCATCGTGTCGACCGCCGACGACGTGCTCACGGTCAACCTCGACGGTGCTTGCGGGCATTGCGCATTCGCCGGGGTAACCCTGAACGAGCGGCTGAAGACCGCTGTGCGGCAACGCTATCCGCGGATACGCGAGGTCAGGACGGAGGACTGCGCCGGGTCCGGACCGTCGTGGTGGGGCCTACGACGGTCCGGCCGGAACTCGGCGTCCTGACCTGGCCGGGTCCACCCGGTCAGTGACCGTTGTCGGTGGGCACCTGCACCGGCTGCACGTGCCAGATCCGGTCGCAGTAGTCCTGGATGGTGCGGTCGGAGGAGAAGAAGCCGCACCGGGCCGTGTTCAGGATCGACATCCGCTGCCAGGCATCCTGGTCGGCCCACGCCTTGTCCACCCGGTCCTGAGCATCCACGTAGGAGCGGAAGTCCGCCAGCGCCAGGTACTCGTCCCGGTTCAGCAACGTGTCGGCGATGCCGTGGAAGGTCTCGAAGTCGGTGCCGAACCGGCCGTGCGAGATGGCGTCCAGAGCCGCCCGCAGTTCGTCGTCCTGATCGTAGTAGTCGCGCGGGTTGTAGGTGCCCGCCTCGCGCAGGCCGAGCGCTTTGTCGGCGGGCAGGCCGAACCCGAAGAAGTTCTCCTCCCCGACGTTCTCGACGATCTCGATGTTGGCGCCGTCATAGGTGCCGATCGTCAGGGCACCGTTCAGGGCCAGCTTCATGTTGCCGGTGCCGGACGCC
>PDSI01000069.1 GCA_002748415.1 Micrococcales bacterium | reverse complement strand
CGCCGACCTCGACGGTCTCGTCCTCGTCCACCAGGATCTTGGTCAGCGTGCCGGCGACCGGCGAGGGGACCTCGGTGTCGACCTTGTCGGTGGACACCTCCAGCAACGGCTCGTCCACCTCGACGGTGTCGCCGACCGACTTCAACCAACGCGTCACCGTGCCTTCGGTGACGCTCTCACCCAACGCCGGCATTGCTACTGAGGTCATGGTGGCTCCGATTCTTCACCTTGTGTATCGATAGGTCGCGGCGGACTGTGAGATCAGCCTAGTCAGGCGGTCCGGACACGTGAGCGGGCCCGGGCCGCGAACGATCAGTTGTGCACGTGCAGCGGCTTGCCGGCCAGAGCCAGCGACGCTTCACCCAGCGCCTCGTTCTGGGTGGGGTGCGCGTGGACGAGAGGCGCGAGATCCACCGGGTAGGCCTCCCAGTTGACCATCAGCATGCCCTCGCCGACCTGCTCACCCATCCGGGCACCGACCGCGACGAAGCCGACGATCGGCCCGTCCTTACGGGCGATCAGCTTGACGAAGCCCGTCGTCTGCAGGATCTGGCTCTTGCCGTTTCCGGCCAGGTTGTACTCGAAGACGGTGACATCGTCCGGCCCGTACTCGTCCTTCGCCTGGGCCTCGGTCAGTCCCACGCTGGCGATCTCCGGGTCGCAGTAGGTCACCCGCGGGATACCCGAATCCCGCACCGGTACCGGGTTCAGGCCGGCGATCTCCTCGGCCACGAAGATACCTTGGGCGAATCCCCGGTGAGCCAGCTGCAGGCCGGGCACGATGTCGCCGACCGCGTAGACACCCGCCACATTGGTGCGCAGCCGTTCGTCGGCCAGCACGAACCCGCGGTCCATTGCCACCCCGGCCTGTTCGTAGCCCAGGCCCTCGGTGTTGGGCCCGCGCCCGACAGCCACCAGCAGAACGTCGGCCTCCAGGGTGTCACCGCCCTCCAGGCTGACCCGCACCGCTGAGCCGGACTGCTCCACCCCGGAGAACCTGACTCCGGTCATCGCCTTGATCTTGCGTTTGCGGAACGCCCGTTCCAGCATCTTCGATGCGGCCTCGTCCTCGGCCGGCACCAGTCGCGGCAGTGCCTCCACCACGGTGACCTCGGCGCCGAACGAAGCCCACACGCTGGCGAACTCCACGCCGATGACCCCGCCGCCGAGCACGATGGCTGTGCGCGGCACGTAGTCCATGTTCAGCGCCTGCTCGCTGGTGACGACCCGCCCGCCGATCTCCAGTCCGGGCAGGGACTTGGAGTACGAGCCGCTGGCCAGGACCACGTGCTTGCCCTGGTACCGGGTCCCGCCCACCTCGACGGTGTCCGCGGCGACCAGTTTGCCTTCGCCCTCGACCAGGGTGATCTTGTGCGCCTTCACCAAGCCCTGCAGGCCCTTGTACAACCGCGAGACGATGGCGTCCTTGTAGTGGTTCACCCCGGACATGTCGATGCCTTCGAGAGTGGCGTTCACGCCGAAGTGCGAGCTCTCCCTGGTGCTGTCGGCCACCTCTGCCGCATGCAGCAGCGCCTTGGTGGGAATGCAGCCGCGGTGCAGGCAGGTACCCCCCAGTTTGTCCTTCTCTATGAGCGCCACCGACAGTCCGAGCTCGGTGGCACGAAAGGCACAGGCATACCCGCCACTGCCGCCGCCCAGGATCACGATGTCGTAGGTTTCAGCGCTGTCGGCCACAGTTCGCTCCCTCGCACGTCGGTGACGTCGTCTGTCGACCCACGACCCGTGAGCCGTTCGTGTTGCTATCCAACACCATGTGTACCCGATCCGACACACCGAGGATTCGGCCGCGCGTCGATCACTGCCAGGCCACGTGCTCGGCGAGCGCCACCAGGGTACGGACCGCAACACCGGTGCCACCCTTCGGGGTGTACCCGTGCGGCTCTTTCTCGTTGAAGGCGGGGGAAGCGATGTCCAGGTGTGCCCATGGGATCTGGCGCGCCGCATCCTCGCTGCCGGTGGTGCCGACGAACTCCTTGAGGAACAGTCCGGCCACCAGCATCCCGCCCATCCGCTCGCCGATGTTGGCGATGTCGGCGACCGGGCTGTCCATCGAAGCGCGCAATTCCTCCGGCAGCGGCATCGGCCAGAACTGTTCTCCGGCAGTGTCTGCCAGCTCGTGCAGACGCGCCAGCAGGGCGTCGTCGTTGCTCATGATGGCGCTGACTCGCCGGCCGAGCGCAATCATCTGCGCCCCGGTCAGCGTGGCGACGTCGACGATCATCCGCGGATCCTCCTGCCCGGCCGCCACGATGCCGTCGGCCAGGACCAGCCGTCCTTCGGCATCGGTGTTGAGTACCTCGACCGTGCGTCCGCCGTAACAGGTGATGACGTCCGATGGCCGCTGGGCGGTGCCGGAGGGCATGTTCTCGGCCAGGCACAACCAGCCGACCACCCGAACCGGCAACTTCAGCGCGGCGATGGCGAGCATGGTGTGCAGCACGGCCGCGGCACCCGCCATGTCCGACTTCATCGTCTCCATGCCGGCGGCCGGCTTGATGGACAGGCCACCGGAGTCGAAGGTGATGCCCTTGCCCACCAGCGCCAGCGCCGGCCCGGCGCTGTGCTTGCGAGAGCGAGCCCTACCGCGCCGAGACGCGTCCGGGTCCCACTCCAAGCGCACCAGCCGCGGCCCGCGCGATGAGCCCTGGCCGACGGCGGTCAACCCGCCGTAGCCGTCTTTCTTCAATTGCTTTTCGTCCAGCACGGACACGCTCACACCCGCCTCGGCGGCTGCGGCGTGGGCGATGTCGGCGAAGGCCTGCGGGAACAGGTCCAGCGGTGGGGTGTTCACCAGGTCCCTGGCCCCGTGCACCGCCGCGGCCAGTACCTGTGCCCGGGCGAGCGCGGCGCGGGCCTGCTTGTCTCTGGCCAGCGCCGACAGGATCTGCACCGAGCCGACCGCGTCCTTGGGCTCGGGTTCGGTGCGGTACCGGTTGAACACGTATGCCCCCAGCAAGGCCCCTTCGGCCGCGGCCGCCAGCATCGGCACGGTGTCTGCGGGCAGGACCACGGCAGCGGAGTCTCGTCCGGCCAGCTGGCGTACGGCGGCGCCGACACCTCTGCGGACGGCTTCCCGGGACGGCAGGGCCGTCCCGGCCTTGCCGGCGGCGCGTTCTGTGGTTTCCAGTTGGCCGACACCACTGAGGACCACGGTCTTGGCCGCGACCGTGCTGGTGGCCGGGATCGTGGTGACGTGGTCGGCGGCGCCGGTGACCGCGAGAACGTCCAGTGCGGAGGTCAGCCATCGGCGCGCCGCCTTGGGCAGGGCACCGGCCAGCACGACCGGCCCGGTCGAGCCTTTGCCCACCAGCACCACCAGGGCGTGGGTGTTCAAGCCGGCTGGATCCTTGGCGCTGAGGCTGAGACTCGTCATGAAGGAATCCTCTCGGTAGTACGGCGGTGGGCCGGCGGTTTGCGTAGTTTGTGGCCTGCCCATCCTAGGTGGCATGCATTAGGTTCGGGACATGACGGTGACTGGGCCGGTGCACGAGTTGCATCTGCAAGCGAATGCGAAGATGGCGGATTTCGGCGGCTGGAGTATGCCGGTGGAGTTTCCCGGTGGTGGAGTGTTGGCCGAGCACGCCGCGGTCCGCAACGCGGTGGGCATCTTCGATGTCTCGCACCTGGGTAAGGCACTGGTCAGTGGGCCGGGTGCCCGGGAGTTCGTGAACTCGTGCTTGACGAACGACCTGGGCAGGATCGCCCCGGGCAAGGCGCAATACACCCTGTGCTGCAACAGTGACGGCGGCGTGGCGGACGACCTCATCGCCTATCTGCGCAGCGACGGCGAGGTGTTCCTGATCCCGAACGCGGCCAGTACTGCCGGGGTGGTGCGGATGCTGGCCGACGCGGCGCCGCAGGATATCTCGGTGACGAACCAGCACCGGGACTATGCGGTCTTCGCGGTGCAAGGGCCCAGGAGCGAGCAGGTTCTCGCCGAGTTGGGACTGCCCACGGGACACGAGTACATGAGTTACCTGGACGCCGAGTTCGACGGTCAGCCGCTGACCGTGTGCCGCACCGGCTATACCGGTGAGAGGGGCTACGAACTGGTGTCCACGTGGGACTCGGCACCCGCGGTATGGCGAGCCTTGCAGGAGGCCGCCCGCTGCTGCGACGGGCTACCTGCCGGTTTGGGTGCGCGCGACACGTTGCGCACCGAGATGGGCTACGCATTGCACGGCAACGAGCTGTCGCCGGGCATCACCCCGTTGGAAGGCGGGGTGTCCTGGGCGGTCGGCTGGGACAAGCCGCAGTTCTGGGGCCGGGAGCCGCTGCTGGAACAGAAACAGGCCGGGGTGCAACGGCGGATGAAAGGCATGCTGGCGTTGGACAAAGGACTGCCCCGGGCCGAATCCGTGGTGCGCGATGCCGACGGCGAGGAGGTGGGCGAGACTACATCGGGCACGTTCTCGCCCACACTGCGCAAGGGCATCGCGTTGGGGCTGCTCGACCGGTCCGTCGAGTTCGGCGACACCGTCGTGGTCGACGTGCGTGGCCGAAGCCTGCGCTGCCAGGTGGTCAAGCCACCGTTCGTGCAGCCCCACACGAAGGGCTGAGCACCGGTAGGCCAGGTCGGCTGGTTGGGCCGACCTGGCCATGCGGCTCAGCTGGAGAGCCTTGCGGTTCAGATGGAGATCAGATGGAGAACTGAGCCACCAGCTGGTTGAGGTCCTGCGTTCGCTGTGTCAGGGATTGCGTGGCAGCCAGAGTGGTGTTGGCGGCTTCAGCGCTGGCGAGGAAGTCCGCGGCGGACACCGATACCTTCGAGGCGATCTCTTTGGCGTTGGAGGCGGCGTCGCCGACGCTGCGGGCCATCTCGTTGGTCGTTGCGGTCTGCTCCTCCACGGCGGAGGCGATGGTGGCCTGCGTGTCGTGGATCTGCGCGATGATCTCCGCGATCTGGCTGATGGCGTTGACGGCGTCGTCGGTGTCGAGCTGAATGGCTTCGACCCGCCGGGCGATGTCGTCGGTGGCCTTCGACGTCTCCTGGGCGAGATCCTTCACCTCCGCGGCCACGACGGCGAATCCCTTGCCCGCCTCGCCCGCTCGGGCAGCCTCGATGGTGGCGTTGAGCGCCAACAGGTTGGTTTGCTCAGCGATCGTGGTGATGACCTTGACCACGCTGCCGATCTCCGCGCTGGACACGCCAAGCTTGCCGACCGTCTTGTTCGTGCGCTCGGCCACTTCCACCGCGCGGGCGGCCACCTGCGAGGCCTCACTCGTGTTCTTTGCGATCTCGCGGATGCTGGCCGACATCTGCTCTGTGCCTGCTGACACCGTTTCTACGTTGGAACTCATGGTGCCGACGTGTGTGGAGATGGCCTCAGCACGCTCGGAACCCGCCGCTGACGTGGCCGCCAGGGAATCCGCCACGCTCGACAGGTTGGCCGATTCGTCGGCCACCTGGCCTGAAGTCGCCGACACAGTGGTGAGCAGTTCGCGCATGGAGGCCCTGGCCTCCTCAGCGGCGTGGGCAATATCGCCCACCTCGTCCGTCGACTTGGTCGTCACGGGGACGGTCAGGTCCCGCTGTGCCATGGTCTGCATCGATGTGCGCACCGCCATGAGACCGGTCAGGATCTTCTCGGTCATCACGAAGGCGACCCCGACCATCAGCGCGCTGGCGACGACGGAGGCCACCAGGATCCGCAGCCGGGCCTGGAAAGCCGTACTGCTCTGAGACTCGATCGCCTTCTGCTGGTTCGCTTCCGTGATGTCGGTCAGCTTGCGCAGGTGGTCTTGCACCGAACGGAAGCGCGTCTGCGCGTCACCCTGCAGGATCGCCAGTCCTTCGGTTGCACTCTGCGGGGTGTCCTGTTTCAGCACTTCTACGGCATGCTCGACTGTTTCATGGAATTCCTCGAGGGCGTCGCTGGTTGCTTCGTACTGGACTTTCACCTCGGGTGAAAGCCCACCCTGGTCGATCTTCTCGAATACGTGCGAGGCCTCGTGCAGAGCCTCGTGAAGCGCCGTGATGCCGGGAGCCGTCGGCTCGGCGGCCTTCCCCGGCCCCAGCTGGACGACGTCGCGTTCGATCGCCGTCAATCCTGCCAGTACGAGTCCGCCGGCCTCCTGGACATGACCCGCCTCTGTGTGGCTCTCGTCCAGCTTCGCGATCTCTGCTGTCGTGCTGTTCATCTGATTCACACTGGTGATGGCCATCACCGTGGTGAGCAGGAGCGCCACGATCCCGGCCAAGGCCAGCGAGAGTACCTTCGAACGGACACCGAGTCGCAGACTCCGTAGCGCCATCTGTCCCACTCCCATCACTCCCGAGGTGATCTTCGGGATCCGTAAGGTCTGTATGTCTTCTTGGCTGAGGACATCGGCCAGATGGCGTTGTCGCATTAGCTTGATTGGTCCGATTGGAGCGCGTGGTGGGTCGGCCCGGATCATGTGCCGGGCTGGCCGGCGTCT
>PDSI01000134.1 GCA_002748415.1 Micrococcales bacterium | reverse complement strand
GTTTCAACCGGTTGTCCTCACTGGCCCGCGGCCCCGGCTCCTGCTCCTGGCGGTCCACCCAGGCGTCCTACCCAGACCGGGACACCCCCAACTGCTTGCACATGAACGTCACCGGGTACTCACCCTCTTCGGCCCAGTCCGCGATCGCAGCACATCTCACTGCTTCTGGCTCGCGAACCAGGTCGCTACTTTTTTTGCGAACTCGACCTGCATCACCCGGCTCGCTGATTTTCGCCCGGTCCGTCTTGGTCTGCTCCCGCAACCGGACCAACTCGGCCCGCTCCGAAGCATCCAACGGCTCACCCGGATCCTTCGCGGCCCGGGACTCACGTTCCTTCTTCACCCATTTCCCCAACGTCATCTCATGGCAGCCGATATTCCTGGCCACCTCCGCGACCGGACGATCCGAATCCAGAACGAACTCCACCGCCTGCCGCTTGTACTCATCCGTGAACCTTCTGCGAGTCGCCACAACAACCCACCCTTCCATCAGACCAGGCAACCCCCGTGTCCACCCAACCGGGAACGGTCCACCCTCAACCACCCCAGCCGCCCCGCGGACCGGGGCACCACCACGCTACCCGCGCCCAACGGGGTATGCCCTGCCGACGGATCATGCCTGGCAGCGGCCGGTAGGTGAACGCTCTGCTGGGAAAGCCTGAGGACCCGGAAACCTCAGGAGTCGTGTGGCGCCCACCGCGGCAGCCTCCGCATCCACGCCCGCGCACCCACCGAGCCGACCCGGACGGCGGCCACCTCGGCCGCCAGGCGCACGCATCCGGGCAAGTCATGGCTCGACAGCGACGGTCGTTCGGCCAGGGCCGCGACCAGCGCGCCATGGAAGGCATCCCCGGCACCGAGGGTGTCCACCGCGACCACCGACGGCGGCGCAACGATACCCCGCGCGCCATCGGCACTCCCCCAGCGAATCTCCCCCGGCCCGTCGGTAACGACCACGGCCCGGCACCCACGGTCCAGCCCGTGCCGGATCGCATCCTCAGCCGTCAATTCGTCCCCCAGGCCGGTTGCATAGCCTGCCGAGGCGGCCAGCACGTCGATTCGGGACAACCACTGTTCCGCATGCGGTTTCGCACTGCCCGCATCCAGTACAACCAATTGGCGGTCCCTCGTCAGGTCCATGACGGCATCGCCGAGACCCGGGTGGTGCCCGTCCAGCAGCACCACCGTCGAGGCATGCAGGGCCGCCCGCGCCGCATCGGTCAGCCTCGGCCCGTCCGTGCCCAGGGCACCGGTGGAGACCACCGTACGTTCCCCGTCCGGTTCCACGATCGCGCTGGCCACCGGCAATACCCAGCCCTCCTGCGCGCAATCGTGTACCAGCACGCCGTGCTCACTCAGGTCCGCGACCACCGGCCCGGCAGCCGCATGGGAACCGACCGCGCCGATCAGCCATGCACTGCCACGTAGCCACGCACATGTCACGGCAGCGTTCGTGGCCGGACCACCGGCAGCCAGTTCAACCGAATCCGCCACCGACTTCTTGCCCCATCTCGGGCGCTCGCTGACCCGCTGGATCACGTCCAGCGTCGTGATGCCGACGAAAGCGCAGGCAGCAGCCATCTGCGAACCGTAGCGCGTACCGCCACCGCGACGAGACCGCCACGCGCGTGCGCGATTTGATCCGTTTTGTCTGAACCGCGAACGGCTGCTCCGCCGCCGAACGGGACGCCACACCACATCGTGATCCCCTGGTGTCTATTCGTCGTCCGCTTCTCACCGGTAGGTTGGCCACGATTCAACAAAGAAGGGAGTCACAGTGGACGTCCTCTGGGGTATCGGCGGCATGTTCGCGTTGCTCGGCATCGCCTACCTCGCCTCAACCAACCGCAAGGCCATCAAACTGCGTACCGTGGGAGCAGCATTCGCCCTGCAGGTGATCTTCGGCGTGATCGTGCTGTATTGGGAAGCCGGGCAGCGCGGTCTGCAGACGGCAACCCAAGCAGTACAGGCGGTGATCAACTCGTCCGACAAAGGCATCACCTTCCTGTTCGGACCGGTGTTACCCGAGACCGGCCTGGTATTCGCATTCCAGGTGCTGCCAGTCATCGTGTTCTTCGCCTCGTTGACCTCCGTGCTGTACTACCTGGGCGTCCTGCAAAAGGTGGTGGAAGGCCTCGGCGGGGCACTACAACGGCTACTGGGCACCTCGAGAGCCGAATCGGTGAACGCGGCCGCCAACGTTTTCGTCGGCCAGACCGAGGCCCCGCTGGTGATCAAGCCGTACATCAAGAACCTGACCCATTCCAGCCTGTTCGCAGTCATGGTCGGTGGCCTGTCGACCGTGGCCGGGTCGGTGCTGGTGGGCTACAGCCTGCTCGGCGCGAAACTCGAATACCTCATCGCCGCCAGCTTCATGGCTGCACCCGGTGCGCTGCTCATGGCCAAGATGATCATGCCGGAAACGGAGGACATCAGCCACGAACTCGAGGTGGACACCGGCCGGGCGCACGAGAGCCATGCGGAGAAGAAGCACGAGTCCGCATCCCACGGCGAGTCAAAGGAGGGCACGGCAGCCGCCGAGTCGGCGGCCACCGCCGCAACGGCCACCGCTACGGCGGATGAGACCGGCGACGGGGCCGCAACCGACACCGGCAAAATCACCGGCGCCGAGAAAACCGCAGACGACGCCGAGGAAGAGGAAGGGGAGCACCGCAACGTCATCGACGCGGCCGCGGCCGGCGCGGCCGAAGGACTGCAACTGGCGCTGAACATCGGCGGCATGCTGCTGGCGTTCATCTCGCTGATCGCGCTGCTGAACCTGATCATCGGCGGCGTCGGCGGCTGGTTCGGTGCCGACGACCTCACCTTCGAGCAGATCCTGGGGTGGCTGTTCGCGCCGGTGATGTTCGTTATCGGTGTGCCGTGGGACGAGGCGATCCGGGCGGGTAGCTTCATCGGCCAGAAAATCGTGGTGAACGAGTTCGTCGCCTTCTCCAAGTTCGGGCCGGTGGCCAGCGAGTTCACCCCCAAGACCACCGCCATTATCACCTTCGGGCTCACCGGCTTCGCCAACCTCGGCTCGCTCGGCATCCTGCTGGGTGGCCTGGGCGGGCTGGCGCCCAACCGGCGCGGTGACATCGCCAGATTCGGCCTGCGGGCCATCCTCGCCGCGACGCTGGCCAATCTGATGAGTGCCGCCATCGCCGGGATTCTCATCGGCTGACCCGTTCCCCCGGACTGGTCTCGCGGCGAGACGGGCCGAACCAGGCCAATGATCGCTGCGCCTGATTGCTTTTCGTCATTGAGCTGCCTGCCGTGATTGAGTGGAGAGCATGACCACTCATTCTCCCGCGACCGACGACACCCCCTACCCGGTTTCCCGCACCGAAGACCAATGGCGCGCCGAACTGTCCACGCAGGAGTACCACGTGCTGCGTGAATCAGGCACCGAACGCCCGTTCACCTCGCCGTTGGAGCACGACGAGACCGTCGCGATCTATTCGTGCCGGGGCTGCGGCAGCGAGCTGTTCCACTCCGAAACCAAGTTCGATTCGCACTGCGGCTGGCCGGCCTTCTACACCCCACTGGCCAAGGACCGCGTGGTCTACCTGACCGACCGGTCCCTCGGCCCGGAACGTACCGAGGTCCGCTGCGCCGCCTGCGGATCCCACCTAGGCCACGTGTTCTCCGGTGAGGGGTTCGGCACGCCCACGGATCAGCGGTACTGCATCAACGGGATCGCCTTGACCCAGCGATCGCTGTGAGCCGTCGCCGAGGCAACCGGCACCGCAGTTACGGCAGTCGCGAGACCAGTTCCGACAGCTCGACGCGTGGGCCGGTGTAGAACGGGATCTCCTCGCGCACGTGCCGGCGCGCTCCCGTGGCGCGCAGTTGCCGCATCAGATCGACGATGCGATGCAACTCGTCGGCCTCGAAAGCCAGCAGCCATTCGTAGTCCCCCAGTGCGAATGAGGAGACCGTGTTGGCCAGCACGTCCTTGTAGTCCCGTGCCGCCTCGCCGTGCTCACGCAGCAGTTCGCGGCGTTCCTGCTCGGGCAGCAGGTACCACTCGTAGGACCGCACGAACGGATAGAGACACAGGTACTCTTTCGGAGGTTCTCCGGACAGGAATGCGGGTACATGGGACCGGTTGAACTCCGCCGGACGGTGCAGGCCGACCTGCGACCACACCGGCTCCAGGTGCTTGCCCCAGGGGCTGTGCAGCAGCCCGTGGTAGGCGGCCTGCAGTTCCCGCGGGTCGGCGCCGTACCACCACACCATCACATCCGCGTCGGCCCGGAATCCGGAGACGTCGTACCAGCCCCGCACGCTCACCCCGGGCAGCCCATGCAGCGCGGCACGAACACCGGACACCAACGGTTCCCGTTCGGGCCCAAGGGTTCCCACCGCAGCGAACACCGACCACATGGCATAGCTGATCGAGGCGTTGACGGACTCGGCACTGACCTGCCCCGTTGCAGGTTCATCCCTGTTTTCGGCCGTGCCTGGGTGTTCGGAAGTCATGGACCAATCCTGCCACCGCGGCGGGACCGATGCGTAACCGGTCAGCTCATGGATATCTCGTGCACGTGCTCGACCAGGCGGGTGAGCACCCCTGGATCGGTGTTCGGCAACACGCCGTGACCGAGGTTGAAGATGTGCCCGTGGGCGGCGCCCCCGGTGGCCACGATGCGGGCGGCCCGTTCGGCGATCACCGGCCAGGGCGCGAACAGCAGGGCGGGGTCGAGGTTGCCCTGAACGGCTCGTCCGGGACCGACCCGGGCGATGCCCTCGGCCAGGTCGAGGCGGAAGTCGACACCGACGACATCGGCCCCGGCCTCTCCCATCGCACCCAGCAGTTCACCGGTGCCGACGCCGAAGTGGATTCTGGGCACGCCGGTGCGGCCCAGTGCAGCCAGGACGCGCGCGGAATAGGGTCGGACGAAACGCAGGTAGTCGGCCAGGGGGACCGCGCCGACCCACGAGTCGAACAGCTGCACCGCCGCTGCACCGGCTCGCACCTGGGTCAGCAGGAACGTGGTGGAGTACTCCGCGATGCGGCTCAGCAGCCGGTCCCATGTGCGCGGGTCGCCATACATGAGGGCCTTGGTGCGTTCGTAGTGGCGGCTGGGGCCGCCCTCGATCAGGTAGGAAGCGAGGGTGAACGGCGCCCCGGCGAACCCGATCAACGGGACCGGACCGAGTTCGGCCACGGTCAGCCGGACCGCTTGGTCGATGTCGGCCAGTTGCCCGGCGGCCAGCGGCGGCAGCGCATCCACGTCGGCGCCGCTGCGTACCGGGTCGGCGATGGCCGGACCGGTGCCGGGCACGATCTCCACCGCGATACCGGCTGCGTGCAACGGCAACACGATGTCGGAGTAGAGCACAGCGGCATCCACACCGTGCCGGCGCACCGGCTGCAGGGTGATCTCGGCGACCAGTTCGGGTGTGTGACAAGCGGTCAGCATCTCGATGCCGGCCCGGGACTGCCGGTACTCCGGCAAGGACCGGCCGGCTTGGCGCATGAACCACACCGGCGTGTGCGAGGTGGGCCGGCCGGTGGCCGCCCGGACCAGGGCGCTGTCGCCGGCGGACGGCGCCGGGTCACTGGCCGCGCAACACATGCGCCGATCCTCGCACGCGACGATGTCACCCGCACACCGGCGGGCTCCGACTCGCCGGGCGCAGGTAGCGCGGTCTAGCGGCGGCCACGACCTAGGCTGATCAAGTGCCAGCGCACCGCGCCCCAGTTCCGGCAGTCTTCGCCGACGCCGTCGAATCGCTGCGCTCGGTTCGGCTGCCCAATCAGGTACGAGTCCAGGAAGTCCCCGCGCCCAGCCGGGTGGCGCCGTTCGCGACGGCACTGGCCGCCCAGGTCGAGGACGCCGAGGACGGTGAGATCGGCAGTGGCCGGTTCGTCCTGTTGCACGACCCGGCCGGCCAGGATGCCTGGGACGGCACCATGCGGGTGGTCACCTTCGCCCGGGCAGACCTGGAACCGGAGGTAGGTGAAGACCCGCTACTGTGCGACATCGGCTGGTCATGGCTGACCGAGCAGCTGGCCGACGTACCACACGTGGCCGTCGGGGGTACGGTGACCCGGGTACTGTCCATGAGCTACGAGGGGCTGGCGGACCGGCCTCCGACGGTGGAGTTGGAGATCCGCGCCTCGTGGACACCGGCCGGGGCCGACATCGGCCGGCATCTGCAGGCGTGGGTGGCCACGCTGTGCACCGTCGCCGGGCTGCCGCCGTTGCCGGAAGGGGTGACCGCGCTACAACGTCGTATGGTCTGACGACGCGCGATCGTGGCAAGATCGACGGCATGGTAATGAGCACAGTGATGGCGAGTCCTCGCCGCAGTACGTACCAGATCAGCGTCCCGAACCTCGGCCTTGATCTCATGCGGGCCACTGAAGCGGCAGCGATGGCCGCCGGTGCCTGGACCGGCCGGGGCGATCCGGCTGCGGGCGACCGTGCCGCCCACGTGGCGATGCGGGAAGTCCTCAACGAGGTAACGATGAACGGATTCGTGATCATCGGCGAGACCGATCACGACACCGAGGGCAGCGGTTTCACCCTGCAGGCCGGTGACCGGTGCGGCACCGGCAGTGGCGCCCCCGTGGACGTGGCGGTGGACCCGGTTGAGGGCACCGTGCTGCTGGCCGACGGCCGGTCCAACGCCATCTCGGTGATCGCCGCGTCGGACCGTGGCACCATGTACGACCCGAGCGTGGTGACCTACATGGAGAAGCTCGTCGTGGGCGCAGACGCCGCGGAGGCGGTGGACCTGGACGCACCCATCGCAGACACCATCGTCAAGGTGGCCAAGGCCAAGGGCGTCAGCGCGCAGGACGTGACCGTCGGCGTGCTGCACCGGCCCCGGCACGAACAGCTGATTTCCGAGATCCGGGCGACCGAGGCCAAGATCCGGCTGTTCAACGACGGCGACGTCGCCATGTCGATCGCGGCAGCTGAGGACGGACGTAGCTGCGACATGATGGTGGGCACCGGCGGTAGCCCCGAAGGCGTCATCACCGCGTGCGCCATGAAGGCGATGGACGGGACGATCCTGGCCCGGTTACACCCCAAGGACGACGAAGAACGGGAGAAAGCTCAGGAGGCAGGACTTACTCTGGACACGGTGCTGTCCACGGACGACCTGATCAACGGTGGCCACACCTACTTCGTGGCCACCGGTATCACCGACGGTGACCTGTTGCCTGGCGTCCGCTACTTCAAAGGTGGCACCCGAACGGCCTCCATCGTGATGCGCTCCCGTTCCGGCACGGTGCGCCACGTGGAGAGCGTGCATCGCACCGACAAGGTGGGCAAGCACACCCAGGAGTGACCTTCCTGCTGGCTATTCGCCCCTGACTATTCGCGACCGGCATCCCACCGCCGCCGGCCCGCTCGCGTGACCGGTCTGCCCTGTCCGGACCCGGACAGGGCAGGCACCCCTTCGGTGCGGGCGCACCGACACGATGCGAAGGCACGTTCGAGGCATCGACCCAAGAACCGTGCCATTCGCGTGTGCAAGTAATCACTCAAGAACTTCGCGAAACGCCCCGATAACTCCTTCTGACACGTCAACAATCGTGTGCTGAGGAGGAAATGTGAGCGCAGTCGTCGAGAGGGCGCCCGCTCGGCCACCAGTTCGGGGACCGAGGTACACCGCCCTGGTGGCGGTACAGCACCCTGCCGCCCGCGAGGCCGCGGTGCGGATCCTGCGCAACCTCGGTGCCACCGACGTGCTCGGCGCCACCTCCGTCGCCCAGGCCCGGCACAGCGCCAATGGACGCCCGGGCGAGTTGTGCGTGCTGGAGGCCGGCCTGACCGACGGCAGCGGTGTGACACTGGCCAAGGAACTCGATCAGCTGGGCTGGAAACGCATCGTGGTGCTGTCCACCACCGAAGACCCGTTCGCGGTTCGCGCCGCCCTCGGGTCAGGTGTGCGCTGTTACCTCACCACCGGCAACCGGGCCACCAACCAGGCCCCGCTCAACAGTGCCGCCAGCCTCGGCGGCATGTCCCAGCGCGAGGTCGAGGTGCTGCAATTGGTGGCCGACGGCCACTCCAACCGTGACGTCGGGGAACAGCTCGGCCTGTCCGCGCTCACGGTCAAGAGTCACCTGGCCCGCATCGCCCGCAAGCTCGGCACCGGTGACCGCGCCGAAATGGTCATGCTCGCGCTACGCGCGGGGGTCATCCGTTAATCCAGCAGGCGTCGTCCACTAATCCAGCAGGCGTCGTCCGCCGATTCAACTGTCGGCGCTTTGTCTCTCCGTTCCGGCACCGGCGGCCTGCACCCCGGACGACAACGGTGGCGCCATGGTGCGCAACACCAGCAGAAGGCCCACCACGGTAGCCAGCACGGTCAGCAAGCCCAACCAGCCCTGCCGCGTCACGGCCAGCACCACATACCCGGCCAGCGCCGCCGCCGCTCCCGCGATCGCGTACGGAAGCTGAGTGCGAACGTGGGTGATGACGTTGCAGCTGGCCCCGGTGGAGGACAGGATCGTGGTGTCCGAGATCGGCGAGCAATGGTCACCCAAGACCGCCCCGGCCAGCACCGCACCGAGCGCTGGCAACAGCAGCTCGGACTGCCCCACCGAGTTCATGATGTCGCCGGCGATCGGCAGCAGGATGCCGAACGAGCCCCAGGACGTTCCGGTGGAGAACGCCATCGCGCCGGCCATGAGGAACATGGTCGGCACCAGCCACTGCGGGGACAGATTCGCCGACTTGGCCAGTCCCCCCAGGTAGTTCCCGGTTTCCAGGTCACTGATCAGCGACCCCAGCGTCCACGCCAGCAGCAGGATGTAGACCGCCGGCAACATCGACTTGGCGCCCTCGGCCAACCCGCGGCCCAGTGTCGACCAGCCGAATTTCGGATCCTGAGTGGTGTAGCGGGCGTAGTAGTACAGCGCGGCGGCCATCCCCAGCCCGGCGCCGTACATCAGCGCGGTCGTCACGTCGGTGTTGGCCAGTAGGTCCAGTAACGCCCAGCTCGGCTCGTCCGCCCGGGTGTACCCGGTCCAGGCGATGCCGGCCAGCACCCCGGCCACCAGAGCCAGGAACGGCACCAGCAACGACCGTTTGGCGCCTGGTTCGTGTACCGGCAGGTCCTCCGCCAGTTCCCCGGGCACCTCCTCGTCGGGGTTGAACGTGCGCCCGTGCTCGATCGCGTTCCGTTCCTCGGTCCGCATCGGCCCGAAGTCGACCGCCAGCACGATGCAGCCGATGACGAACATGATGGCCGCGATGGCGTAGTAATTCGCCGCGGACGCACCGATGAACGCCTCGACGTCACTGGTGGACAGGGTCGAGGCAGCCACGATGGGCGCCATGATGCCGATGATGCTGGCGCCCCAGCTGGAGAACGGTGCCAGCACCGCCACCGGCGCGGAGGTGGAGTCGATCAGGTAGGCCAGCTTGGCGCGCGACACCTGATGCTGGTCGGTGACCGGCCTGGCCACCTGTCCGACGGCCAGCGCGTTGAAGTAGTCGTCGATGAAGACCGCGATGCCCAAGCCGGCTCCCAGCCCCTGTGCCCCGCGGCGGGATTTGATGCGCCGGACCGCCCACTCGGAGAAGGCGGCGGTGCCACCGGCCATCAGGATCAGGGCCGCGATCATGCCGAGCGCCAGGACGAACACCAGGATGTAGACGTAGTAGGTGTTGACCGCCCCTTCTTCCCAGAAGACCTGGGCGAATCGCTTCCATACCAGGGACAGGGTCCGGACCGGGTTGAAACCGCCCACGATGAAAGCCGCGCTGAGCACACCGGCACCCAGGCTGATCAGTACCCTCTTGGTGACGATCACGAGCACAATGGCCAGGATCGGCGGGACCAGACTGAGCCAGGAGGGGTCGTTCATCGTCACGTCCTTGCACTTTGAGACCTCAACAGCTTGCCGCCCACCCTAGAGCCGGGCACTGACGGTTTCCTAGGCTGGCCGGTCGATCCTGCGGGGGTCCAGGCCCTACCAGGACGATTCGCCGCGTTCGGGGCGACCGGCGAGCAACCAGGCAACCGATCCGAGAAACGGCGCAAGAACGATGACGAGGATCCAGACGTGTTTGGGCAAATTGCGCACGAGCATCTCATCGCTCTGCGCACAGTCCACCAGAGCGTAGATCACCAGCCCCAGCCCGAGCAGGACCGGAAAGACCCGCATCACACGGCCAATGTACTCCACGGCCGCCGGGCGGCCGGCACCACCCTGAACGACCGGCACCACCCCAGGCAGGTTCCGCCCGCCGGTGCGGCCACTACCCTGAGCCGGTGGACATCGAGCAGCTGCAGACGGATCCGGCCGACGGCCTGCTCCCCCAGCCCACCCACCTACCGCCGATCACCAGCGAACCGCTGGCCGGTGCCCGCACCTATACCGGCCTCAGTTACGCGCTGATCCCCGGCTATCGCGCTGTGACCATGGATCTGTACGTACCCGAGTACCTACCCGAGAAGGCATCGCCACCACCGGTGGTGATGTGGCTTCACGGTGGTGCCTGGACCGAAGGCGACCGCCGGTACGTCCCACGGCACTGGCCGCCCCGGCTGCTGTTCCGCAGCTGTATCGAGGCCGGCGTTGCGGTAGCCACGGTGGACTACCGGCACCTGCGTGAGGCGCCGTTCCCGGCGTGCGTGCACGACGTACACGCGGCGTTGCGGTATCTGGCCGGTTACGCGGACGAGCTGGGAATCGACGCGGCCCGGATGGGGGTCTGGGGTGAGTCGGCGGGCGCTCATCTGGCCTGGCTGGCGGCACTCGTGCGAGCCGACGAGGCGCCGGGCGGCATCGACCTGACCGGCCGGACCGGGCTGACCGGACCACGCCCCCGGCCCCGGGCGCTGGTGAGCTGGTACGGCCCCAGCAGCCTGGACAGGTTCGTCGACGAATGGCCAGGAGCACCCCCGCTGGATCCGGTTCCTGGTCTGCTGCAAGCACTGTCACCACTGACCCAGGTGCGCCGCGACGCGCCCGCGACACTGATCATGCACGGCTGTGCCGACACGATCGTCCCGGTCGAGCACGCACACCGGCTGCACGAGGCGATGCGCCGGGCCGGCGCCGCATCGACGCTGCGGATCGTCCCCGGCGCCGAGCACTGCTTCCTCGGGTACCCGATCGAACCGCTCATCCACGAGGCCCTCGGTTTCCTGCTCCAGCACCTGGCCTCGGGCTGACGGCCGGGCGTTCGCCTGTCTGCCCTGCCGCGACCCGCCCGGACCCCGTACGGTTGGGTATGTGTCCCATCCCGCCATCACCGAGGCTGCGGCCGGCGACCGTCCCATCCCGCTGACCGCGCCCGCAGACGGGGTCCCCGATGTGGTGCAGACCCCGGAGGATCTACAGCGCGCCGCGGACGCACTGGGGAGCGGCCACGGCCCGGTGGCGGTGGACGCCGAGCGAGCCTCCGGATTCCGGTACACCGGCCGGGCCTACCTGGTGCAGCTGCGCCGGGCCGGCGCCGGCACATTCCTGATCGACCCCACCCGGCTGGACGGGTTGGCCCCGGTCGCCGATGCGCTCGGCGACACCGAGTGGGTGCTGCACGCCGCCTCCCAGGACTTGCCCTGCCTGCGGGCGGAAGGCCTGTCTCCGGGCGGCAACCTGTTCGACACCGAATTGGGTGGCCGGCTGGCCGGGCTGCACCGGGTCGCGCTGGGTACGATGACCGAACAACTCCTGGGCTACACCTTGGCCAAGGAACACGCGGCGGCGGACTGGTCCACCCGGCCACTTCCCCGCGAATGGCTTACCTACGCCGCTCTGGACGTCGAGTTGCTGGTGCAGCTGCGCGACGCGGTGGCCGCGTTGCTGGCCGAGCAGGGCAAGCTCGGCTGGGCCGCGCAGGAATTCGCGGCCGTTCGCGACGCGGACCCGCCGCCGCGAGTGGACCCGTGGCGGCGCACCTCGGGGCTGCACCAGCTGAAGAACCGCAGACAACTGGCCGCGCTGCGCGAGTTGTGGCTGACCAGGGACGACATCGCCCGGCGCCGCGACATCGCTCCGGGACGGATCCTGCCGGACAAGGCGATGACCGCCGCCGCCTCGGCGATGCCGCGCACCGAGAAAGACCTGGCCAAGCTGCCTGTCTTCTCCGGGCCGGCCAACCGACGTATCGGCGCCCGCTGGATGGCCGCCATCGACCGGGCCCGCGCGCTGTCGGACACGGACCTGCCGCCTGCCTCGCTGCCGACCTCCGCGCCGCCGCCACAACGGTCCTGGGCCGGCAAACACCCGGACGCGGCCGCCCGGCTGACGGCCGCCCGCCAGCAGGTCAGCCGGCTCGCCGAGGAGCACCACATCCCGGCGGAGAACCTGATCACCCCCGACTACGTGCGCCGCCTGTGCTGGCAACCCCCGGTGCCGGCCACCGAGCGCCGTGTCCGGGACACGCTGGCCGAGATGGGCGCCCGCCGCTGGCAGGTCGACCTGGTGGCCGGCCCGTTCACCATGGCGCTCAACGGCGCGTCCGATCCGGTACGCACCGATTCTACTGACGAGTAACATAGCGTTCGGTCAATTGCCCCCACCATGCCCTCCCCGGGAGGACCGATGCCAACCATCGATGATGCCAACCATCGATCGAGACGTCGTTCTCGTCACGCAGACTGTTCCGGCTTAACCACCGCGAAGGGAGCCCAGGCATGAGCACCGGACAGCAACACGCCAAGCAGGAGATCGTCACCCAGTTCCTCGCTCGCGACGTCGAACTGCCCGACGGGGCCGGAACGATGGCGTTGATCACGATGGACAACGGGCACGATCATCGCCGCCCGGCCACACTGGGCCCGCAGGGAATGGCGAACTTCGAAGAGACGCTGAAACAGATCGAGCCGCGCGCCCAGGCCGGGGAGATCACCGCGGTCGGCATCACCGGCGAATCACAGGTTTTCGCCGCCGGGGCCGACCTCGGCCAGGCCGTCCGCATCACGTCCCGGGCGGACGCCAGGCCGACGGCCGCCATCGGGCACCGCACCATGCGCCAGTTCACCGACATGCCGGTCCCCTCGTTCGCTTTCGTCAACGGGGTGGCCCTCGGTGGCGGACTCGAGATCGCGCTGAACTGCGACTACCGCACCATCTCCTCCGGTGCGGGCGCGGTCGGGCTACCCGAGACGGTGCTGGGCCTGGTACCCGGCTGGGGCGGCGCTTACCTGCTGCCGCGGCTGGTCGGCGTGACCGAGGCGCTGCGCATCATCGTGCAGAATCCGTTGGAGCAGAACCGGATGACCAAGCCCGAAGAGGCGCTGAATTTGGGCATCGCCGATGCGATGTTTTCTCCCGCCGGGTTCCTGGAGAACTCACTGCAGTGGGCCGCCGGGGTGCTCAACGGCACTGTCGAAGTGAACCGGCGCACGGTCGACCTGGACGACGGCACCGCCTGGGACGCGGCGGTGGGCATGGCCGAGGAGCTGCTGGACGCTCGCACCGGCGCGGTGCCCAAGGCACCGTACCGGGCGTTGGAGTTGATCCAGGCCGCGCGCACCAGCGACCGGGACACCGCGTTCGCTGCCGAGGACGACGCGCTGGTGGACCTGATCATGACCGACGAGTTCCGGGCCGGGGTCTATTCCTTCGACCTGGTTCAGTCGCGGGCCAAACACCCTGCGGGAGCTCCGGATCCGGACTTGGCCAGGCCGGTGACCAAGATCGGGGTGGTCGGGGCGGGGCTGATGGCCGCCCAATTGGCGTTGTTGTTCGCGCGCCGGCTGGCGGTGCCGGTGGTGCTGACCGACCTGGACGCCGAGCGCGTCGACCAAGGTATCGCCGGCTTGCGCAACCAGCTGGATTCGCTGGTGTCCAAGGGGCAGATGAGCGAAGACGAAGCGGCCCGGGTGCACAGCCTGGTCAGCGGCAGCACCGACAAGCGAGCCTTCGCCGACGCCGACTTTGTCATCGAGGCGGTGTTCGAGCAGATGCCGGTGAAGAAGCAGGTGTTCGCCGAAGTGGAGGCGGTGGTGGGTGCGGAATGCGTCCTGGCCACCAACACCTCCTCGCTGTCGGTGACACGGATGGCCGAGGACTTGGCCCACCCCCACCGACTGGTCGGTTTCCACTTCTTCAACCCGGTCGCGGTGATGCCACTGCTGGAGGTGGTCCGGGCCGAACGCACCGATGACGTCACCCTGGCGACCGCGTTCGCCCTCGCCAAGCAGTTGCAGAAGACCGCTGTGCTGGCGAAGGACTCGACGTCCTTCATCGTCAACCGGATGCTGGGAACGGTGTTCGGCGAAGCCGCCGGCATGGTGGACGAGGGCACCGCGCCGCAGGACATCGACGCGGCCACTGCCGGGATTCTGCCGATGCCCCCGTTCGAGCTGCTCGAGCTCGTCGGCACGGCCATCGCGTTGCACAACGCGGACTCGCTGGTGGCCAGCTGGCCTGACCGATTCGCCGTGCCGCAGTCGCTGCGCGACGTGGTCGGTGCGGGTGTGCCGTCCTACTACGCCCCGGCCGAGAAGTCGGCGAGGAGACCGGGTATGCGACGGGAACTGGACCCGCGACTGTCCGGCCTCGTGCGGCAGGGGGATTCGTCGCTGGACCCGGAGCAGATCCGCCGCAGGTTCCTGGCCTCGTTGGCCACGGAGGCGCGGATCATGATCGACGACGGCGTGGTCGCCGCACCGCAGGATCTGGACCTGGCGATGATCGCCGGCGCCGGATTCCTGTTCTGGAACGGTGGCATCACGGCACTGTTGGACCGCACCGGCATCGCCGAAGAGGTCACCGGCCGGCGGTTCCTGCCACCCGGGGTGGCCAGCCTGCCGCAGTGACGATTGTTCCCGGCACAGGAAGGCCGGGAAACCGAATGCCCGAGTTGATCGATGTGTGTTGACTGGTTGTCACCGGTCGGTGCCGCCGCCCGAATCCTGCGCATCGGCCGGTCACCGAACGCAGTCGTTGCTGCGCCGTCCGGGTTACGATCCGTCCACGGCCGCGCCGGAAGTTCTCAGCGCGGGGTGCGCCACCTACCGTAGGTGCATGGTGGAAACGCAGACTCCGCTGCTGCGCGCAGCGGTGCGCCGGGCCGTCCTTGCGGTGTGCGTGCTGGACGACCTGGAACTGCGGATGACAGGGACCGGTGTCCAGGTGGGCGACAACGTTGTCGTCCCCTGGGCCCACCTCACCTCGACGTTCACCCAGGAAGGCCGGGCGGACCTGGCCGCGCTGACCGACCCGGACATCGATTCCGGTGCCGCCCGGTCGGCCCGGCTTCGTTTAAGCGCTCACCTGCACTTGGCGCCGATGCTGGCCAACCGCGAGGCACGCGATGAGATTCGTTTGCACACAAGGCTTCTGGCTCTTCCTAGCGATCACATATTGCATCCGGGACCCAGCTGGGTCCGGCAGCCGGTGCTGGGGGGTGCGGTGGAAACCGGGCTCGGCGTCGTCGATCTGGTACCCGGCCGCGACGACATCGTACCGCTGCCGGCCCCATTGACCGACGACCTGGAAGCCGCCGATTGGTGGACCCGGGTGGTCGCCCACGCCCACCGGATGGGCGAGTTGGTGGTCCAGCGGCTGACCCGGGACACCGACTTCGGCCGGGCGAGCATGTGGATCAATCCTGAATCGGGCGCGCTGCCCAGTGGGGTGCTGCGGCCGGTGGGCGGGGTGGACGTCGTCTCGCTGCTGGCCACTCCGGCCCTTCGCCAGCATTTGGCCGGTAGCGACTCGTCCGGGATGCGGGCGGTCGCGGTGCCGATGCGTGATCGCGGCTGGTACGACCTCACCCACACCGACCCGGCCTTCATCGGCGCCGCCTGGGCTGCGACGGACGAGGTGAACCGCGGTCTGCGCCGGGCGGTCCTGGTCACCGCCGACGAGGTCGGCCTCGGATCGGCCCCCGCCGGCGCGCCGGCCATCGACCTGCGTGAACCGTCCAACCTGGCTACCCGCAGGCACGCCTGAGTCATCGGCCCTCGGCTGGCTCATGCGCGGACGCCCACTCAGGACCGCCGGTCTTCGTGCACCCGGCCGTTGGTGCTAGCACGGGAGTTGACGACCGGTTCGGGCAACCTGGCCATCCGCTCCACGATGTCCCTGCCGATGTGCTGGGCGGTCAGTCCCGCTTCGGCCAGCAACTCCCGGCGGCTGCCGTGCGACAGGAACCGGCTGGGCAGGCCCAGATTGTGCACCGGCACGTCGATGTCACCGTCGCGGATCGCCTGCGCGACGTGGGTTCCCACGCCGCCGGCCCGCAGCCCGTCTTCGATGGTGACCACCAACCGGTGCCGCCCGGCCAGTGTGAGCACCCCGTCGTCGACCGGTAGCACCCAGCGTGGATCCACGACGGTGGCACCGATCCCTTGCTGCGTCAGCCGCTGCGCGACGTCCAGGCCGATACCGGCCATCGGGCCGACACACACCACCAGGACGTCCTCGGTCTCGCCGCGATGCAGCACATCCACTCCACCGACCTGGTCGATGGCCGGGATTTCTTCGGGCACATCGTCTTTGGCGATCCGCAGGACGGTCGGGTGATCGGACACCTCGACGGCCTCACGCAGTTCGGCCACCATCCGCTCGGTGTCGCGAGGGGCGGCCACGGCGATACCGGGCACGATCGACAGCATGGCCAGATCCCACATGCCGTGGTGGCTGGCGCCGTCCGGGCCGGTGACGCCGGCCCGGTCCAGCACCATCGTCACTCCGGCGCGGTGCAGGCCGACGTCCATCAAGACCTGGTCGAAAGCCCGGTTCATGAACGTGGCGTAGATGGCCACCACCGGGTGCAGGCCGGCGAAGGCCAACCCGGCGGCGCTGGCCAGTGCGTGCTGTTCGGCGATGCCGACGTCGTACACCCGGTCCGGGTAAGCGGCGGCGAACTTGTGCAGGCCTACCGGAATCAGCATCGCCGCAGTGATTCCCACGACGTCGGGTCGTTCCGCGCCGATCTGGACCATTTCTTCGGCGAAAGCGGCCGTCCATGACTTTCCCGACCCGCTGAGCGCTTTTCCGGTGTCCGGGTCGATCACCCCGACGGAGTGGAATTGATCGCCTTCGTGCTCACGAGCCGGAGCGTAGCCGTTGCCCTTGCGGGTGATCGCGTGCACCAGCACCGGCCCGTCGAACGAACCGGCTCGGCGCAGCGCATGTTCCAGGTCGTCCAGGTCGTGCCCGTCGATGGGCCCGACGTACTTCATCCCCAGGTCTTCGAACAAGCCTTGCGGGGCCACGACGTCCTTCAGCCCCTTCTTCACCCCGTGCAGGGTGTCGTAGGCGAATCGCCCGGGCGGCCCGCTGCGCTGCAGCGCCGTCTTGCCCCAGTCGAGCATCTTTTCGTACTCGCTCGTGGTGCGCAGCGTGGCCAGGTGCTGGGCCATACCGCCCACGGTCGGGGCGTAGGACCGCTCGTTGTCGTTGACGACGATGACCACCCGGCGGTTGGACACGGCGATGTTGTTGATGGCCTCCCAGGCCATGCCGCCGGTGAGGGCACCGTCGCCGATGACGGCGACGGTGCGCCGGGACTGCTCGCCCCGCAGCTCGCGCCCCTTGGCGATGCCGTCGGCCCACGACAGTGAGGAGGAGGCGTGCGAACTCTCCAGCACGTCGTGCACGGACTCGGCACGACTGGGGTACCCGGACAGGCCATCAGCGCACCGCAGCCGGGAGAAGTCCTGCCGGCCGGTGAGCAGCTTGTGCACGTAGGACTGGTGACCCGTGTCGAATAGCACCGTGTCCCTGGGCGAGCTGAACACCCGGTGCAGGGCGATCGTCAACTCGATGACCCCCAGGTTCGGCCCCAGGTGCCCCCCGGTGGCGGACACCGAGGTGATCAAGAACTGCCGGATCTCTTCGGCCAACTGGTTCAGCTGGTCCTTGGACAGGTCCCGCAGGTCACCGGGGCCGGTGATCGTGGGCAGCAACCTCATACGTCGAGTCTAGGTGAGGTGGCATCGATGCTCATCTCGCGACGCCGACACCCGGGTGGCGGCGTCGGGACCGATCAGGGCACGGCCGCCACGGCCGGCTTGCGCCGTGTTCATGTCCGCAGCACACAGCGGATGAACTGCCCGCGGTGATTCGAGTCAATCTGTCACCGGTGAGACACACACTGGTGCGGTGAACACTCGACATGGCTACCTGCCACCTGCCTGGCCCAGGCAGGTCGGGCACCCGGACGACGAGCACTTCGCCCGCCGCGCACTCGCTTGGCTGCTCGACCTTGCCCCGGCGCAGTACCGTGACCACACCGTGCTGCGTGCCCAACCGCTGGCACTGGCCCGGCTGACCACGCACTCGTTGGCCGCCCGTGGACGTGGGGCCGAGGTGACCATCTCGCGGCTGCGAGACGAACTGACCGATGCGCTGCCGACGTCGGCGCTGGATGAGGTATTCGACGTCCTCGCCGCTGAGCGCGAGCACTGCAGACTGGCACTTGTGCAGGTGCGGCTGGTCGAACACGTCCTGCGTGGGGGCGACTTCACCGAGCCGCTGTAGCGCTGAGCGCACCCGGTCATATACCCCTATGGGTATACTGGCGCCCATGTCTGAGGGGCGATTGCAACACCTGCCGGTCTCGTTGTTCGCATCCGTCATGGGCTTGGGGGGCACCGCGCTGGCCTGGCGACGCGCCGCCATGGTGTGGGATGTACCGCAGTTGCCGTTCTACCTGTTCCTGGTCGCGGCACTCGCCACGTTCGTGCTGGTCGCCACCTTGTATGTGACCAAGTGGGTGCGCTATCCCGCCGCCGCCGCCGCCGAGCTGCGCCACCCGGTGCGGATGACGTTCGCCCCCACCATCACCATCGCGCTCCTGGTATTGGCCACCGCGTTGGCCGAGGAGGCGCCCGCCGTCGCCTCGGTGTTGTGGTGGGTGGGTGCGGCTGGCCACTTGACGGCGATGGTCGCGGTGGTGACCACGTGGTCGCAACGCCCGGACATCGGCGCCGCGGCGATCACCCCGGCATGGTTCATTCCCGTGGTCGGCAACGTGGTGGTGCCGCTGGCGGCCCGGAAGGTGGGGGCCGAAGACGTCGGCTGGTTCTTCTTCGGTGTCGGCATCATCATGTGGCTGTCGATCCTGCCGCTGGTGATGGAACGAATCCTCACCCACGAGAACCCGTTTCCACCCAAGCTGATGCCGACGATGGCCGTCTTCGTCGCCCCACCGGCGGTGAGTACGGTGTCCTGGCACTCGTTGACCGGCACCGTCCTGGACCCCATCGGCCGCATCCTGTACGCGGCGGCCATCGCATTCCTGCTGCTGTTGGCGGCCCAGCTGCCCCGCTTGGTGAAGGTACCGTTCGGACTGCCGTTCTGGGCCTATACCTTCCCGCTGGCTGCCGCGTCCGTGGCGGCGACGACGATGGCGGGGTCCCGCCCGGCGCTCGGATACAACGTGGTAGCCGTCGTCCTGCTCGCGGTGGCCACCGGTGTCGTCCTGCTGGTCGCCGCCCTCACCCTGCGGGCCGCGGCTCGCGGACAGATCCTGGTGCCCGAGGGCTAGCCGGAGGGCGATTCACCCGATGTCGCGCCGCCGGTACCCGGCGAACCCGACCACACCTAGCAGCACCACCAGCCCGCACAGCACCACCAGGCTGCGCCAGTCCGGGTTCGCCGCGGTGACCGTGGGCACGTGATGCAGTGGGCTGATGCCCAACGCCCAATTGGGCAGGTCGAAGGTGGGCCCGAGCAGCGTCAGCGCGAAGGTGGCCACGACCGCTGCCCACGCCACCAGCCGCTTGCCCGGGTGGGCCCCGATTGCGGCCACCGACACCGCCACCAGCACCCAGGCTGCCGGGACGGTCGCGCCAGCCTGGGCCAGCACGTCACCGAACTGGACACCGGTGTCGCTGGTGGACACCACCAGTCCCACACCGGTACCGGTGACCAGGAGCGCGACACCGCTCGCGACCAGGGCGAGTACTACATGGCTGGCCAGGTACGTCGGCCGTCGCAGGGCCCCGGCCAGCACCGGCTCGGCCCGCAGCTCGGATTCCTCGACGTACAGGCGCATCATCACCTGAACCCCGGTGACGGCCGCGAGGATGCCGGTGATCTGCAGCATCGTGCACGCAAACGCGAACGTCAGGTCGGTCTCGGTGACCGCGCCAGAGGCGATAACCGCTGCGATCGAGGGGTTCGCGGCCAGCAGGTCACCCACGGACGCGGACAGGTTCCCGAAGACGAAACCGAGGGCGGCGAACGCGGCCAGCCAGGTGAGCAAGGAACCACGATTGACCCGGACCGCCAATCCCCCCACCGAGGCCACCAGCCCTCCGTTCGCCGGGCCCGGCCGGGCCGGGATCATGCCGAGCCCGAAGTCCCGGCGCCGCTGCAACGTCCAGGCCAGCACCACCATCAGCACCGTGAAGGCCAGTGCGGCCAGCAGCGGCCACCCGTTGTTGTCGGTGGAGGGGCGGGTCCGTTCCAGCCAGCCCAAGGGCGTCGCCCAGATGACCCAGTCCGGGGAGTCGCTGGAATCCAGGTAGCCCCTGATGACATAGCCGATCCCGAGAAGCCCGACGGCCAGGCTGCTCGCCGTGCGTGCATAGGACCCCAGTTGGGCGGTGACGGCGGCCAGCGACCCGAACATCAACCCGGAAGCGGTGAAGCAGGCCGACAGCACCAGTGTCGGTTTCCAGGCGCCGCCGCAGGCCATGGTGACCACGAAGGACAGCACACCCGTGCCCACCGAAGCGATCGCAGCCATCACTATGGCCACCATCAGCCGTGCTTGGCGGGTGACCACGCCGGAGGCGATGAGTTCCGCCTGGCCGGAGTCCTCGGCGGCCCGCGAGTTGCGGACCACGATCAGGATGGCCATCAAGCCGGTGAAGAACGCACCGAGGGAGCCGGCCCGCCAGGCGTTGAAGCCGTCGTTGGTCATCATGTCCAACGGTTTTCCGAAGACGAACCACAGCCCCGGGTTGCTGCCGACCGTGTTGGCGAACGCCATCCGCTCCGCGTCCTCGGGGAAGATGAACCGGTAGGCCAGGATCGATGATGCGGACAGCACCGAGATCACCACCACCCAGGGGGCGACGTTGCGGATGTCCTGCTTCATCGTCACCGGCAGCAGGATCCGGGTCCCGGTCAAGGCGGTCATGGCCGGCCCTTCGCCGCCCGGGCGGCGGCCGCCGGCTCGCCCAGGTCGTAGTTGCGCAGGAACAGTTCCTCCAACGATGGCGGGGAGACCGTCAGCGCTGTCACACCGTAGCGGGCAAGTTCGCGCATCGCGTCGTTGAGCCGGGCGGGCTCCACGGTGCCGGTCACCCGGTTGTGCTGATCCACGTGAAAATCGTTCAGGGCCGAGAGTTTTCGCGGTTTGGGGCGGCGGGCGAGGGTGGCGGCCACGTCGACGCGTGCCTGCCCGCGCAGGTCCTCCAGGGTGCCGTTCTGCACGATCTTGCCGTCCCGGATGATGCTGACCTGGTCCGCCAGCGCTTCCACCTCGGCAAGGATGTGACTGGACAGCAACACCGTCCGCCCAGCCGCCTTGTCCTTGAGGATCTCGTCTTGGAACACGGCTTCCATCAGCGGATCCAGCCCGGATGTAGGTTCGTCCAGGATGAGCAGTTCCACGTTGGAGGACAGCGCCGCCACGATGGCGACCTTTTGCCGGTTTCCCTTGGAGTACTGGCGCCCCCGTTTGGTGGGGTCCAGCTCGAACCGTTCGATGAGCTCCGCCCGGCGGGCCTTGTCCAGGCTTCCGCGCAGCGCGCCGAGCAGGTCGATGGCCTCGCCACCGGACAGTCCCGGCCACAGCACCACGTCACCAGGCACGTAGGCCAATCGCCGGTGCAGGCCGACCACGTCCCGCCAGGGATCACCGCCCAGCAGCCGCACGGTGCCGGCGTCGGCCCGCAGCAGGCCGAGCAAGACCCGGATGGTGGTGGACTTGCCCGCGCCGTTGGGCCCGAGGAACCCGTGCACCTCGCCCTGCCTCACGTGCAGGTCGAGGCCGTTCAAAGCAGTGATCAAGCCGAGCCGCTTGACCAGACCGTGGATCTCGATCACGTGCGCACCGGAATCAGGCATCGTGGTGCCCTTCTGTGGGTAGGGGTTCGTAAAGGTGGTGTTTGACCACGGGGATGAGCACCGCCCGCAACTGGGTTCGGTCGAGCCCGGCCAACGGCTCCAAGCGCAATACGTGCCGGCCGGCGACCACACCCAGCAGCTGGCTGAAGGTCAACGCCATGCGCAGCCGGGCCTCATCAGGATGGACAGCGGGCATCAGCCGTGGCGCACCCGTTTTCAGCACGTGCGTGATGTAGAAGTCCCGCAACACCGAAAAGTGCTCGGCATCGGCGACTACCCGGCGCAGCAGGCCCACCATGGCCGGCCCGGTCACCGGGCCCTCCCAGATCGTCAAGAACGCGTCCACCAGCCGGACCGGCACCTGCTCCTCGGCCAGCTCGGGCCGGTCCGCCTCGACCCTGCTCAGGATGTCGCTGGGGTTGAACGGCAGTTCCACGATGGCCAGGAAGAGTCCGTCCTTGCTGCCGAAGTAGTGGTGGATCAGGGCCGGGTCCACCGCGGCCTTCCTGGCTACCGCCCGGACGGACGTGGCGGAGAAGCCCCGCTGGGCGAACAACGTCCGGGCCGCGTCGAGAATCTGCTGACGCGTGTCCGGACTCCCCCGGCGCCGGCCGGTGCGGCCTGCTTGACTGCTTGTCACCGCCATGGACCGCTCCCCTATTTCACCGTGCGTTGAGTTCCACTCTAGGACTGCCGCAACAGGAAGTCAACGAATGATGAAATAGCTGGGCGGGGGCCGACGCGACCAACCTGTTTACCCAGCTGGGGAGCCGCCAGTCCAAGGCCGACCCATCACGCACGCACAGTCTTCGGTCGACCTTGGAACCGCGCGGTGAGAACGTACAACGCCAACGCAGCGACCAGCATCGTCAGGTGAACAACGATCAGCAACCAAGGGTCAGTGAGCCCGGCCAGCGCGGTCTGGGTCCCCGTCGCGGTCATCAGCAACACGAGGATGGCGATGACCTCGGACACCGCTGCGGAGATCGAGGTGCCGGCGCTGACGGGGACCACGATCCCGACGGTGCAGGCAAGCACCATCTCGACCGCCAGGACCGGGAGCAGAAAGACGACGTCCTGCCACCACCAGCCTGTCAGCAGGACGATCCAGGTGCCATGCACCAGCATCATCACGGCCCACACCATTGCCACGGCCATGACCTTGGCGGGGATCCAGGCGTGCGGCCGCCCGGTGAGTTCGTACTGCCACAACTGGCTCCTGGTGGGGCCGTAGGCACCGACCCCCCACGCGCTGAGTGCCATGAGCAGCAAGGCCGCCAGGCCCAAGTCCTCACCGTCGCTGTTGAGGACATGCACGAGGGCGGCCAGAGCCACGCCGTTGAGGAAAAAC
>PDSI01000030.1 GCA_002748415.1 Micrococcales bacterium | reverse complement strand
CATTCGTCGGCGCGTCGCAGGGGCCAGCCGCCGTCGACGATTCAGCGGGCAATTCCCATGTCCGCCAGTAAGCAGCCTTGTGGCCATCTCCGGGCAGTTTCCCCTGGCTGCCCAAGCCGCCTGAAAGCCCGGTGGCCTCACCGTGTTGCCGAGGCCACCGATGACCCGGCGGAGGACGGCGGCGAGATACTTCACTTCATGGTGGATCAGCCGCAGTCCAGGGGGCTCGTGCGGTCGATGCGCACGCCAGCGTTGGTGACTCACTACATCACCTCAGTGTTGGGCGTGGGAATCCTGGTGCTCCCGGGCGTCGCCGCGGCGGTGGCCGGCCCGGTGTCCTTGGTGGCGTGGCTGCTACTGGTCGTGTGGTCCTACCCGTTCGCCCTGGTCTTCGCGCGGCTGTCGGTCCGGGCACCGTCGGCTGGAGGCATCGCCGACTTCGTCGGCTCAGCGTTCGGCCGGGCCTGGGGGCGGCGAACCTCGATCTTCCTGCTTCTCACGTTGATCATCGCCAATCCCCTCCTCGGACTGGCCTCGGGCCGCTCCTTGATGGCCGTGGTCGCGCCCGACGCGCAGAACCGGACTGTCTTACTCGTCGGTTTCGGGATCATCCTCGCCACGATCGTCACCAACATCGCCGGGCTACGGCTGAGCACTCGGTTGCAGAGTCTTCTGCTGCTTGCCCTGATCGCGTTCCTGGTCACGGTGATGGTCATGGCCGTTCCGTCCGTGCGGCTCAGCCGGTTGACTCCGGTGGCCCCGAACGGCTGGTTGGCGATCGGCCCAGCCCTACTGGTCTGCTTCTTCGGCTTCATCGGCTGGGAGAATGCTGCCCCTGTCGCTGAGGAAGTTGTCGACCCGGACCGCACTTTTCCCCGGGCCATCGCCGTCGCTGTTGTCGCAGTCGGTGCGCTCTATCTGGCCATGGCTGCCACGATCGTCCTCGGGCAACCGGCCGGTACCACGAACGCCCAAGGCATCACAGCCTTCAGTGGTCTGTTGCGCGCCGGGTTCGAGGGGGCAGCCGTACCCGCAGGCAACCTGGTCGCCTTCATACTCTTGGCCCTTACCGCCAACGCCTGGACCCTCGGAACCTCTCGCGTTGTCTACTCCACCGCACGAGCGGGGCTCCTGCCAGCGAAGATGGCGACCGTCAACAGACACGGCACGCCGACAGTAGCTGTCACCGCCCTGGCCCTCGGCTACGGCGCGAGTGTCGCCGCCCTGTTCGCCTTCGACCTGGACGAGTCGGCCTTGATCACCGCCACCAGTGCTGCGTTCTTGATCGTGTTCCTGGTAGCTGTGTTGGCCGCGACCGTTCTGCTCACCGGCCGGATGAGGCTCTGGAGTTGGTTCGTGGCCGCAGTGACTGGCGCGATGGTCCCGTTCTTCTCCAGCAGTTTGCCGTGGGCTGCTGCCATCGCGGCGGCCGCCATGGGCGGGGAACTCGTTGGACGCCGGCTGGCGGGGGCCGGAGAACACTCCTGAGACTCCTGCGCGGGCCCAGCGGACTGAGCTTCGACTCTCGGCTACGACTCTCGGCTACGACTCTCGGCTACGACTCTCGGCTACGACTCTCGGCTACGACTCTCGGGCTCGAATCTCAGGTTCGACTCTCGCGACACCCGGAATCGCCGGTCCGGGCATCCCGCGGCCTGACGTCCCCACACCGCCGATCCGCTCGCACCGCCCACATCGACCCCTATGGCGCTGTTGGGGTACGTATGGCGCCGGCACGCCGCTACCCGACGTACCCCAACAGCGCCATAGGTTCCAGAATGACCGGCTCGACGCCTGTGCTGGTGACCGGAATGACCGGCCCACCCACCCCGATACGAGAAGAAACCCCAGAGAACCCAACCACATCGACCAAACCAGCCAAACAACGCGGCCGATCCTGCCCACACCACACACATGAGACCGAACCACGGATGCCCAGGTGAGGCCCTAACCCTGTGCCGTCTCCGGGTCCACCGGTCCGACCGAATACGTCTCCACCCTGCCCAGGCCTTTCAGGTCGCGGCTGGCCCCACCCCGGACCACGATGTCTGTGCTGTCGGCGATGGCAGCCGCGGTGGCATCATCGATGATGACCTCACCGGCCCGCGCGGTGGCGCTGATGCGGCTGGCCCGATTGACCGTGGTCCCGAACACGTCGCCCAGCCTGTTGACCAACGAGCCGGTGGCGATCCCCACGTGTACCTGCGGCAGGTCGCCCTGCCCCATCATCCGGACCAGCCGAAACGCGATATGGACGCAGTCCACCGCGTCCCTGGTGGTGAACAGCACCGCATCACCGACCGATTTCACCAACCGCCCACCCAGTTCGGCCACGCAGGCGGCGGCCAGTTCCTCGAACCGTTGCACCAACCGGGCCACCTCCGGCTCGCCCAGCCGGTGAATGGTCTGGGTGTAGTTGACCAGATCGGCGAAGCCCACGCTGTGCCGGCCGGCCACCACGCCGTCCGGGGGCAGCAGATCCACCATGTGCGTGGCCAGTGCCGAGGTCAGATGCCGGCGCCAGACGTAGGTGAGTAACGGCTCCAGGTCGTCGGCCAGCTCGGTAACCAGATCGGCCAGTTCAGAAGCGAGTTCGGCTTCCGTCGGACTCCCGAGACGGGCTCGGGCGACCTCGGAGAGCAGTTCTATCTGCCAGGCGGACAACTGCCCCATCGACTGCCCGACCGAGCGGGTCAGCGCCAGTGCGGTGGACTCCTCGATCACCTTGGTGCGCACCAACGAAGACATATGCGCCATCGCCCTGGCATCCCGGTCGGTGAAGGCGTGCAGGTCGTCGCCCACCGCGGCGAAGCCCAGCGAACGCCAGAACCGACGGGCGGCCCCGACCGACACCCCGGCGCGGCGCGCGACGTCCACGGAGCGCAGGTACCGCATCGCGCCCAGCACGCGCCCTTCCCGGTTCAGCGCGCCCTGCCGGTGCTCCTGCGGGTCAGTCACGAACCACCTCGGCACGTAGGTGGATCACATCCGCCGCGGTCACGACGTGCGTCACACAGTCGCTGCTGACCAGCAGCTGGCCGAGCTCGCCGATGCCGGTTGCTCGCCCGGTCACAGTGCTGCCATCCGCCTGCAGAGCCCGAACGTCTCGTCCGACGGTGTCGCAGATCTGGCTGATCTGTTCCTGCAGCATCGCGGGCCGCGACAAGTCCCCGGCGCCCGCACGCCAGCCCGCAAAGGTATCGGCAAGACGACGCAGCAGTGCCCGCAGCAGTGGATCGCGGTCGGTGCAGGACGCGCCGGCCAGGCGCAGTGACGTCGCTGGCAGCGCCGGTACACCCCCGTCGCCGACCGGCGAGCCCTCCCGACCGGGTAGCTCGTCGCGCTGCTGAGAGACGTTCAGCCCGATTCCGATGATAAAGCTGGGCACCTCACCGGAAACGAGTTCGGTCAGGATTCCCGCCACCTTGGCTGGTCCGGCCTGCGGGTCCGGAATCAGCACATCGTTCGGCCACTTCAGTGTGGCCCGGACCCCGGCCACCTCGCGCAGCACGCGCACCACGCTGGAACCGGCAAGCAACGGGGCCCATCCCCACCGGTCCGCGGGTGGGCCACCGCGCAGCAGCAGCGAGAACGTCAACGACGACCTGGCCGGAGTCGACCAGATGCGCTGCAGCCTGCCCCGGCCGTGGGTCTGATGGTCGGTGACCAGCACGGCCAGGTCGCCGACCCGACCCGGTGGCGAGTCCGGCCCCGCACCGCAACCGACGTCTCCGGTACCGTTGACCCAGTCGCGCAACACAGCGTTGGTGGACGGACAGCTGCGCAACAAGGTCAGTGAGGACAGCGGACCCGCTGGCTCGACCAGGGCCAGGCGCAGCGCGGCCGCACGAAGTGGGGGGCGATCCAGGTCGGTCCACTCGCTCGGCTCACCCACACTGCGTAATCCTACTCTTGGGGACACTCGCAGCGGATCGCCGAAGCGGACTAGGCTGCGAACAGACATCGATGACGCGTCGGAGGGATGATGAGCAAGCATCAGCTGGACAGCAACCCGGGCGCGAACGCCACGAGGGACGCCGACCGCCCAGAGCAGGACACGCCGGAGCCCGCCAGCGGCGGTCCCGCGCCGGAGCCCACCGCAGGACTGGGCCGGCCGCTGACCACGGCCGAGCGGCTTACCGATTTCGAGCAGCGGATGCACGATGCCGTGCACGCCGGCTCCGAGCGCGCGGTGGAAAAGCAGCACGCCAAAGGCAAGAAGACCGCCCGGGAACGAGTCGAGCAACTGCTGGACGAGGGGTCGTTCAGTGAACTGGACGCGCTGACCCGGCACCGGTCGACATCCTTCGGCCAAGATGCGAACCGGCCTTACGGCGACGGAGTGATCACCGGCTTCGGCACCGTCGACGGGCGCCCGGTGGCGGTCTTTGCCCAGGATTTCACCGTGTTCGGTGGATCTTTGGGTGAACAGTTCGGCGCCAAGATGGTCAAGATCATGGACCTGGCGCTGAAGGCGGGGTGCCCCATCATCGGGATCAACGACTCCGGCGGCGCCCGCATCCAGGAGGGCGTGTCGTCACTGGGCCTGTACGGGGAGATCTTCTTCCGCAACACCCAGGCGTCCGGTGTCGTGCCACAGATCTCCCTGATCATGGGACCGTGTGCGGGTGGGGCGGTGTACTCCCCGGCGATCACCGACTTCACGATCATGGTGGATCAGACATCGCACATGTTCATCACCGGTCCGGACGTGATCAAGACGGTGACCGGGGAAGACGTCGGGTTCGAAGAACTCGGCGGCGCCCGCACCCACAACAGCACCAGCGGCAACGCCCACTACATGGCCGACGACGAGGACGACGCGATCGAGTACGTCAAGGAACTGCTGTCGTTCCTGCCGTCGAACAATCACGTCGAGCCGCCGGTCTACGACGCCACGATGTCCGAGGAGGTCACCGAGGAGGACAAAGAGCTGGACACCATCGTGCCCGACTCCCCCAACGTGCCCTACGACATGATCGACGTCATCACCCACATCCTCGACGACGGCCACTTCTTCGAGGTGCAGGCAATGTTCGCCCGCAACATCGTGGTCGGTTTCGGGCACGTCGAAGGACACGTGGTCGGCGTGGTGGCGAATCAGCCCACCCAGATGGCCGGGGTGCTCGATATCGATTCGGCCGAGAAAGGGGCCCGCTTCGTCCGCACCTGTGACGCGTTCAACATCCCGGTGCTGACGTTGGTGGATGTGCCTGGCTTCCTGCCCGGGACCGACCAGGAATGGGCCGGCATCATCCGGCGCGGCGCCAAACTGCTGTACGCCTACGCCGAGGCAACGGTGCCCAAGATCACCCTGATTACCCGCAAGGCTTACGGCGGGGCGTACGTGGTCATGGGATCCAAGCACCTGGCCGCCGACATCAACCTCGCCTGGCCCACGGCGCAGATCGCCGTCATGGGTGCCCAGGGCGCGGTCAACATCCTGTACCGCGGAGCGCTGACCCAGGTGGCGGACGCCGGTGGCGACGTCGAGGCCAAACGAGCCGAGTACATCGCCGAATACGAGAACACCTTGGCGAACCCGTACCCGGCGGCCGACCGCGGCTACATCGACGCGGTGATCCCCCCACGCGATACCCGCACGGTGATCACCAGGGCATTGCGGGCGCTACGGACCAAGCACGAGACGGTGCCCACCCGCAAGCACGGGAACATCCCGCTATGAGCGTCGACGAAGCCGAGAACCCTGCCGAAGCGGACCTAGCGGTTGCCGAAACCGAACCACCTGCGCCGGTTTTGCGGGTGGTGGCGGGTCAGCCGACCGACGAGGAACTCGCGGCGGTCGTGGCGGTGCTGCTGGGCAGCGGTGCCGCTGGCGACGTGGTCGCGCGGCGGTTCCGCCGGTGGAGCACTCCCACCCGCACCCTCGGCCGCCTGGACGCGGCGCGCGCGGCGATGCACGGATGGAGCCGGGCGCGCCGGTAAGGGTACGCCGGCCCCGTTCCCACCGACGGCCCGGGCCCGCTGACGGCCCGTGCCTTCTGACGGCTTGGGCCGAGTTGCTCGGCGGCGTGCTGTGCCGCCAGTTGACCCGGCGGGCAACCGTCAACCCAGCTACCGCATCGGCAATCACGACTAAGCTCGGGCAGGTGAATCCAGCACCACAGAGCACCGGTCAGACCCGTCAACCCAGCGCCGTCGATGCCATCGCCGAGAAGTACCTCGACGATGCGCTGGCCCTCGATCCGTTCCGCGCCACCGGCGCCGGAGTACCCGGCCTGAACGATCAGGTATCGCTGTACTCACCCGAGATCGAGCAGGAAAGAACGGACTTGGCTCGCAGCGCGCTGGCTGCGCTGGATTCGATCGAACCGGCCGACGCCGTCGACGACGTGACGACGGCCGCTATGCGCGACCGGCTCGGCCTGGAGATCGAGCTGGCCGAGGCGGGGTTCGGTTTCGGGATGCTCAACGTCATCGACTGCCCGGTGCAGATCATCCGGATGGTCTTCGACCTGGCGCCCAACAAGACCGAGGCGGATTGGGCCGATATCGCCGCCCGGATGCGGGCGATCCCCAGTTCCGTCGACAGTTACCTCCGCGCGCTGGACCGGCGGGTGGACGAGGGAAATCCGCCCGCCCGACGGCAGGCCGTCGAAGCGATCGCCCAGTGCGAGCAGATCATCGGCAACGGTTCCGGCGAAGGCTTTTTCGCCACTATGGCCGACTCGGCCAGCCCCGACGGGTCACAGCCGAGCGCTGCACTGGCGACCGACCTGCAGGCGGGCGCACAGGCCGCCACGCAGGCTTACGCCACGATGGCGCAGCACTTGCGGGAAGTCGTCACTGCGGCTGCCACCGACAACGATGCGGCGGGCCAAGAAGCGTACGCGTTGCATTCCCGGTATTTCGTGGGTGCCGCCGTCGACCTGGCGGAAACCTACGAATGGGGCCAGGCCGAACTGGCCCGGATCGAGGCCGAGATGGCCCACACGGCAGAGCAGATCCAGCCGGGGGCCACTGTGCAGGAGGCCATCACCATACTCGAGTCCGACCCGGCCCGGTCGATGCCGGACGCGGAGTCGTTCCGGCAGTGGATGCAGTGCAAGTCCGATGCGGCGGTGCGGGAGCTGGCCGACACCCACTTCGACATCCCGGAGCCGATCCGGACCCTGGAATGCAGGATCGCCCCCACCACCTCCGGGGTGGTCTACTACACCCCACCGAGCCTGGACTTCTCCCGCCCCGGGCGCATGTGGTGGGCCGTCCCGGATGGCATGGAGACGTTCGCGACCTGGCAGGAACTGACCACGGTCTACCACGAGGGTGTGCCGGGACATCACCTGCAGATCGCCCAAACCCTCTATCGGGCAGACATTCTCAACCGCTGGCGGCGATTGTTGTTCATCTCCGGGCACGGCGAGGGATGGGCCTTGTACGCGGAACGTTTGATGGCCGGCCTCGGGTACCTGGACGACCCCGGGGACCGGATGGGCATGTTGGCGGCTTCGGCGTTCCGGGCCACCAGGGTGGTGGTGGACATCGGCCTACACTGCGGGTTCCCTGCCCCCGCCGAGGTGGGCGGCACCTGGACGCCGGATTCGATGTGGGAATACCTGCGCCGGCACGTGCTGTTGCCCGAGCCGCAGCTGCGGTTCGAATTCAACCGCTACCTGGGCTGGCCCGGCCAAGCGCCGTCCTACAAAGTGGGTGAGCGGCTGTGGACGCGGATCCGCCACGATGCCAGCGCAAGAAACCCGGACAGCTTCGATCTGAAGGCATTTCACCGCCAAGCGCTGGATCTGGGCGCGGTGCCACTGGACGTGCTGGCGGACCAGCTGACGTGAGCGGCGCACCGAACCCACCGGTTACGTTGATCCTGGCCTCGGCCTCACCGGCCCGGCTGGGAGTCCTGAAAGGGGCCGGGGTAGATCCGCTGGTACGGGTGTCCGAGGTGGACGAACCAGCTGTGATCGCCCAGTACGGCGTACCTGAGCCGCCCGACATCGCGTTACTCCTGGCCAGGGCCAAGGCCGAGGACGTCGCGGCCAGCGCGGACCTGCCACCCGGGCTGGTACTCGGGTGTGATTCGGTCCTGGAGTTCGACGGGCAGGTGCGCGGCAAACCGACCGACCGGCAGCAGGCCCGGGACTGGGCCAGGTCGATGAGTGGGCGCAGCGGCACGCTGCATACCGGGCACTGGCTGATCGACACCCGCCCGGGCGGGCACGGCGCAGCCGTGGGTGCGGTGGCCGAGACCCTGGTCCGGTTCACCGAGCTCACCGACGAGGAGGTCGAGGCATACCTGGACACCGGCGAACCGCTTCACGTGGCAGGAGGTTTCACCATCGACGGGCTCGGCGGTGCTTTCGTTGCCGGGCTGGCGGGGTGCCACAGCAACGTCATCGGAGTCAGCTTGCCGCTGGTGCGCGCCCTGGCGGCCCGGGTGGGAGTGAGCTGGCCCAGGTTGTGGGCCGGCCTGACTGGGCCGGCCTAAGACGCCGAGGACCGGACATCACCAGGATTTGTGTGCAACTTGTCGATCATTGCCGTGAACGCCTCGACCGGTTGTGCGCCGACCACGGGCTGACCGTTGATCAGGAACGTCGGTGTGGCCGTCACCCCGATGCTCTGCGCCTGCACGTAGTCTGCTTGCACGCTGTCCTTGATGTGCTGAGATTGCATGTCCTGCTGCAGCTTCGCCGCATCGACGCCGGCCTCCTGGGCAACCTCGGCGAGCAGGTCGGTGCTGACCTCGGGGTGGGAGTCCGCGGCGAGCCGGGCGAACAAGGCGTTGTTGTACTCCCAGAACCTGCGTTGTTCCCCGGCGGCCCGGGCAGCCCGGGCGGCCAGCACCGAGCCTTCCCCCTTGGCCGGGAAGTCGTGCCACTCCATGCGCAGCACCCCGTCGTCGAGGTATCGGTCGGCCAGCACGGTCTCCGTCCCCAGCGCATGCCGGGCACAGTACGGGCATGCGTAGTCGGAATAGACGACGATCACCACGGGGGCGTCCAGATCACCGCGAGCCAACGGGTCCCCTTGCTGGTTGCGCTCTACCTTGCGCAACGCGGCCAGTTGCTGCTCGGTCAGCTCTTGCGGTTGTCCTTGCGGTTGTCCTTGCTCCCGGTTGGTGGCCGGCACGCCCGGTGCGGCAGCAGTGCGCGCCGTGTCACCACCCCCGCGAAGCAGGAGAACCCCCAATGCCACGGCCAGGACCGCGATGACCGCCACCAGTACCGGCACGAGCGCCGAACGCTCCCGTACCTGGGCGGGACCATTCATCGCGCTTCCTGTCATCGCACCTCCTGGCGGAAGTGCTCGAGTGTCTCGTTGAAGGTGGTGCTCGGACGCATGACGGCCTTGACCTTTTCCGGGTCGACGAAGTAATACCCGCCGAGATCGACGTCGTGTCCCTGCACGTCGGTCAGTTCGGCCAGGATCTTGTCCTCGTTGTCCGCGAGCGCGTCCGCCAAGCCGGTGAACGTCCCGGCGAGTTCAGGGTCCGCGCGCTGCTCGGCCAACGCCTGTGCCCAGTACAGCGCGAGATAGAAGTGACTACCCCTGTTGTCCAGTTCCCCGGTCCGCCGTGAAGGAGATTTACCTTCCTCCAGCAACCGGCCGGTAGCCGCATCGAGGGTGTCGGCCAAAACCTGAGCACGCTTGCTGTTGTAAGTCTTTGCGACCTGCTCGAACGAAACCGCCAGAGCCAGGAATTCGCCGAGGGAGTCCCAGCGCAGGTGGTTCTCTTCCAGTAACTGTTGCACGTGCCGGGGGGCCGATCCGCCGGCACCGGTCTCGAACAGGCCACCACCGAGCATCAGCGGCACGATGGACAGCATCTTCGCGCTGGTGCCCAGCTCCATGATCGGGAACAGGTCGGTGAGGTAGTCACGCAGGATGTTGCCGGTCACGGAAATGGTGTCCAGGCCCCGTATCACGCGTTCCAGCGTGTACCGCATGGCCCGTACCTGGGACATGATCTGGATGTCCAGCCCCTCGGTGTCGTGTTCGGCCAGGTAGGTCTTGACCTTGGCGATGAGCTCGTTCTCGTGCGGACGGTAGGGATCCAGCCAGAACACCGCCGGCGTCTGGGATTCCCGCGCCCTGGTGACAGCCAGCTTCACCCAGTCCCGGATCGGCCCGTCCTTGACCTGGCACATGCGCCAGATGTCACCTTCTTCGACCTCCAGGCTCAGCAGGACCTCACCGGTGTCCAGATCGGTGACGTTGGCGGTGCCCGGCTCGGGAATCTCGAAGGTTCTTTCGTGCGAGCCGTACTCCTCGGCCTTCTGTGCCATCAGCCCGACGTTGGGCACCGTGCCCATCGTGGCTGGGTCGAAGTTGCCGTGTGTCTTGCAGAAGTTGATCATCTCCTGGTAAATGCGGGCGAACGTGGATTCCGGCATCACCGCTTTGCAGTCTTCCTGGCGCCCGTCCGCACCCCACATCTTGCCGCCGGCGCGGATCATCGCCGGCATCGACGCATCGACGATGACGTCGCTGGGTGAGTGGAAGTTGGTGATGCCCCTGGCGGAGTCGACCATGGCCAGTTTCGCATTGTTCTGCTGGCAGGCGTGCAGGTCGCGGATGATCTCCTCCTGCCGCGAGCGGGGCAGCTGCTTGATCTTCTCGTACAGATCGACCAGACCGTAGTTCACGTTGACGCCTAGTTCGTCGAACACTTCGGCGTGCTTGTCGAAGGCTTCCTGGTAGTAGATCCGCAGGCAGTGGCCGAACACGATAGGGTGCGACACCTTCATCATGGTCGCCTTGACGTGCAACGAGAACAGGATTCCTGCCTCTTTGCAGTCGGCCAGCTCTCGTTCGTAGAACTCCAGCAGGGCGCGCTTGGACATGAACATGGAGTCGATCACCTCGCCCTGCTGCAAGGCCACCTTCTCCCGGAGAACGATCGTCTTGCCGCTGCGGGTCAGCAACTCCATCTTGACGTTGCGCGCCGCGTCCAGGGTCGTCGACTTCTCACCGGCATAGAAGTCGCCACCGTGCATGTGCGAGACGTGCGTCTGGGACCATGCCTTCCATTCCCCCATCGAATGCGGGTTCCTACGGGCGTACCGTTTGACTGCCGCCGGTGCCCTTCGATCGGAGTTTCCTTCCCGCAGAACCGGATTCACTGCGCTGCCGAGAACCCGGCCGTACTTCTTGCGCAGTGCCTGCTGCTCATCGGTCTGTGGGTCGTCGGGGAACTCGGGCAGGTGGTAGCCCTTGGCCCGCAGTTCCTCGACGGCCGCGGTCAGCTGCGGTACCGAGGCGCTGATATTGGGCAGCTTGATGATGTTGGCTTCCGGGTCCTGGGTGAGCGCGCGCAGCTGCGACAAGGCGTCGGGCACCCGCTGGTCCTCCGTGAGCTCGTCGGAGAACTCGGCCAGGATCCGGGCGGCGAGGGAGATGTCGCTGGTCGCCACCTCGATGCCGGCCGGAGCAGCAAACGCCCGCAGAATCGGCAGCAAGGACACCGTCGCCAGCGCCGGAGCCTCATCGGTGAGGGTATACACGATGCGGGGTTGCTTGTCCGTCATGCGCCCCAGCATAAACGTGCCAAGCATCACTCGGCCCCTCTTCGCGATTGCCCATCGGCTCGCTAGAGTCCTACGGAGGAGAGGAGTTGGGACTATGTCTGACAGTGGTCGCGCCGGCGAACCGGAAGGCCTGGCCAAGGTATTGATCGCCAACCGCGGAGAGATCGCGATCAGGGTGGCCAGGGCCTGCCGTGACGCGGGCATCGGCAGCGTCGCCGTGTACGCAGACCCGGACCGGGATGCCCCGCACGTCCGGGCAGCCGACGAGGCATTCGCCCTGGGCGGAGCGACACCCGCGGAGTCCTACCTGGACATGGACAAGCTGCTGGATGTGGCCGCCCGCAGCGGTGCCGATTCGGTACACCCGGGGTACGGCTTCCTGGCCGAGAACGCGGAATTCGCCGCCCGGGTGATCGATGCCGGCCTCGTCTGGATCGGGCCCGGACCGGCAGCGATCGACGCCCTGGGTGACAAGGTCAAGGCCAGACACATCGCCGCCAAGGCCGAGGCGCCGTTGGTGCCCGGCACCCAAGACCCGGTGAGCGGTGCCGAGGAGGTGGTCGCGTTCGCCGAGGAACACGGGTTGCCGGTGGCCATCAAAGCGGCGTTCGGCGGCGGCGGCCGTGGCCTCAAGGTCGCGCGTACCAGCCAGGAGATCCCGGACCTTTACGAATCAGCGGTCCGGGAGGCCACCGTGGCGTTCGGGCGTGGCGAGTGCTTCGTGGAACGTTTCCTGGACAAGCCGCGGCATGTGGAGACGCAGTGCCTGGCCGACACCCACGGCAACGTGGTGGTGGTCTCCACTCGCGACTGTTCGCTGCAACGGCGCAACCAGAAACTGGTCGAAGAGGCGCCCGCGCCGTTCCTCACCGGTGAGCAGAACGCCGAGTTGGTGCGCGCGTCCAAGGCGATCCTGCGCGAAGCCGGGTACGTCGGAGCGGGCACGTGTGAATTCCTGGTTGGGGCGCAGGGCGAGGTCTCCTTCCTCGAGGTGAACACCCGGTTGCAGGTGGAGCACCCGGTGACCGAGGAGGTGACTGGGATCGACCTGGTCCGTGAGCAGCTGCGCATCGCCGCCGGTGGCACCCTGGACTACCCGGACCCGGTGCCGCACGCGCACTCCTTCGAGTTCCGCATCAACGGTGAGGACGCCGGGCGCAACTTCCTGCCCGCCCCCGGCACGGTCACGACGTACCGGCCCCCGTCCGGGCCCGGTGTGCGGGTGGACTCCGGTGTCGAACAGGGTGACACCATCAGCGGGGCGTTCGACTCGATGCTGGCCAAGCTGATCGTGACCGGCCGCGACCGCCAGCAGGCCTTGCAACGGGCACGCCGGGCGCTGGCCGAGTTCGAGGTCGGTGGTATGCCGACCGTGTTGGCGTTCCATCGCACCGTCGTGGAGGACCCGGCGTTCGCGCCGCCGGACCCGGACGTTCCGTTCTCGGTGCACACCCGGTGGATCGAGACGGAGTTCGACAACACCATCGAGCCGTTCGACACGGCAGCCGGGGAGACCGAGCCACCGCTGCCCATGCAGCGGGTGGTGCTGGAGGTGAACGGGCGTCGGATGGAGGTAGCGTTGCCGGCGGCTTTCGGTACCGGCGCGGCGCCCGCGTCGGGTTCCAAGTCGGCTCCCCGCCGCTCCCGGTCCCGCTCCGGCGGCACCACGGTCTCCGGGGACACGGTGACGTCACCGATGCAGGGCACCGTGGTGAAGATCGTCGCCGGGGAAGGGGACACGGTTTCGGCCGGAGACACCATTCTGGTGCTCGAAGCGATGAAGATGGAGCAAGCCATCGAGGCGCACAAGGACGGCGTTGTCATGGGGCTGCAAGCCGAGGTGGGCCAGACGGTCACCAGTGGCGCCGTCCTGTGCGAGCTCAAAGACGCCGAGTGACCCACGCTCGGGTTGAGATCCGGCCAAGCCGATGAGCATCGAACGGGCGCGCGCCCACTTGGCCCGCTTCGGCTTGGCCGACTCGATCATCGAGACCGAACACTCCAGCGCGACGGTGGAACTCGCGGCTGCTGCGGTGGGCACCCAGCCGGAGCGCATCGCGAAGTCACTGTCCTTCCTGGTGGACGGCTCGCCCGTGCTCGTGGTCACCGCCGGTGACGCGCGGGTGGACAACCACAAGTTCCGGCAGCGGTTCGCGGTCAAGCCCCGGATGATCCCGGCCGAGGACGTGCAGTCGTTGGTCGGGCACGCCGTCGGCGGGGTGTGCCCGTTCGGCGTCGAGCCGGGCGTCCAGGTGTACCTGGACGAGTCGCTGCGCCGGTTCGAGACCGTCTTCCCGGCATGTGGGAACGACCGTAGCGCCGTCGAGCTGCCGGTGCCCGCCCTGCAGGCCGCATCCGGGAGCGTGGGCTGGGTCGACGTGTGCCGGATTCCTGGCTGACCGGGCACACCGTCCCGGTGTCGCGCCGGGTGCTCAGTGCCTGCGCAGCCGGCGCGCCGCCTCGGCGATGGAACCGGACAGCGACGGATACACGGTGAACGTGTGCGCGAGCTGATCCACGGTCAGTCTCTGGTCCACAGCGACCGCCACCGGGAAGATCAGTTCCGATGCGATCGGCGCCACCACTACGCCACCGATGACGGTGCCGCTGCCGACCCGGCAGAACAGCTTCACGAAGCCGTCGTGGATGCCCTCCATCTTGGCCCGCGGGTTACTGGCCAGCGGCAGCATCGCCGTGGCCGTCGGCACCTCGGCCGCCTCGATGTCGTCCTGGGACTGCCCGACCGTCGCGATCTGCGGGTGGGTGAAAATCGTCGAAGACACCGTGTGCAGCCGCAGTGGCGACACCGCGTCGCCCAGCGCATGCCACATCGCGATCCGGCCCTGCATCGCGGCCACCGAAGCCAACGGCATCACACCGGTGCAGTCGCCGGCCGCGTACACCCCACGCGCCGTCGTGCGGGACACCCCGTCAACCTCGACATGCCCGGACCGCGACGTGCGTACCCCCGCCTGTTCCAGCCCGATCCCGCTGGTGTTGGGGATCGCCCCGACCGCCATCAGGCAGTGCGACCCGGTGATGGTCCGCCCGTCGGACAGGTCCACCTCCACCCCGTCGCCGGCCCGCCGGACCGCCTCCGCCCGGCACCGGCTGACCACGGTGAGCCCGCGGCGGGCGAACACGTCCTCGATCACTTGGGCGGCGTCGGCGTCATGACCCGGCAGCACGTGCTCGCGGCTGGACACCAGGGTGACCGTCGAGCCCAGTGCGTCGTAGGCGGAGGCGAATTCCGCCCCGGTCACGCCGGACCCGACCACGACAAGCTCCGGGGGTACCTCTTCCAGCGCATACAACTGTTTCCAGGTGAGGATCCGCTCGCCGTCCGGCCTGGCGGAGTCCAGCTCCCGTGGATGCGCGCCGGTGCTGACCAGGATGGCGTCCGCATCCAACGCCATCGTCCCGCCAGAGGCAAGATCGACGTGTACCCGGTCGTTGCTGAGCAGCCGCCCTCGCCCGGTGAGCACCCGCACACCGGCCGATTCCAGAGAGTCCCGCACGTCGCGGGACTGGGCGTCGGCCAGACCCACCACCCTGGCGTTGACCTTGCCCATGTGGGTGCGCACGGTCTGTTCGACCGCGTCCGGGGTCAGCGGCCCCTCTTCGGAGGTGTAGCGCAAGCCCAACTCCCCGACCCCCAGCGCCCGTAGCCGCGAACTGGCGGTGGAAATCAACGCCTTGGACGGCACCACGTCGGTCAGCACGGCGTTGCCTCCCGGGCCGCAGTCCTCGACCAGGGCGACGTCAGCGCCCAATTGGGCTGCCACCAGTGCGGCTTCGTACCCGCCGGGGCCTCCCCCGACGATGACGACGGACGGCCCGAGGGTGCGGGGATCTGCGGCTGGGGGTGTATTCACCGGCACCATTCTGTCCTGTCCGCGCTTGGGTGTCGCTTCTCGCCCGTTTCAGAACACTCACCCACGTCGCCCCGGTAGCCTGGGTTCTCATGGTCCTCTATGCCGCGTACCGGACGGATCTCGACCCGGCGCAGATGCTGACGCGGGCCCCGCACTCGCCGCTGGAGTCAACCGGCTGGTTACGGGGTTGGCGGCTCACCTTCGGCGGGGCGGACTCCAGCGCGGACGGGGCACAACCGACCGTCGTGGAGGACCCGAAAGGTTCGGTGTACGTGGCCTTGTACAGCCTCACCGACACCGACACGGCACGGCTGGACGCGCAGGAAGGGGTCGACATCGGCCGGTACCGGCGGCTCAGCGTACTGGTCGAAACGATGCAGGGCCGGACCCCGGCCTGGGTGTACGCCCTGGAGGACTACGAAGGGGGGCTGCCGCCGGCTCACCTGGTGGGGGCACTGGCGGATGCGGCCGAAGCGGCCGGGGCCCCTGCCGACTACGTCCAGGCACTGCGGCTACGGCCCTGCGTGTGCGGGTAACGCCGCTGCAGGGGTTGTTGCAGCGGGCGCACACCGGCTACGGCCCTGCGTGTGCGGGTAACGCAGTGCGCGGGTCACGCCGCGATCCCGCCTACCCGCCCCGTCTGCGCAGCAGCACGTTTCGCATTCGCCACAGCGCGTAAAGGGTAGCCAGGGTACCGAAACCCACTCTCACCCAGGACATTCCGGCATCGTCGCGACCACCTGCGCCGACTCCGACCAGGATGAGCATGATGCCGAGCAGGAACACCAGCGTGATCATCACCAGTTCGAACGTGTTCGCCAGCCGAAGCTGCCTGCCGGACAACGTGTCCTGTGGGGTCACCGTGGCGATGTCGACGGCGTCGTCCAGGTCGCTGACCCGCCCACCGGTCAGCACCAGGTTCTGCGCCACCTCGGGCAGCGCCTTGACGATGAGCCCGGCGGCGTGCCGGGCGACCACCTCACCGCCGCCCCATTGCGAGACCGCCAAGGTGGCGTCCGAACCAGTGCCTGCCCTGTCGATCTGTAGGATGTCCGCTTTCTTGAGCTGGCCGGACAGCTGCCTGGCCAGCTCGGGCGCCAGGGCCGGGTCGCGTGGCTGCACGATGCACCCGGCACCTTCGACGTCGGCGACGTACCCGTTGGGAGATACCTTGCGGCACAGCAACGCCACCCGTGCCGCGCCGACGAACGGCAACTGCAGGTAGGACACCTGGGGGGTGGTCCCGGTTTCCGGGGTCTCTTCGTTCACAGCGCCCCCTTGGTCGACGGCACTCCGCTGACTCTGGGGTCCGGGGCGACCGCCATCCGGAGCGCTCTGGCCAGAGCCTTGAACTGGGCCTCCACGATGTGGTGCGGGTCGCGCCCGGCCAGCACCCGCATGTGCAGGGCGATGTGCGCGTGAAAGGCCAGTGTCTCCAGCACGTGCCGGGTGAGCGAACCCACATAGGGCACCCCGCCGTCGACGCCACGGCCACCGCCGATGCTGACGTACTGCTGCCCTTCCGGTTCACCGCGGTGCACGCAGTAAGGACGCCCGGACACGTCGACGACGGCCTGCGCCAGGGCCTCGTCCAACGGCACCATGGCATCGCCGAACCGGGTAATGCCTTCTTTGTTTCCCAACGCTTTGCGGATGGCCTGGCCAAGGACGATGGCGACGTCCTCGACACTGTGGTGGGCGTCGACGTGGGTGTCACCCTCGCAGTGCACGGTGATGTCGATCAGCGAGTGCCGCGACAGTGCGGTGAGCATGTGGTCGTAGAACGGCACCCCAGTGCTGATCTTGCCGGTGCCGGTCCCATCCAGGTCGACCTGCACCGTCACGTCGGATTCGCTGGTGGTGCGCTGGATTCGCGCGGCTCTGGCCGCAGGGGGCCGGTCTGTGTTGACGTATTCCTGGTTCACGTATTCCTGGCTCATGTACTCCTGCTCTCGACGGGTGCGGCCAGTGCCTCGGGCAGCTGCGCCAGGAACGTGCTGACCTCCGCTTCGGTGCCCGCGCTTACCCGCAGGTGCCCGGCGATCCCGACGTCGCGGACCAGCACGCCCCGGTCGACCAGGGCCTGCCAGGTGGCCGATTCGTCGTCGAGCCCGCCGAACAACACGAAGTTCGCGTCACTGGGCAGTGGGGTCAGTCCGAACGTGGGCAGCAGTTGAACGATCCGGTCGCGTTGGCGCTTCAGCGCTTCCACGGTGCCCAGCATGGTGTGCGTGTGCGCCAGCGCGGCCAACGCGATCGCCTGAGTCGGTGCGGACAGGTGGTAGGGCAGCCGGACCAACTGCACCGCATCGACGATGCCGGGGTCGCCAGCCAGGTACCCAACCCGCGCCCCCGCCAGCGCGAACGCTTTGCTCATGGTTCGTGAGACCACCAGCCGGGGTCGTCCCGGCAGCAGAGTGAGCGCGGAAGGCGTTCCAGCACGAGCGAATTCGGCGTATGCCTCATCGACGATGACGATCCCCCGGCAGGCGGAGTAGGCGGCGTCGACCACGTCGAGTCCGACCGAGGTGCCCGTCGGATTGTTCGGCGAGCAGATGAACACCACATCCGGGTCGATGACTCTGATCTGTTCGGCCACCAGCTCGGCGGACAGGTCGAAATTGCCCTCCCGGGTGCCGTCCACCCATGAGGTTCCGGTGCCTGCGGCAATGATGGGATGCATCGAATAGGCAGGAGTGAAACCGAGGGCCACCCGGTCGGGACCACCGAAGGCTTGCAGTAGCTGCTGCAGGATCTCGTTGGAGCCGTTGGCCGCCCACACCTGAGACCGGTCCAGCTGATGGCCGAGGTATCCGGCCAGCGCATCGCGCAGCCGGGTGTGATCCCGGTCGGGGTACCGGTTCAGCTGCGGCAGGACGTCCGCGACCGCATCTGCCATCGCCCGGGTGACCTCAGCCGGCACCTGGTAGGGGTTCTCATTGGTGTTGAGCCGGACCGGCACATCCAGCTGCGGGGCTCCATAGGGTGTCCGTCCGCGCAGGTCAGGGCGCAGCGGTAGTTGGTCAAGAGTGGTCACCGGTCAGTTCCTGCCAGTTTTCATGGGACCCGGAAGGCGCGGAACGCCACGCAGACCTGTGGAATCACGATCGTTCCGTCCTCGGCGGCATGACCGGCCGCGATGTCACGGACGGACTGAATCAGCGCCGGTGGATCATCCGCGGTCTGCACGTAAGTCCAGGTGCTGGCCAGGTCGGCCACCGCATGCGCATTGGGCAGGGCATGCTGGTTGGGCACCGAGTATTCCTCGACCGGCCCGAACTGCTCGTTCAGCCGAGGCGCGAACGGCGGGTCGGCCTCGCTGGAATGCCCGGTCGCCGACCGGCCGACCGCATGGTTGATCTGCCCGATCCAGTCCACGGACGTGTCCCGCACGTTCCACACCACGCCCAGGGGGCCGCCGGGGCGAAGCACCCGGGCGATCTCGTCCGCGGCCTTCGGTTCGTCCACCCAGTGCCAGGCCTGGGCCACGAGCACGGCATCGGCGCTGGCGTCCTGCAGCGGGATGGAAGAGGCGATTCCGTGGTGCATCGGCACATCCGGGTGCCGGCGGGCGAACTCCTCGCGCATGCCCTCGCTGGGCTCGACGGCGACCACGTCGTGCCCACGGGTGAGCAGGGCATGGGTCATCTTGCCGGTGCCGGCGCCCAGGTCGAGCACTCGCAGCCGGTCAAGAGGGAATCCCAGCATCCAGTCGACAGTCGATTCCGGGTAACCGGGACGCAAATCATGATAAAGCTCGGCGGAAACCTGGGTGCCGAATGCCGCCTTCTGCCGCTCGCCGTCCGGATTCGCCGACGCGTTCGCTGTACTACCCGTCATGTGACCACGCTACCGCGGGCCAGCACGGCATCGCCGTGAGCGGGAAGGTCTTCTGCACCGGACAATGCCAGAATGTGCCCGGCAACGCCGGCAAGCGCATCGCAGTCGTAGTCGATGACCTGAACGGAGCGCAGGAAGGAGTGCACCCCGAGCCCGCTGGAGTAGGCGGCTGCTCCGCCGGTGGGCAACACATGGTTGGACCCGGCGCAATAGTCCCCCAGGGAAACGGGCGCGTACGGGCCGACGAAGATCGCTCCCGCGTTGCGGACCTGCTGGGCGCGCTGCGCCGCATCGGCGGTGTGGATCTCCAGGTGTTCGGCCGCGTAGGCGTCGATCACGGTCATGCCGGCAGTGAGGTCGTCCACCAGCACGATCGCGGATTGCGCGCCGCTCAGAGCGGTCCGGACCCGCTCAGCGTGCTTGGTACGGGCGGCCTGAGCGGTCACCGCGTCGATGACGGCGCCGGCCAGCGCCGCGTCCGGGGTGACCAACACGGAGGCGGCCTGCGGGTCGTGCTCGGCCTGGCTGATCAGGTCCGCGGCCAGCAGGTGCGGGTCACCGGTGTCGTCGGCAAGAATCGCGATCTCGGTCGGCCCGGCCTCGGAATCGATGCCGACCAGCCCACGCACGGCCCGCTTGGCGGCAGTGACCCAGATATTGCCAGGGCCGGTGACCAGGTCGACGGGCGGGCACAGCAACGAGCCGTCGGTTTCCCGGACGCCGTAGGCGAACATGGCGACGGCCTGCGCTCCGCCGGCGGCGTACACCTCGTGCACGCCCAACAAGGCGCAGGCGGCGAGCACGGCCGGGTGCGGGAGGCCGTCGTTGTCGCGTTGCGGTGGGGAGGCGACGGCCAGCGATCCGACGCCGGCCTCCTGCGCCGGTACCACGTTCATGACCACGCTGCTCGGGTAGACCGCCAGGCCGCCGGGCACGTACAGCCCGACCCGGGTGACCGGGACCCACCGTTGGGTCACAGTGCCGCCGGGCACCACCTGGGTGGTGTGTTCGGTCGGCCGCTGCGCCGCGTGCACGGTACGAGCGCGAGTGATCGACTCGGTCAGGGCGGCGCGCACGTCGGCCGGCACCGCGGCCAGTGCATCGTCGATCCGCTGCTGCGGCACCCGCAGGTGTGTGATCTCGACCCCGTCGAAACGGCGGGCGAGCGCCCGTAGCGCGTCGGCACCGCCGGCACGTACCTGCTCGAGGATGGGACGCACCTGGGGCATGGCGTCCTCGACGTCGAGTTCGGCCCGGGGCAACGCACCACGCAGGGTGATGGAGTCGAGGTGCTGGCCACGCAGGTCGACGGTGCGCATCATGGTCCGAGTCTACGGGGAGCGCGACCCGCCTTCGTTCCCGGCGGTTACCCACCCGCTCCCCGGCCGAGACCGACGCGCTGACCGCACCGGTCACCGACGGGCACCCCCACCGTGGACCACGCCAACCCCGCCTGAAAGGGGCTACTCTGGGCAAAAAGCGTCAGGGGAGGACCGCAATATGTGGGCACGCTCAGCCTGGTTCGGGGCCGTTGGTGTTGTGGTGTTGCTGGGGGCGTGTACGAAACCGGCAGAACCGAGCCCGACCGTGACCGTCACGGCAGGGACGACCGCCTCCGCTGCGGTGGTCAAGAAGGCGGCGGCGCCGGAACCGACGTTCACCAGCCTGAGTGAGGCGTTCAAGGCAACCAGCGGTGCGGTCGCCCGGGTTGAAGTCGCGAATTGTGCGGGCTACGCGGGTGGCTCGGCCTTCATGATCGAGCCGGATCTGGCGGTCACCGCGGCGCACGTCGTGCAGGAGGCCAAGCGGGCCCGGCTCATCGTCGGAACCACGGCGTCCAACGCCACGGTGATCGGCTACGACCTGGCTCGAGATGTGGCGTTGCTGCGCACGGACGTGCCGATATCCGAGGACACGATGACCTTCACGGAGAAACGGGTGTCGGTAGGCGATGAAGTGGCGACGGTCGGCTTTTCGCTCGGTGATTCACTCGCTTTTCATTCTGGGACCGTCAACGGTCTGGACCGGAAGGTCAACATCAACGGGCGCACCCACAGCGGTCTGATCCAACATGACACGGCGGCGCAGCCGGGCGACAGCGGTGCGCCACTGATCGACGTGACCGGCCGTGTCGTCGGCATCCAGGACGCCGGAATCCCCAGCACCGCGGGCCAACGGCTGGCCGTCGATGCGCTGGTGGCTGAGCCCTTGGTTCAGGACTGGAAGGCGGCACCGGCACCGGCACCGAGCCCCAACTGTCCGGATGTGATGACGGATCTCGACGGGCAGCCGCTGCCCACGCCCAGCTTTCGAGTCGAGCTTCCCAGTTCGTGGCAGACGCTCATGATCTACGTTGCGGCTGTCAACCGTGGTGACTACACGACAGCCGCTTCGCAGTTCGCCGGCCCGAAGGATCCCCAGATCCTGGAGGACGGCTCGCAGACCAGCCAGATCACGGAGTTCACCGCCAGGGACATGTGGCAGCAGGGGAAGGACCGGGTGATCTGGGCCGAGTTCGTCACCACCCAGGATCCCGGGTTCGGCCCGGCCGACCGCCCGGCCGAGGAGTGCACCATCTGGAGCCAGGACTACCTGCTGGCGCCGCACAACGGTCTCTACCTGATCGTCAAGACTCTTCCGCACGAGGGGGTTACGCGTACTCGGCCGTGCTGAGACCGGCCCTGGACGCCGTGCGGCCCGTACCGGCAGAGCCGTGACGACCTGGGGACCCTGACCGCCGAGCCCGCGATTGCGCGATCGGATCTCGCGGACAGCACCCACCCACTAGAGTCGGTCGGGTGAGCACGGACCCGGTGATCGGGCAGCTGGAGCTGTCCGCGATGGACCAGCGAGTGCTAGGCGCACTGCTGGAGAAACAGCGCACCGTGCCCGCGTCCTACCCGTTGACACTCAACGCGTTACGAACCGCCTGCAACCAATCCAGCAGCCGGGATCCGGTGACCGACTACCGCGATGAGGACCTGCAGCAGTGTCTACGGTCGCTACGCGACCGGGACCTGGTGCGTTACGTCTGGGCAGGCCGGGGCAGCCGGGCAGTCAAGTACCACCAGACGCTCGCCGAACACCTGGAGCTGGACGACGCGGGCTGGGCGCTGCTGACCGTGCTCCTGCTGCGGGGCCCACAGGCTCCCGGACAGCTCAAGACACGCACCGAGCGGCTGCATCCGTTCGAGAGCCGGGAACAGGTGGAACAGCGGTTGCGTCGGCTGGCCGACGCGTCGTTGGTGATGGAGCTTGACCGGCGACCCGGCCAGCAGGACGCCCGGTGGGTCCACGCCCTGGGGCCGGTGGCCGCAGCCCACGACCGGGCGGGTGCGAACGAGTCCGCACCGGATCTGGAGGCGGTCCTCGCGGACGGGCCGGCCGCCCGGGATACGGCGGTCCGTGGGGTCTACGCCGCAGTCGCTCACGACTACTTGACCAACCGCAGGGCAGAACTGGACAGGAAACCGTTCGAGCGATGGCTACTGACTCGCCTGCGGGCGCAGGCCGGGCCGGGCCCGGTGCTGGACATCGGCTGCGGGCCAGGACATCTCAGCGACTTCTTGGCCCAGGACGGGGCCGCGGTGACCGGCGTAGACCTGACACCGGCAATGGTCGAGTTGGCCACCGCCGAGTTCCCGGACGTGCATTTCGAGGTCGGGACCGTACTGGACCTGCTCAAGCCGACGACTGCAGCGGGGTGGGCCGGGATCTGTGCCTGGTACTCGCTGATCCATCTGGCGCCCAGCGAGCTCGGCGCCGCTTTCGCCTCGATGCACCGGGTACTCGCACCCGGTGGTTGGGCGTTGGTCGCCGTTCATGCCGGCGCCGAAGTAGCTCGCATCGACGAGCTGTTCGGCCACGAGGTGGGACTTGACGTGGTCCTGCACGATCCCGACGTATTCGGGGCCGCGGCGGCCCATGCCGGCCTGACGGTTCTGGAGTGGTACCTGCGCGGCCCGCTGCCGGACGAGTCCCCCACCGAACGGTTCTACCTGCTCACCACCAAACCGGCGTGACTGTTGGTGTCCTGTTCTCCCGGTGACCGAAGACGGCTAGCGGGTGGTGTGTGCGCTGCCCCACCATCTCGGTGGCCCCGATCAGGGTCGCCGCCGGACGTGCCGAAACTCGGGTACGCCACCGAAGCGCCCGCAGCTGCCGGCCGGTACCCGCGGGTAGGCTGTAGCCGCGATGGGCAAGAAGAAAACGGCAGCGACTCCGGCCATGACCGTCCTCGCCCGGGCAGGGGTTCACTTCATCACGCGGGAGTACGGCCACGACAAGGCGGCGGCCGAGCGCGCGGGCGGCTTCGGCCAAGAGGCCGTCCTGGCTCTCGGCGTTGCGGCGCAACGAGTCTTCAAGACCCTGGTGGTCGAGCTCTCCGGTGGGTCGGCGGCACCCGGCCAGCTTGCGGTGGCAGTACTGCCCGTTCCCGACCGGCTGGACCTCAAAGCGGTGGCCACGGCGCTGGGCGCGAAAAGGGCAGCGATGGCCGATGTGGCGAAGGCGCAGCGAACCACCGGGTACGTGGCCGGAGGCATCAGCCCGCTGGGGCAGCGCACCAGGCTGCCCACCGTCATCGACGAATGCGCGTTCGGTCATGAGACCGTCCTGGTCTCCGGGGGCCGCCGCGGCCTGGACATCGAACTGGATCCGGAAGATCTCGCCCGGTTGACCGGCGGGGTCCGGGCCAGGGTCGCCGAACACACCGGCGACGACGGGGACCACGTTCGGTCTCGTAGGTAAACAGCCGGTCTCGTCGTCCAGCAGCCGGTCTTGTCGTCAAGCTGCGGTCTTGCCGGCGCGATGCCTCGTGGACCGTTCCCCGTCCGGTGAACAGCTTTACCGGCCCGCCACCCACGGGACGCACTCCTGGCCGCCGGATTTCACCCCTGGCTCTTGGACAATGCGCTGGTCGCGGAGTTGATCATGACGACCGTGGAGGCCGCCAACGGCCAGGTGAGGAACGCCACCCACGAAGCGAGCGCGGCCACGTTCACGGTGTCGGACACCAACCGGGCAGCCAAGCCGACGGTGGTACCGATCACCCAGCTCAGCGCGGCGGCGACCAACGCTCCGCCGAGGATGCGCCACCACCCGGCTTGCAGCCGGCTCAAGTCGGCGTCGCGGTGACCGGGCAGGAGCCGGTTCACCCAGTTTCCGATGAAACCGCCTCCGGCCAGGCCGATCAGGGCGAAGGTGGCATCGCCTGCCACCGACGCAGCGTCACCGGCGGAGGCCGGCACGCCGGGCGCGGCTGTTTCCATGCCGTTGAGGCCGGTCAGCGCCAGCCCCTGCCAGATCACCCCGGCCACGAGCGCGACCAGCAAGACCCGGGCCAGGAAACCATGCATGACGTCGCGGCCTTCGGGCCGGCTCAGTTCAGGCACGCCGGCCCCAGCAACGCTTTCAGGTCGCCGAACAGGGCAGGCCCTGGTTCGACCCGCAACGCGTCATCGACGGTGCGCAGCACCTGCCGGCCGTCCCGGCAGGCCACCTTGACCCGCACCGGCGCGACGCCGGGATGAGATCCCAGCACATCGCGGACCGATGAGATCAGGCTGGTGGTGCAGCGCACCTCCGGCAACGCGATGGTGACGGTAGAGGCTGCGGAGGTGTTCAGGTCTGGCAGGGAGACCTCGTCGGCGTGCAGGGACGGCACGTCGTCACGCCGGGACAGCCGGCCGCGGACCACGCAGACCAGATCTTCACGTAGTGCGGTCGAGACCGCCTCGTACACCTTGGGGAAGAACAGCACCTCGATGGACCCGTCCAGGTCCTCGAGGCTGGCGATGGCCCAGGTCTTGCCCTGCTTGGTCAGTTTGCGGGTGATGGAGGTGATCATGCCGCACAGAGTGATCCGGGAGTTCTCCGGCCGGTCCTCATCGGCCAGCAGAGCGGCCACGCTGACGTCGGCGTGCCGGGAAACGACGTGCTCCAGGCCGTGCAACGGATGGTCGGACACATACAGCCCCAGCATTTCTCGTTCGAACGCGAGTTGTGCGTTCTTATCCCATTCAGCGTCCGGGATCGGTGGCAGGGTGGCCAGGGCGAGATCCGGGCCGTCGTCACCGAGACCGGCGAACAGGGAATCCTGGCCGACCGCTTCGGCCCGCTTCTCGTCGATGATGGCGTCCACGTACAGCTCGTGGATCGACACCAGGCCTTTGCGCGGGTGGCCCAGCGAGTCGAACGCGCCGGACTTGATCAGCGACTCGATGGTGCGCTTGTTGCACACCACCTGTGGGACCTTGCGCAGGAAGTCTTCGAAGGAGGTGAACTCGCCTTTGCTGGTGCGGGCTTGCACGATGGCGTCGACGACGTTCTGGCCGACGTTGCGGATGGCAGCCATCCCGAACCGGATGTCCTCCCCCACTGCTGCGAAGGTGCCGATGGAGGAGTTGACATCCGGTGGCAGCACGGTGATCCGCATGTGCCGGCACTCGGCCAGGTACATCGCGGATTTATCTTTGTCACCCCGCACGCTGGTCAGCAGCGCGGCCATGTACTCGGCCGGGTAATTGGCCTTCAGATACCCGGTCCAGTAGGAGATCAACCCGTAGGCGGCGGTGTGGGCTTTGTTGAAGGCGTAGTCGGAGAACGGCACCAGGATGTCCCACAGGGCTTTGACGGCATCGTCGGAGAACCCGTTGGCTTTCATACCGGCGCTGAAGGGCACGAATTCGGCGTCCAGGACTTCCTTCTTCTTCTTGCCCATGGCCCGGCGCAGCAGGTCCGCCTTGCCCAGGGTGTACCCGGCCACCTTCACCGCGATCTGCTGCACCTGCTCCTGATAGACGATCAGGCCGTGCGTGGTGTCGAGGATCTCCTTCAACGGCTCGTCCAGCTCGGGGTGGATGGGTTCCACCTTCTGCCGCCCGGTCTTGCGCAGCGCATAGTTGGTGTGCGAGTTGGCACCCATCGGGCCCGGCCGGTACAGCGCCAGGGCGGCGGAGATGTCTTCGAAGTTGTCCGGCTGCATCTGCCGCAGCAGGGTACGCATGCCGCCGCCGTCCAACTGGAACACCCCGAGGGTGTCGCCACGGCCCAGCAGGTCGTAGGTGGCCTTGTCGGTGGGGTCCTTGGACAGGGCTTCCAGGTCGAGTTCGATGCCGCGGTTGGTGGTGACGTTGGCGATGGCATCGTCCAGCACGGTCAGGTTGCGCAGGCCGAGGAAATCCATCTTGACCATGCCGAGCGCTTCGCAGGAGGGGTAGTCGAACTGGGTGATGATCTGCCCGTCCTGCTCGCGGCGCATGATGGGCACCAGGTCCAGCAGCGGCTCGCTGGACATGATGACCCCGGCGGCGTGCACGCCCCACTGCCGTTTCAGCCCCTCCAGGCCCATCGCGGTCTCCACCACGGTGCGTACCTCGGCGTCGCCGGCGTGCAGCTCCCGAAACTCGCCGGCTTCGGCGTACCGCTTGTGGCCGGAGTCGAAGATCCCGGTCAGGGGGATGTCCTTGCCCATGACGGCGGGCGGCATCGCCTTGGTGATGCGCTCCCCCATCGAGAACGGGTAACCGAGCACGCGGGAAGCGTCCTTGACCGCTTGCTTGGCCTTGATGGTGCCGTAGGTGACGATCTGGGCCACCCGGTCGTCGCCGTACTTGTCGGTGACGTAACGGATGACCTCGCCGCGGCGGCGCTCGTCGAAGTCGACGTCGAAGTCGGGCATGGAGGGGCGTTCGGGGTTGAGGAACCGCTCGAAGATCAACCCGTAGGGCACCGGGTCCAGGTCGGTGATCCGTAGCGCGTAGGCGCACATCGACCCGGCACCGGAACCGCGGCCAGGACCGACCCGGATGCCGTTCTCCTTGGCCCAGTTGATGAAGTCGGCGACCACGAGGAAATACCCGGAGTAGCCCTTGCCGTCGATGACATCGATCTCGTATTTGGCCTGGTCCCGGGCGTACTGCGGCACGCCCTCGGGGTAGCGCAGCTGCAGGCCGCGTTCGACTTCCTTGACGAACCAGGAGGTCTCGTCCTCCCCGGCGGGCACCGGAAACCTGGGCATGTACAGGCCCTCCTGCTCGGTGAAGGACACCTCGCAGCGTTCGGCGATGAGCAGGGTGTTGTCGCAGGCTTCCGGGATCTCCCGCCACAGATGGCGCATTTCCTGCGGGGACTTGAGGTAGAACTCGTCGGAGTCGAACTTGAACCGGTTGGGGTCGGCCAGGGTGGATCCGGACTGCACGCACAGCAGGGCGGCGTGGGCCTTGGCGTCCTCGGGGCGGGTGTAGTGCAGGTCGTTGGATGCCATCATCGGCAGGTCCAGTTCGCGGGCCAGCCGGATCAGGTCCTTCATGATCCGCTTTTCGATGTCCAGGCCGTGGTCCATGACCTCGACGTAGAAGTTCTCCCGGCCCACCAGGTCGCACCAATCGGAGGCGACCTGTTTGGCCTGGTCGTACTGGCCGAGCCGCAGCCGGGTCTGGACCTCCCCGGACGCGCAACCAGTGGTGGCGATGAGGCCGTCGGCGTAGGTCTCCAGCAGCTCCATGTCCATGCGCGGCTTGAAGTAATGACCTTCAAGACTGGCGCGTGAGGCGAGCCGGAACAGGTTGTGCATCCCGGTGTTGTTGCGCGACAGCACGGTGAAGTGGGTGTAGGCGCCGCCGCCGGAGACGTCGTCCCGGCCACCGCCACCGAAATGTACGCGGGTCTTGTCCGTACGATGGGTGCCGGGGGTGAGATATGCCTCCAGGCCGATGACGGGCTTGACGTTGTATTTGGCCGCCTTCTTCCAGAACTCGTAGGCGCCGAAGATGAACCCGTGGTCGGTGATGGCCAGCGCCGGCATGCCCATCTCGGCGGCGGCGGCCAGCAGATCGTCCACCCGGGCGGCGCCGTCGAGCATGGAGTACTCGGTGTGGCAGTGCAGGTGCGCGAACGACTCACCGGATGCGGCCATGGGTGGGCGACTCTCCCAACATCGGACAGGTGGCGGCCAAGGGGAAGAGCCCGGGCGGGCCGGCCGTGATCCGAGTGTATGCCGGGCGGCGATGGGGCGTGACGAGACCTGCCGGGCGAGGAGGCCGTCATCGCCAGAGCTGCCACCAAGGGTCGGAGGAAACACGCCACGGTGCGCCACTGCTCCCGGCAGGCCATGGCCGCACCCGGTGTTCCGCAAACGCCCGTTGCTTCCCGCGGACAGCGCACACCCCAGTGGCCGGCTGGCCTTGTTTGCAGCATGACTCACTGCGGTGGCTATCGCGGCGCTGCCGACGGCGACAGTCGCCGCGTTCAGGCGCGCTCGAGGAAGCGGATCGCCCCGAGGAATCCCAGTACCGCCCAGACAACGAGCACGACGTAGCTGATCGGTTCGGCGTGGAACGTCTCGTTCGCGAGGGACGCGCGCATGACCTCGGCCATGTGGTAGAGCGGCAGCGCTAGGTGCAGGGATTGCAGCCAGTCGGGTAGCCGTTCAATCGGGAAGTTGATGGGCGAGAACATCAGCGCGGTAAAGGCGATGACC
>PDSI01000112.1 GCA_002748415.1 Micrococcales bacterium | reverse complement strand
CTTATACCGCAGGGTTTATCGAGGTGAGCGACGATCAGGCGGCGCTGGAGGCCGTGACCGGGGCGTATCCGGGGGCGACGGTGCGCGACGGCTACCTCGTCGTTGATCTGGACGATTCGGTGCCGTCGGCGGCGGCCAGTGCCGAGGCTGTCGAGGCGCATGGCACCTTGGCCGAGGCGTCGGGCTATTCCGCCGATATGAAGAAGCTCGATCTTGATGGAATCGGCTACGGGTGGGTCGACTTGGACACCATGGGTGATTTGGCCAAGTCCTCCGGTGCGTTGGATGATTCGTCGGTGCCGCTGGACACCGGGAATCTGAACAAGTTGCGGGGAAGCTTGGTCGGTGGGATCGCGCTGCGTTCCGATGGTCTGCAGATGCGGGCGCTCGGCCTGGGCCTGGCCGATGACCTGGTGGTGGACATGGGCAAGGCCTCGCAGGTGAATGAGCTACCGGCCGATTCGTGGCTGGCGTTCGGGCTGAGCGGTCTGCCGGCGGCGCTGACGAAGGCCTACCAGGACGACCCGACCCTGGGCGGGGCGGACGAGTCCCTGCAGTCCATGGCAGACCGATACGGCCTGCGGCTTCCGGAGGACGTGGCCAGGCTCCTCGGCAACGACCTCGCCGTCGGCGTGGCCGGTACCCCGTCATTCAATGACCCGTCCATTCAGGCCCGGTTCGGTGGGGCCGACGCGGACCTGCTGAACACGATCGCCGACGACGTACCGGACTACGACTCCAGCATGCTGGACATCACCGATCGCGGTGACGCCGTCACCATCGAGTACGGCAACCCGGGTCGGGGCCGGCTGGGCGAGGACCCACGCTTCACCAAAGCAGTCCCCGACATGGACAAAGCTCACGCGGTCATGTTCATGGACCTGCAGGCCGTCAACAAGCTCGCCGACTCCCCGGTACAGGGGGACCTGGGCTACCTCGGGGCAAGCGCAGCCGTGGACGGCGACCAGGCGGAGATCGCCGCCAACTGGATCCTGGAGTAGTCGCTAGGCCACGCCGCAACAGTTCAGCTGGGCCCGTCGGCCCATCGGGCCCAGCAACAATAGACAGAGAGGCCCGTGATGATTCGCGGGCGTCTCGAGACCCCGGTAACGACAAGCGGATTGGCTGACCGCGGAAAGAACCGAGCTGTGGACGGGGCGTGACGTCACCTGAAACAGCGCGCGGGCGGGTCATGCAGATGACGGAGGTGGGCGTAGCATGTTCCTGCGGCGGCTAGGGACCACACGCACACTGGTTTGTACGCTGCTGGGTGCCAGCCTGTCGTGATTGCCGAATGTGGGCTGGTACCGGGGTCAGCGGCCCGGACGCCGAAAGCGAGGGTGTGCACGGGAGCGGGACGGGTTTCGGGGCCTTCCTAGGCCAGACTGCCGAGGCCCCATATCGGTCCGGCACCACCCAGGCAGGTCAAGACCACGCCCGCTTTCCTCGGCCTGGCCAACCGGAGAACCACCGCGTACGCACCGAACCGTCAATGGGTCCGCTGGGGTGATCTGGCATGCGACGCGCCTCGGGTGGTTCGCGGCGGACGCTGACAATGATCAGCCGGCAGTGGAACTCGGCGAGTTCCTGGAACGGTCAGACGAGCGCAGCATCGTCTCCTCCACCAACGCCAGGTCATCTCGGTGCACTACTTCACGCCCGAACCGTTGCCCGTGCTCCGCGGCCAGATCCTTGGTGGAACGCCCGATGAGGTGCGGCAGCTCGGCCGAGGAGTAGGCCACCAGGCCCCGAGCCACCACCCGCCCGTCGCGGTCGCACAGGGCGACCGCGTCGTGCCAGTCGAACCGGCCGGACACCTCCACGATGCCGGCCGGCAACAGCGACGCACCTCGCTGTGTCACAGCCGCCACCGCGCCGTCGTCCAACACCAGCCGGCCCTGCGGCTCCGCCGCATGCGCCAACCACAGCAGCCGCGTCGGTTTGCGTTTTCCGGCAGCGGCGAACCAGGTGCCGATTCCCGGATCGGTGAATACTTCTCCCACCTGCTGCGCACTGGTGAGCACCGTCGGGATGCCCGACGCCGTCGCGATCGTCGCGGCCTGTGTCTTGGCCGCCATACCACCGGTGCCCACACCCGCGGACCCGGCCGGTCCGATGTCGATCGTGGCCAGTTGGGCATGATCGGCGACGTACCGGACCGGTTGTGATCCGGGCCTGTCGGGCGGGCCGTCGTACAACGCGTCCACATCGCTGAGCAACACCAGCGCATCGGCGTGCACCAAGTGAGCCACCAGCGCCGCCAATCGGTCGTTGTCGCCGAACCGGATCTCATCGGTGGCCACTGTGTCGTTCTCGTTGACCACCGGCAGCACCCCCAGCCGCAGCAACCTGGTCATCGTCGCCTGCGCATTCCGGTAGTGGCTGCGCCGGGCCACATCGGAGGCGGTCAGCAACACCTGGCCGATCCGTTGCCCGTGCGCACCGAACGCCTGCGCGTAGTGCGTCATCAACACCAGCTGTCCCACGCTGGCCGCGGCCTGCGCGGTCGGGATATCGCGCGGTTTGCGCGACAATCCCAGCGGCGCCATGCCCGCGGCAATCGCGGCCGAGGACACCAGGATGATCTCCTGCCCGCTCGCCCGCCGGGCCGCCAGCACATCGACCAGGGCCCGCAGCTTGTCGACCTCGACACCGTCCGTGATGCTCGCCAGCGACGACGAGCCGACCTTCACCACGACGCGGCCGGTAGTCAGCAGCGGCAATCTGCCGCCGGTCACAGCGCCTCCTCCCGCGCCGGGTCGGTCCACTTGCCGGCCCGCGCGTCCTGGGCCAGTTCTTCCCGGGTGCGGGCGGCGCCAGCCTTGCGGGCCGCCCACTGGTCACGCTTGTCCTGCCGGGTCGGGCGCTGGTTGTCCGCCAACCGCACGTCGGTCCCCCTCGGCGCCCGGGCTACTCCGCCACTGGTGATGGTCGGCTCCCAGTCGAACACCACCGCGTCCTCCCCCGGCCCGATCAGTACCGTCGATCCGGCGACCGCGCCGGCTTCCAGCAGCGCGTCCTCGACACCGAGCCGGGCCAGCCGGTCACCCAGGTAGCCGACGGCTTCATCGTTGGCGAAATCGGTTTGGGTGACCCACCTTTCAGGCTTGTCGCCGCGCACCCGGTAGGCATCGAGGCTAGCCTCGTAGGTCACCTCGAAGCCCGCCTCGTCGACCGGTGCCGGGCGCAACACCACCCGTGTCGGTGTCAGGTCCGGCGCGGCCGAGCGGGCCTGCGCGACCAGATCGGCCATCGCGAACGTCAGCTCCCGCAACCCGGCGTGGGTGACCGTGGAGATCTCATGCACCCGGTAGCCCCGGGACTTCAGTTCCGGCGCCACCAGCTGCGCCAACTCGGCACCGTCCGGCACGTCGGTCTTGTTCAGCGCCACCAGCCGTGGCCGGGCCGACAGTGCCGTGACCTCGCGGGCATCGTCCAGCTGATCCACCTGATAGGCGTCCAGTTCGGCTTCGATGGTCTCCAGGTCGGTGATCGGGTCCCGGCCGGGTTCCATAGTGGCGCAGTCGATCACGTGCACCATGACCGCGCACCGTTCGATGTGCCGCAGGAACTCGTGCCCCAGCCCATGGCCCTCGCTGGCCCCGGGGATCAGCCCCGGAACGTCGGCGACGGTGAACCGCACGTCACCGGCGCTGACCACCCCCAGGTTGGGCACCAACGTGGTGAACGGATAGTCGGCGATCTTGGGCCGCGCCGCCGAGATCACCGCGATAAGCGATGACTTGCCGGCCGATGGGTAGCCGACCAGTGCGACATCCGCCACCGTCTTCAGTTCCAGGGTGACCACCGAGGTTTGCCCCGGCTCCCCGAGCAACGCGAAGCCCGGTGCCTTGCGCCGGGGCGAGGCCAACGCCGCGTTGCCGAGGCCGCCACGGCCACCGGGCGCGATCTGCATGCTCGTGCCGTCGCCGACCAGGTCGGCCAGCACGGTGCCGTCGCGGTCCTTGACCACCGTGCCGTCGGGCACCTTCAGGTAGGTGTCCGTCCCGTCGGCGCCGTGGCGCATACTGCCCTGCCCGGCTTTGCCGGACCCGGCGCTGCGGTGCGGGCAATGGTGGAAATCCAGCAACGTCGTGGTCTGCGGATCCACCACCAGGATCACACTGCCGCCGCGCCCACCGTTGCCGCCATCCGGTCCACCCAGCGGTTTGAACTTCTCCCGGTGTACCGAGGCGCACCCGTTACCGCCGTTGCCGCCGGTGGCGTGCACGGTGACCCGGTCGACGAAGCTGGCCATCGGAACTCCTGGGGAACGACTGCAGGATAAGGCTGCCTGCACACAGGCGCGAACTCTACGCGGCGGGACACGTGCGGGGAAACGACTGAAGGGGCGAGCGGTCCGCTCACCCCTTCAACACCGCTGCGCGGCGACCGCGGCGACAGTACCGACGCGCGACCTCAGTCGGTCGCGACGACGCTCACGGTGCGGCGACCGCGCC
>PDSI01000088.1 GCA_002748415.1 Micrococcales bacterium | reverse complement strand
CCGGCCGATCATTTCGGGCGCCTGGAGGTGTGTTGAGTCAACCATTCGGGCGGTCATAGCGCACTTTTCGGCAGCTATGGCGCTGTTGGGGTACGTCGGGTAGCGGAGTGCCGGCGCCATACGTCGCCCAACGGCGCCATAGGGGTCGGTTTGGGCGGTGTGGGCGGAATGCGAAGGGGGAGAGTGCGCCGCACGTTTCGACCCGCGTCACGTGGCCCACAGCCCTGGGAACGATTCATCTAGGCTGGCCCGGTGACAGACCCCGGTGACGACGTGGCGCTGCTGCGGGCATTCGAGCCTGAGCTGCGTTTCAACCGGGGCGAGTTCTTCACACCGGTCGACGTGGACGCCTACGTGCGGTGTTGCGCCCTGTGGCTGCACGGCGCGGACGACACCGAGACCGTCCTCGCCGACGTGGGGGAGCTCGACCTGGCGGCGCTGGCCCAGCACGGTGCCGAGCGCGAAGGAGCGTCCTTGGCGTTGTCCGGCCTCGCGATCCACACCCGGCGACGGGACCGGGTCAAGACGTGGTTGGGCACCGAGCGCCCGCACTTGGGTGGGACGAGCCGGCTGGCCCAGGTGGGGCTGCTGGGCCGATTGATCGATACGCTCGGCCGGCTATCGCTGGTGGTGCGTGGGGCCGTCCCTGGGGGGAGCGCGATCGCTGCGCGGTCGATCCAGCTGAAGCACCTGTCCGCCGGGGGACCGACGTATTACGGGCGGGTGCTGCGGGACGATCCCTGGATCGTGCTGCAGTACTGGTACTTCTACAGCTTCAACAACTGGCGATCGGGCTTCTCCGGGGTCAACGAGCACGAGGGCGACTGGGAGCAGGTGACCGTCTATCTGGACGCGACCCGGCATACCGACGGCGTGCCCGAGCCCCGCTGGGTGGTCTACTCCGCGCACGAGGAGTCCGGTGACGACCTGCGGCGCCGGTGGGACGACCCGGACCTCAGCCTCGTCGGCGGGCGTCACCCGGTCGTGTTCGTCGGGGCCGGCTCGCATTCGGGCGCCTACCTTGCCGGTGACTACCCGATCACCATCGAGCCACCCAGCATGGGTGGCGTCGTGCCATTCCTGCGCCGGACCGCCAAGCTGATCGCCCCATGGGCTACGGCTGCGCAAGGTGAGGGGCTCGGGATCCCGTACGTCGACTATGCCCGTGGCGACGGGCTGGTGATCGGCGAGTCCGGCGCTCTCGGCTGGAGCGCGGTGTTGATCGACGACTCGACTCCCTGGGTCCTGGACTACCGGGGTCTATGGGGTCATGACACCCGCGACCGGCTCGGCGGTGAACGCGGTCCGGCCGGGCCGCGGTATGAACGGGACGGGTCGGTGCGCCATGCGTGGGGGGACCCGGTCGGCTGGGCGGGCCTGGCAAAGGTCAGTCCGAATGCTGACGTGGAACTGGAGTCGGTGCGACGACGGGTCGGGGAACTCGACGTCCAGATCGCCGATCTCGCGGTTTGCGACGATCTCGACCGTGCGCACCTGCGCCGGGCTGCGGCCGGCCTGTCCGCAGCCGAGGCACGTCGAGAACTCGGCGCTCGCGAGCAGCAGGCATCGGCGGCCCGGATGGAGCGGGTTCGCCTGGAGGACGAGCGCCGAGTGCTGCGACGGGTGCTCGCCGATGGTCTTGCCGTCGGTGGTCCCCACGACCACCTCAGTCACCGGCGCACACCCGTGACACGGCAGGAAAGATCCCGCAAGCGCGTGCTCCGAGCCTGGTCGGTGATCACCACCCCGCTGATCCTGGTCACGCTGGGGTGGCTCTTCTACCCGCAGGCGCCGGCGCGTGGTACCACCGCCGTGATTGCGATTGCGGTCATCCTGTCGGTCGAGGCGTTCTCGCGCGGGTACTTCGCGGCCTTGGCCACCCGCTTTCTGCTGTTGCTGCTGACAGTGAACCTGATCGAACTATTCGCCCACAACTGGCAGTGGGGCACCGTGATCCTGTTCGCGACGATGGCCTTGGTGGTGCTCGTCGTCAACGTCCGTGACGCCGTCCGCCGCTGACGCCCTGGGAGCAGGTGCCAGCCTGGCGGCTCGGCGGGTCGGGCAGCCTGGATCGGTCAGTGCGTATCTTGGGTGGGCGTCTACTCCAGTCCCTGGAACATGTACGCGGCTGTCACGCGACCTTTACCGTCTCGGAAGATCACGTCCGCTCCCTTGCCGACGACAGTGCCGTCCGGTGCGGTCACCGCAGAACTGAGCAGAGTTGCGTCCCCGGCCTCGAGCTGCTGCGTGTACGAGAAGGTCATGCCCTTGCCCACGATCACATCATCGTGAACCCGGTCGATGTGCTCAGCGATCTTGTCGGCCCCGGAGATCGTGGCGTTGACCGACGAGACCGCCATTCGCCCGTCCGGCGACCAGACCGCGTGCACGTTGTGGTGGCGTCGGGCTTGGTCGGGTTCTGTCCAGGTCTGCAGGTAGCGTTGCGCGAACGTGGTGGTGCTCATCGTCATGTCCTTTCCCGCGTACAGCTTTCGACGGACGGTCGCCGCCGGTGGCAACGGTGTCTGCACTCCGAACAGAATAAACCATCCAGTCGGTTTATTGCTAGCCTGCGGTCCATCCGGCGAATCGCTCCGAATCCTTCGTGCCGGGCCTGGAAGGCGCCCGCGATAGCCTGGGAACCCACCCGGCACGAGATGCCGTCTTCCCTCACGCGGTAGGCCGGCATACAAGAAAAGGCAGCCATCCCG
>PDSI01000087.1 GCA_002748415.1 Micrococcales bacterium | reverse complement strand
CGATGACATCCTGGTAGCCAGTGGTGTGTCCAAAGGTTCGATGTACTTTCACTTCGACTCGTAAGCCGCGCTCGGCAGGGCCATAGTCGTCCTCCAGACTCACATGGTGAGCAGCTTTGAAATGGATGAGCGCGTCCCGGCTGCGCAACAGCTCATCGACACAAGCTACGACTTCGGGCGAGCTCTTCAATCCGACCCACTCATGCGGGCTTCAGTGCTCATGACCACCGAAGGGCACGGGTTCGACGAGGAGCAGCGGGTCTCCTTCGATGCCTGGTTGAAAATGGTGACAGACATCAGTGCCAAGGCCATCGCCGAGGGCGACATCGACGACCGTTGGTCCGCCCTTGAAGTAGCCCAGACTCTCACTGCCGGAGTCAACGGCGTGCAGCAATCATCACGTATTTACTCGGACTATGCGGACGCGCTCGACCGTCTGCATTCACTCTGGCGCATGGTGGCACCCGGTCTCTTCACACCCGAGGCGATCAACAAGCTCACGTGGTGAACAACCCGAACTCCCTAGGCCGGCGGGGCTGTTGGTGAGCTAGGCATTGAGTCCGGTCGGGCGCCGCGACCTGCGTCCGCGTCACGCCGACACAGCGTGGCAGCCAACGGTGAAGTCTGCCGTTCCCGATGCCGATACCTGATTGCGGGTCCGCCCGTTCACCGGCGACCGGGACCCGCACTCGGGAGGCACAGTGGGCGTAGTGGAGGGCTCGGCGAGCGGCGATCGCGTCGTTGGCCGTGGGCGCGCTACTGGGGCTGCCCCCACCGGCCGAGCAGTACTGCTTCAGCTGATCGCGGTGATCGTCCTTGCTCTTGGTATCGCCGGTTGCGGGCCGCAGGAGCCGGCTGCCCAGCAGCGATCCGACGCTGCACCCACGCAGCAACCCGCAGCTCCAGCGGCGGTCATCACCACCAACCCCGCCGATGCAGCCACCGGGGTACGTCCGGACACCACGGTCCAGGTCGGTGTCCAGGACGGCCTCCTGTCGCAGGTGAGTCTCACTCGGCCCGACGGTGAGCAGGTGCCGGGCAAACTCGCGCGGGACGGGCTCAGCTGGGAATCCACCGAGCCACTGACGGCCAGCACGGACTACACCCTCACCGTGCGGGCCCACAACGGCGACGCCAACCGCACCGACAGCACCGCCCGGTTCAGCACCCTTACCCCGGCTGATACCCAGCAGGTGCGCATCAGCCCACGTGAGGGGGCCAGCGTCGGCATCGCAATGCCGGTCACCGCCACCTTCTCCCGGCCGGTCACGAACAAGGCCGCCGCCGAGCGGCGGCTGGTGGTCGAATCCATTCCGCTCGTGCAGGGTGCCTGGCACTGGGACAGCGACACCCAGGCCACCTACCGGCCGCGTGACTATTGGCCGGGCGGCACCAGGGTCACGGTGCATCGAGACCTGAACGCCGTGGAGCTGGCCGAAGGCCTGTGGGGCGTCGCCGAAGAACCGGTCACGTTCACCATCGGAGCGGCCACCCGTAGCGTGGTGGATCTCGCCGCGCACACGATGACCGTGCATCGCAACGGTCAGGTGCTACGGACCATCCCCATCACCGCGGGCAAACAGGGCATGCAGACCCGCATCGGCACCAAGGTCATCATGAGCCGGGAAACCCAACGAACGATGAACTCCGCCACCGTGGGAATCCCCAAGGACGACCCCGACTACTACCTGCTCAACGTGCGGTACGCGATGCGGCTGACCAACTCCGGCGAGTTCCTGCACGCCGCGCCCTGGTCGGCGCACGCTCACGGCAAAGCCAACGTCTCACACGGGTGCACCGGCATGTCCACCGACAACGCGCGCTGGCTGATGGGGGAGTCCAAGATCGGCGACCCGGTCGAATTCGTCGGTGGCACCAGGCCACTGCACGAGGGCAACGGGTGGACGCTGTGGAACGTCCCGTTCGAGGAGTGGAAGCAGGGGTCCGCCCTGGACTGACCTGGTCCGGCCGGGTTGTCGCCGCGTTGACAGCCTCAGCAGCGACATCCCTTGGTTCAGCCGACCGCTTGCTCCACCGCGCTAGCGTGATCGGGCACCGAGTTCTGAGTGGACTTGTCCACGCGCTGGTAACCACTGGACGGTGGCCGCTTCGGTAGCTTCAGATCCGGCTGCGGCACGTGCTTGTACGGGATCGAGTCCAACAAGTGCGCAATGGTATTGATCCGCGCTTTGCGCTTGTCGTCGCTCTCGATGACGTTCCATGGCGCCTCGGGGATGTCCGTGTGGATCATCATCTCGTCCTTGGCCCGGGAGTAGTCCTCCCAGCGGGTGATGGACTCCAGATCCATCGGAGACAGCTTCCAGCGCTTCATCGGGTCTTCCAGTCGGGACAGGAACCGGCGTTCCTGCTCCACGTCGCTGACCGAGAACCAGTACTTGCGCAACAGGATGCCGTCCTCGACCAGCAACCGCTCGAAGATCGGGCACTGATGCAGGAACCGCTTGTACTCGTGCGGAGTGCAGAAACCCATCACCCGCTCGACTCCCGCCCGGTTGTACCAGGACCGGTCCAGCAAAACGATCTCACCTCGGGCCGGCAGGTGCGGCACGTACCGCTGGAAGTACCACTGCCCGCGCTCGCGTTCACTGGGGGCCGGCAGCGCCACGATGCGGCACACCCTGGGGTTCAGGTACTCGGCGATCCGCTTGATGGCACCGCCCTTGCCGGCCGCGTCCCGGCCCTCGAACACGACGACCACACGCTGGCTTTCCGCCTTGACCCATTCCTGCAGGTCCACCAACTCTTGTTGCAGGCGCAGCAACTCCGCCTCGTAGATGACCTTGTTCATCCGCTTGACCTTGCCCACCGGGGACTTGGTCTTCGGTGGATCGTCCTCGCCACTCTTGTTCGGCGCGCTGATCTTGCCGGAACCGTCCTTCCTTGAACTGCTCTTGGCCCCCGCCATCTCGACTCCTTCTGTGCCGTGTTCGCCGTGACCGCGTGCCTACTGCTTCACGTCCTCCAGCTCGCTGTGGCCGTGGTCGTCTTCCTGCTCATGGTGCAACTCGCTCGGGCGAGCAGGTTCGACTCGGTGCTCGAAGAAGAAGCGTGACAGCCGGGCTTGGCGGCGCTGCTTGGCCGCGTCCGGGGCAGCGATGCCGGCGGAGTCGGTGAGCTGAGGTGTGGTGGGCTGGTACGTTTCGTGCTGGACCAGGTTCCATCGCTGGTACTCGTCCAAGGGCTCGTGGACTTCGTAGTACTCGCCCTCGGGCGTGCGCACGATCCGGCCGGTCTCCCGTCCGTGCAGTGCGATCTCCCGATCCTTGCGCTGCAGGCCCAGGCAGATGCGCCGGGTGATGTAGAACGCCAGCGGGGGAACGACGAACAAGCCGATGCGGAACGCCCACGTCAGGTCGTTGATGGACATGTCGAAGTGAGTAGCCATCAAGTCGTTGCCGGCCGCCGCCCACAGGATGCAGTACGCCACGATGGCCATCACGCCCAGGCCGGTGCGTGTGGGGGCATTGCGCGGCCGGTCCAGCAGGTGGTGTTCGCGTTTGTCGCCGGTGGCCGCAGCTTCGATGAACGGATAGAACATCGCCGCCATCACCGCGACGCCGGGCACCACAAGAGCCGGCACCAACACGTTCAGCGACAAGGTATGACCGAAGATCACCCATTCCAGCTGGCCCGGCATCAACCGCAGGGCGCCGTCGATCCACCCGATGTACCAGTCAGGCTGAGTGCCCGCCGACACCGGGGACGGGTCGTACGGTCCGTAGTTCCACACCGCGTTGATCGAGATCGTCGCACTGATCAACGCGATGATGCCGAAGACGACGAAGAAGAAACCACCGGCCTTGGCCATGTAGACGGGCATCAAGGGGTAGCCGACCACGTTGCTGTTAGTGCGTCCCGGCCCCGGGTACTGGGCGTGCTTGTGCACCACCAGCAGTGCCAGGTGTGCGCCGATCAGGGCGATGATGGCGGCGGGGATGATCATCACATGCACGACGAACAGCCGGGGAATGATGTCGTAGCCCGGGAACTCGCCGCCGAACAGGAAGAACGACACGTAGGTGCCGACCAGCGGAATGGACTTCACCACGCCGTCGATGATCCGAAGGCCGTTGCCGGAGAGCATGTCGTCGGGCAGCGAGTAGCCGGAGAAACCAGCGCCCAGCGCGAGCAGGGCAAGCACGACGCCGATGACCCAGTTCACTTCGCGCGGCTTGCGGAAGGCCCCGGTGAAGAACACCCGGAACATGTGGGCCGCGATGGCGGCCACGAACAGCAGCGCCGACCAGTGGTGCACCTGCCGCATGAGCAAGCCGCCACGGATGTCGAAGGACAGCTTCAGGGTGGAGGCGTACGCCTCGCTCATGCCCTGGCCGTTCATCGGCAGGTAGGCGCCCTCATAGGTGGTGTGACCCATCGACGGGACAAAGAACAGCGTCAAGAACGTCCCGGAAAGCACCAGCACGACGAAGCTGTAGAGGGCGACCTCGCCCAGCATGAACGACCAGTGGTCGGGAAAGATCTTGCGGGCGAACCCGCGCACGACTTTGGACAGACCCAGCCGCTGGTCCAGCCAGTCGGCGGTGCCGGCCACCGGGGCCGGCACATCAGGTGGTGCCGGGATGTTGGTCGTCGTCGACATCAGCCACGCTCCCAGAAGCTCGGGCCCACCGGTTCGTGGAAGTCACTTCGGGCTACCAGGTACCCCTCATCGTCAACCGTGATGGGCAGCTGGGGCAGGGCCCGCTTGGCCGGCCCGAAGATCACCTTGCAATGTTGGGTCATGTCGAAGGTCGACTGGTGGCACGGGCACAGCAGGTGATGGGTCTGCTGCTCGTACAGCGCCACCGGGCAGCCGACGTGGGTGCAGATCTTGGAGTAGGCGTAGATGCCGTCGACGTCCCAGCCGTCCCGATTCGGGTCGGGCCGCACCTTGTCCGGGTCCAGCCGAACCAGCAACACAGCGGCCTTGGCCTTCTCTTCCAGGTAGTGCTCGGTCTGCGGAGTCAACTCTTCGGGAACTACGTGGAACACCGATCCGACCGTCACATCGCTGGCCTTGATCGGCCGGTTGTTCGGGTCGCGGGACAACCGCATGCCCTCTTTCCAGAAGGAGTGCCGCAGCACCTCGTGCGGCAGTGGCCCCAGGTCGCGCAGCAACACGACGCCGGGCAGCGGGAACAGGGCCATCGCGACCAGCATGGCGTTGCGGATCAGCGGCCGGCGGCCCAGACCGGACTCGGCACCACCCTGGGCCAGCATGCCCGCAGCGATCTTGCGGTCTTCATCGGATCCGCGCTGGAGGTGCCGCTCGTCGATCTCCTCGTGATCCGGCATCAGCGTCTTGGCCCAGTGCACCATGCCCAAGCCGATACCCAGCAGCGAGACGGCCATTCCGAGCCCGATGCCGAGAGTGGATGCCTTGATGGAGGCGAACGTGCCCTCCGGTTGCCACACGAAGTAGGCGACCAAGGCGAAGACGGTGCCGAGCGCGGACAACGCGAACAGGGCAGTGACCTGCCGTTCCGCCCGTTTGGCGGCCTGCGGGTCGGTATCGGTCACCCGGTACCTGTGCGGGGGCAAGCCAGGATTCTCGAACCGCTCCACGTCCGCGTTGAGCGGACGATCCAGCGGATTGAGTTCCTTGCTGGTCGGACGTTCCAGTTCCTTGGTCATGAGGACTTTGCTCCCAACCACACGGCTGCCGCGACGATCAGCGCCAAGATGCCGGTCCAGACGAACAGGCCCTCGGAGACCGGCCCGAGCGACCCGAGGGGGAAGCCGCCGGGCGAGGGCTCTTCGGACGCGTAGCGCAGGTAGCTGATGATGGCCTGCTTCTCGTCCGGGTTCAGGTTCGCGTCCGAGAACACCGGCATCGACTGTGGACCGGTCTGCATCGCCTCATAGATGTGGATGGGCTCGACGTCTTGCAGCCCGGGTGCGTACTTGCCTCGGGTCAGCGCACCACCGGCGCCTACCACGTTGTGACACATGGCACAGTTCACCCGGAACAGTTCATAGCCTTCGGCGAGTACCTCGTCATCGTCCAGCTTGGGGTCCAGGTACTTCTGCTGCGGGATGTCCGGCCCGGCACCCAGCGAGGCGATGTAGGTCGCCATGTCGGCGATCTCTTGCTCGCTGAAGTCGTTGCGCTTCTTGGGCGCCTGCGGGGCGGTGGCCTGCATCGGCATCCGGCCGGTAGCGACCTGGAAGTCGACGGCCGCGGCTCCCACCCCGATCAGGCTAGGTCCGTTCTCGGTGCCGCCGGCATTGTTGCCGTGACAGGTGGCGCAGTTGGTCAAGAACAGTTCGTTCCCGGCGTCGGTATCGCCGGTGGCTGATGCTACCGGCCGGTGCTGGGCGGCTGGAGCGGCGACCGCGTACAGCCCTCCCACCGTGAACAGGCCGACCAGAATTACCACCCAGGTAGCGCGGGAGCGATGCCGCGTACGTCGTCGTGCCACGAGAATCCCTCCCTACTTGATCAGGTAGATGACGGAGAACAGGCCGATCCAGACCACGTCGACGAAGTGCCAGTAGTAGGACACCCCGACGGCGAACATCGAATCGCGGTGACTGTAGCGGCGAGTCGAGTAGCTGCGTGCGATGACGAACAGGAACGCTATCAGCCCACCGGCTACGTGCAGGCCGTGGAAACCGGTGGTCAGGTAGAACACCGAACCGTACGCGTTCGCCGAGATACTCAGTCCCTCCTGGACCAGGGCGGCGTACTCGTAGATCTGTCCGGAGACGAAGATTGCACCCAGGATGTAGGTGAGGTAGTACCACTCCCGCATGCCCCAGGACCCGATGTTGAGCAGGCTGCCGTCCCGGCCGGGCTTCAGTGCCTCCGCCTTGAACACCCCGAGCTGGCAGGTGATGGAACTGGACACCAGGATCAGAGTGTTGGTCAGTGAGAACGGAATGTTCAACAGTTCGGGCTCGACCGCCCACAGGTCGCCACGGACCGCCCGGATCATGAAGTACATCGCGAACAGTCCGGCGAAGAACATCAGCTCGCTGGCCAGCCACACGATCGTGCCGACCGCGATGGGGTCCGGCCGGTTCACTGTATGCGAGCGGGAGGCATGCTCGTTGGTCAATACTGTCGCCACGGGCGACATCATAGGGACTCGCGGGGTGAATCCGCACCCCTCTGGGGCACGTGTTGGTTACAAGTTGACGGTCATGCCCGCTACGCTCGGTTCCATCAGGCCGCCGCTGCCGCTGATGTCGGCGTCGCAGGCCAAACTGGCTGTGACGAAACTAACTTGATCGTCACAGGCATCGAACGCCACCGTGAAAGGACGAAAACAATGGCCGGCACCGATGATCCCCCACAGGAGCCGCTGCGAATGCTGCTGTACAGCGACGACAGCGACGTGCGCGCTCAGGTACGCCTGGCAGTGGGCAAGCGTCCGGCCGCCGACCTGCCCGAGGTGCAATGGACGGAGTGCGCGACGCATCCGGCGGTGGTCGCCGCGGTCGACAAAGGCGGCTTGGACCTAGTGATCCTGGACGGCGAGTCCGTTCCCGCCGGGGGCATGGGCATTGCCCGGCAGGTGAAGAACGAGGTGTACGCGTGTCCGCCGATCCTGGTGCTGATCGGCCGCCCGCAGGACGCGTGGCTGGCCACCTGGTCCCGGGCGGACGGCGCCGTGTCCCACCCGCTGAACCCGATCGAGGTCGCCCACGCGGTCGGTGCACTGGTCCGCGCCCGGGCCGATGCCAGCACCTCGTGAGCCCTGCCGTGGGGGCCGGTTCCCGGCCCGCCCAGCCATCCGCGTGCGGCCGGGACGGCGGCGGCCTGAGCTGGCCGGAGCTCACCGGCACCCTGATGCGGGGGCAGCCGCTGGCCGCCGGTCACACCCGTTGGGCACTGGACCAGGTGATGTCCGGCGACACCTCCCCGGTCCAGCTGGCCGGATTCCTGGTCGCGTTGCGGGCCAAGGGTGAGACGGTCGAAGAGGTCACCGGCTTGGTCGAGGCGATGCTCGCGCACGCCGTACGGATCGATGTGCCCGGCGAGACCCTGGACATCGTCGGCACCGGTGGCGACCAGCAGCACACCGTGAACGTGTCGACGATGGCTGCCCTGGTCGCCGCCGGTGCCGGGGCCGTGGTGGTCAAACACGGCAACCGGGCCGCATCCTCCCGGTCCGGCACCGCCGACGTCCTGGAGGCGCTGGGCGTTCGCCTTGATCTGCCGCCCGCTCAGGTCGCTGCGCTCGCCGGCACCGTGGGGATGACCCTGTGCTTCGCGCAGGTCTTCCATCCGGCCATGCGCCACGCCATGCCCGCCCGGCGCGAACTCGGGGTCCCCACCACCTTCAACATCCTCGGTCCGCTCACCAACCCGGCGCAGCCCACGGCCAGCGCCGTCGGCGTGGCCGATGAACGGTCGGCCCCCCTGGTGGCTGGGGTGTTGGCCGCGCGCGGCCGGCGGGCCCTGGTGTTCCGGGGCGAGGACGGGCTGGACGAGCTGACCACCACCGGCCCGTCGGCGCTGTGGTGGGTCGACGGCGGCAACGTCACCCAGGTCCACCTCGACCCGGCGGATGTGGGCCTGCCCCGGGCCACCCTGTCCGACCTGCGCGGTGGTGACCCGGCGCACAACGCTGGGATCGTGAACGCTGTTCTGGGTGGGGCTACGGGCCTGGTCCGTGACATCGTGCTGCTCAACGCGGCAGCCGGGCTTCTCGCCCTGGACGGGCTGCCGGCCGGACGTCCGGTCCAGGAGACGTTGCCGGACGCCTTGCGCATCGCGATGAATCGCGCAGCCACGGCCATCGACTCGGGCGCGGCCGCCGCTGTACTGCAGCGGTGGCGCGAGGAAAGCGCAGCTGCGGCAGCCGGATAACACCGGGTACCTCGGGTCAGCGTGGTGCGGGCGCGGCCCGCACCGGGCACGACCACGTACCCGTGAGTTCCACTAACCGTACCCCCGGACTCTCCAACCAGCGGGCCAGCAACTCCGTCTCCTCGTAGCTTGCCGCCGACGCCGGGTAGGGCGCCGGCCGGGTCACCTCGGCAGTGGCCAGCATCGCCTCGATGCCCGGCTGTGGCGGCAGCCTCGGCGGGACGCGGGTGGACCCGGCCAGCCGGCCGTGCCGGATCACCACCGCCTCCCACCCGCCGTCGTCGACCCGCCGGGCCGCCACCAGCTGGGCACACGCCCCCAGCGAGCCGACCCGGCACGCCCGGGCAGTGGCATCGGCCAGCGCGTACCACCGGTCCCGCAGCAGCGCGGCGTCCTCGAACCGTTGCTGCCCGGCCAGCCTGGTCAATGCGGCGGACAACACGGCCTGTACCGGGCCGGTGTCCGCACCGGTCATGGCGGATCGTGCCGCATCGGCGATCCGCTGGTATTCCGGCGCGGACTGCTTGCCCACGCACGGCCCGCCACAGCGGCCGATGTCCAGTAGCGCACACGCCGTCCCGCCGTGCGGGCGGGACGGCAACCGTACGGAGCACTGCCGCAACCCGAGTGCCTCGTGGACCGCCTGCATCGCCATTTCTGCCCCCCGCAGCGAGGTGAACGGGCCGATGTAGGCGGCCCCGTCCGGGGCGTCCGGCTTGACCTGGCGCACCACGGACAGCCGGGGGAACGGCTCGACGGTGAGCTTCAGCCACGGTGCCCGCTGCGGTGCGCGGGACTTGCGGTTGTACCGCGGAACGTGCGCCGCGATCAGCCGCGACTCCCGTACCTGTGCCTCGATGACGGTGGCGCAAGCGACCGCGTCGACCCGGCGGGCGATGCCCACCATCTCGGTGATCCGCCGCCGCGACTGGGATGCGGTGAAGTAGCTGCGGACTCGCCGACGTACGTTGACCGACGTGCCGACGTACAGGACCTCTTCGCCCGGCCCGATGAACAGGTAGACCCCGGGCCCGGTGGGCAGCGCATCGGCCAGGTTCCGTTTGCTCCGTACCCGGGCCGGTACCCGGCTGGTGTAGGCCAGCAGGTCGGGTAGGTGGTTGACCCCGAGGTTGCCCAGTCTGGCCAGCAATCCGTGCAGCACCTCCACGGTGGCCCGCGCATCCGGCAACGCCCGGTGGCCGGGCGTAGTGGCACACCGGAAATGGGCGGCCAGCGTGGCCAGCCGGTGGTTGCGCACCTCGTCACGGGCCAGCACGTGTTTGGCCAGCCGGACGGTGTCCAGCACCGGAGGTTGTGGCCAGGTCTGGCCGGCCGCGACGCACGCGGAACGCAGGAAGCCGACGTCGAACGGGGCGTTGTGCGCCACCAGCACGGCACCGGTGATGAACTCCAGGAACGGGGGCAGTACCGCCTCGATCCGGGGCGCCTGCCGGACCATGGCGGTGGTCAGTCCGGTCAGTGACACGACCAGCGGGGGTATCTCCCGGCCCGGATCGACCAAGGAGTGGAACTCGCCGAGCACCTGCCCGCCCTGGACCTTGACCGCACCGATCTCGGTGATCGCGTCCGCTTGGGCCGACCCTCCGGTGGTTTCCAGGTCCACGACCACGAAGACCACCTCGACCAGCGGGGTGCCCAGATCCTGCAGACTCAGCTGGTCGCCCGCCGGATGGGCGCGGTCCGGGGAAGGCATGCCCAGGACGGTACGCGGTGGCACCGACAGTTCGACCCGGCCGCCGGCACGGCCAGGCTCCGGTGCGTGACGCCGTCACCGGTGATCGTCGTGATATCACCCGGCCGGTGGTGCCCTCGGCCGTGGTGGGCGAGCCAATCGGTGCCGGACCGCCTACCATGAGCGACATGGCCAGGTCACGGGGGAGGGTCGGCGGCGCGGTGCGGGTGCTGCTGCTCGCCGTTGTGGTCATGCTGGCCACGGCCTTCGGGGTATCGATGGCCACCAGCGGTCACTGGCTGTGGTCAATAGAGCGGGTGACCGACCCGACCGCAGGGGACACCGCCGTCCACGCGTCGGCCCGGTACCGGGCCATGCGCCTGGAGCGGGTTGCCGTGGCCGAGCAGGTGCTGGGCCGGCGCGCCGAGGCATTGCTGTCCGGTGACGAGCAGGCCTACCTGCGCGTGTTGTCTTCCGGTGCCGCACGGTTGCGGACGACGCAGGAACGCATCTTCGAAAACCTGCAAGGGGTGCCGTTCGACTCCTGGTCCTACCGGGTCGTCGACGTGCGGCTGCCGGTCCAGGGGCACGAGACGGCGGTGGCCGACACTTTCACCGCACACGTCGAGGCCAAATACCGGATCGACGGCGCCGACCTGGGCGCCGTGGGCCGCGGACGCATGATGACGTTCACCAGGCAGGGCACCGACTGGGTGATCAGCGCGGACCAGGCCGTGGTCGGCACCCCCAGCGACCCGTGGGACCTGGGGCCGGTCGACGTGGTGCGGGGGGATCGCACCACAGTGCTCGTGCCTGCCGGCGGGGTGGTGGACATCGACGTGGAAGCGTTGGTCACCGAGGCCGACCAGGCCGCGGACCGAGTGGATCGCTACTGGGGAACGAACTGGCCGCGGCGCTCGGTGCTCTACGTGCCGACCGACCAGCGTGACATGGCCCGGATGCTCGGTCGCAGTGAACAGGCCGGCTTGGCCCAGATCGCCGCAGTCACCACCGGCGAGGTCGGGGTGCAAGGCAGCGGTACCAAGGATCAGGCCGGCCGGATCATCATCAACCCGGCCAGCTACCGCCAACTCGGCGGCATCGGGCGGGAGGTGATCCTCACCCACGAACTTGTTCACGTGGCCACCCGGGCCAGCAACACCGCAGCGGTGCCGGTGTGGTTGTCGGAGGGTTTCGCCGACTACATCGCCTACCAGGAGACCGGCCTGGCGCCGTCCGCTGTCGCGGACAGCGCGATTTCCGCGGTCAAGTCGGGCACGGTTCCGGACCGGCTGCCCGACCGGGCCGAGTTCGATCCTCGGCTGTCGGCGATCGACCCGGCGTACGCCCAGTCCTGGCTGGTGGTGCGGCTGATCGCCGAGCAGTGGTCGCACGAGGCATTGCTGGCTGTGTACACCGAGGTATCCAGCCCGGCGGGCGCGGTCAACCACGATGCCGACACCCGGACCGAACAAGCGTTGCGGCACCACTTGGGCATCGGCACCGAAGAGTTGACCGAACAGTGGCGTGACCAGCTGCGCCGGCTGGCCGCGTCGTGACCGGCGTGTCATCTCGTCTCCGGTTCCCCGGATGAACGACCTCAGCCGCAACGGCCGCATTCTGGTGGTCACCAACGATTTTCCGCCGCGGGCCGGCGGGATCGAGGCGATGGTCCGCCAACTGCTGGCGCAGCTGCCGCCGGAACAGGTTGTGGTGCACGCCTCGAATCAGCCGGACGCGCAGCGCTACGATGCGACGTTGCCCTACCCGGTGGTCCGCGACCCAACCCGGGTTCTTCTGCCGACCCCGGCGGTGCGGGACCGGGCCATCGCCACGATGCACGGGTACGGATGTACCGCGGTCTGGTTCGCCGCGGCCGCACCGCTGGGTCTGCTCGGCGCGCCGATGCGTGCGGCCGGGGCCGCCCGGACGGTGGCCACCACGCACGGGCATGAGATCTGGTGGTCCACGGTGCCCGGCGCCAAGGCCGCGATGCGTCGCGTCGGCGAGGTCAACGACGTGGTCACCTTCCTCACCGAGTACACCCGCCGCCGGATCGCTCGCGCGTTCACCCCAGCCGCGGCGGCCCGGATGCAGCGACTGACCTCAGGTGTGGACGCGAGCCAGTTCCGACCCGGCGTGGGCCGGGAGGAGATCCGGCGCCGCTACGGGCTGGGGGACCGGCCGGTCGTCGTGTGCGTGTCCCGGCTGGTGCCACGCAAAGGCCAGGACATGCTGATCCGGGCGTTGCCGATGGTGCGCCGGCGGATCGGCGATGTGGCGCTGCTGCTGGTGGGCGAAGGGCCCGACGATGGGCGGCTGCGTGACCTGGCCGAGCGGACCGGGGTGCGAAGGCAGGTTTTCTTCGCCGGGCGAGCGCCCTGGGGCGAATTGTCCATGCATCTGGCGGCCGGTGACGTGTTCGCCATGCCGGCCCGGACCCGGCACCACGGGTTCGACGTCGAAGGACTAGGCATCTGCTACTTGGAGGCCGCGGCGGTCGAACTGCCGGTGGTTGCCGGCGACTCCGGTGGCGCCGGCGAGGCGGTCCTGGACGGGCGGACCGGGTTCGTTGTGGACGGCGGCGACCCGGCCGTGATCGCCGACCGGCTCGGCTGGCTGCTGGCCAATCCGGATCAGGCCACGGCGATGGGCAGAGCCGGCCGCCGGTGGGTACAACAACGGTGGCGGCCGCAGGACCAAGCACAGGCTCTGGCCCGGCTGCTCGGCCAGACCTGAGTGCCTTCCGGCGTGCAGCTGACCTGCCCACCGTGCGGTGGCCGGTTCGTCGCTGAACCCGGCACGTTGCGGCGCTCACCGCTGAGCGGCTGGCGGGTTCCCCTCCGACCAGCGAGCCGGCGGCGACACGTCCCCTGGCCACCCCATGGCCCCCCACCGAGGGGACGTGTCGACCGCCATAGTGAGTGTGGAACGAAACGGTGGCCCGCGCGATCAGTGGAAGTACGTATATCTGGGCAGCTGATCTACGTACCTCGCGATGTGTTTCTGACTCGCTACCGATAGTGAGGGTCGGCGGGTCAGCCTGTCGGAGATTTCTGGGCTAGTGTCAGCCACGGGGGATACAACGACGCCGATACTTGGGGGGGTACAGGACGATGACGATGGTCGCTCATTGTGGTGCTGGATGTGCTGAGGTAGCCGGGGCGGTGGACCCTGATCGCGATCGCATTCTGCGGTTGTGCGATCGGCCCCGCACCGAACTGGCGGATCTCGTCAACACGTTGCGGGAGATGGAACAACCGCTGCGGATGGTGAACCCGTTTGCTGTGCACTTCCATGTGCTTTACCGGCAAGTGACGGAACGAGTGCTCGGTTTCCACCGGTTGGGATTGTGTCAGCATCCGGAATTCATTCAGGTTCTCGCCCTGCGATTCGCCGACCGCTATTTTGCCGCCGTGCGTGGGTGGATCGGCGAAGATCCGGACGTACCGGCCGCGTGGATGCTGTTGTTCGAGCCGGACGACGAATCCCTGGATCCGGCTCAGTACGCGTTGCTGGGAGTCAACGCCCACATCAACGTGGACCTGGCGCTGGCGGTGATCGACGCCTGCGCACAACTGGGTATCGCGCCGGTGAGTCGCAGCGCCCAGCATCATGACTACACGATGCTCAATCAGGTGTTCCACGAGCTGATCCCGTCCCTGCGCCGGGTATTCATCGGGTTCCGGCCCTCCGCTTCGCTGGTCGACTGCTTGGAGAACTGGTTGGTCCACCTCATCATCGACGAGACCAGGGACCAGGCGTGGGACGAGGCTCGTCGGTTCTGGCGCAAACGCAACCGGCCCGATTACCTGGCCGACCGGGTGCACAAGCTTGATTTCGCCGCGTGCCTGGTGGCCCAGGTGGTGGCCACAGCGCCGGTGCGCGCGCTATTGGCAGCCGGGCCACAGCCGTACCCAGCGACGCTACGGGCTATACCGGCGGTGCGCTCTGCGCCCCCAGGAATTTCAACCCCGCCTCCACGCGTGACCTGACTCTCAGTTTGGCCAGTATCCGGGAGACATGAACATCAACGGTGCGTTCGCTGATGAACAACTGTTTGGCGATCTCCCGGTTGGTCTTGCCCGCCGAGACCAACCGCAACACTTCGCGTTCGCGAGTGGTCAGCTCGGCCAGGGAGTCCGGCGCGGCCGCCGGGCTCGGTGCCGGGGTGTTCAACCGCACCCGGGCCCTGGTGGCAAGCCCGGTGATGAGTTCGGCCAACGGCTTCGCGCCCAGCGCGCTGGCCTGCTGGTGAGCCTGCCGCAAGACCTCGGCCGCCTCCCGGTTGCGGGCCCGCTGGGCGAACATCGCCTCCGCCTGGAACATGCGGGCGTAGATCGCCGGGTAGGGGTGGGTCCGGGTTTCCCAGTGCACCGCGCAGCGCTCCCACGCGCTCACGCTGGGGGACCCCTCTATGCGGGACGTCTCGGCCGCGCACAACAACTCGTAGCCGGTGACCGTGTCGCGCACCGGACCAGCCGTGGTTGCCAGCATCCGCATCCGGTAGGAGTTCACCAACGCGAGCAATCGCCGGTCGGTCGGGCCACCGGTATCCACTGCCATCGCTTCGGCCCGCAAGCCGTGCCACACCAACGGGGCGAGTTGCCAGGAGTCCTGGTAATCAGCGGGCAGCACCGACAATCCGGCCACGACGGCGCTCCGGGCCGTATCAACATCCGCCCGCCACAATGCCAGGCCCGCCCGTAGGATCTCCAACGGAAGTACCTGGGCCGGAGTCGTGGCCTCGGCCAGCAAGGTGGACGCCGCGTCCACGTCGGTCTGTGCGGCATCGAAGTCGCCCAGGGCCAACACGATCCGGGCGCGAGCCAGGTACAGATCCGCGCCGACCTGCCCGGTGTGCGTGTCCCGCAGGGCGTCGCTGACCAGTTCGACCGCCTCCCGCCACCGGCCCAGCCGGAACAGGCCGTTGCATGCCGCGGCGCGCAGCGCCGCCACTTGCGGCCCCGCGCCCAGCGAGGCCAGGTGAGTGGCGCCCTGCCGGGCCATCAGCAGGCCTTCCTCCAAGTCGTTCAGCGGTCCGGCCAACAGGTTGGCCAGGTACAGATAGGCGGTGCCGACCAGCTGCACGTCGCCGGTGCGTTCCGCCTCCGCCAGTCCCTGCCGAAGCGCCTGCCGCCCGGCCTGCGTGTTACCCAGGTAGGCCTCGCTGAAACCCAACGCAACATGTGCGAGAACCGAGGTGTGCGGGTCTTCGGCTTCACCGTCCGGGGATGCGGCCAGCTGCGTGACCTGCGTCGCCCGTTTGCGAGCGGAATCGAAAGCTCCTTGCCGCACCAGCAGCTCCGCGCTGAGCGCCAACGACCGCTGGCGGTCGGCGGCGCAGAGCCGGTCCCCGGCCAGCAGGTCGTCCAGTTGGGCGATGGCCTGGTCCACGTGCCCCGCCCCGGCCAGGTAGGTGGCCCGGGTGATGCCGGACCGCGGCTCGGTCGGCCGGGTGCGGTCCAGCAGTTCGATGGCAGCGTGATCGTCCCCGGCCCGGTGTGCCGACTCGGCGGCCTCGCCCAGCAGGACGGTGCTGTCCGGCAGTTCCGGCAGGGCATCGGCCACCTCGACCGTGCTGCGCCATAGCTTCCAGGCGGCGTTCGGCGCCTCGATGCGGTCGGCCTCTCTGGCCGCGGCGATCAGCTCCGGCAACGCTCGGTCCGGTAATCCGGCCTCCCGCCAGTGCCGGGCGCGTTCGTCGCGCCGATGCGGGGCCAGGTCCCGGTACGCCTCGGCGAGCTTGCGGTGCAGATCGCGTTTCTCGGCGGGCAACAGGTCGGCGGCTACTGCCTCGCGCAGCAACAGGTGCCGGGTGCAGTAACCAGAGTCGTCCGCGGTGAGCAGCCGGGCCGTCACCAGCCGGCGTAGTCCGTCGATCAGCGACTGTTGCTCGACGGGTACGGCCGCAGCCAGGATGTCGTGCGGGACGGGTCCCGGACAGACCGACACAGCCCGCAGGATGAGTGCGTCGGTGTCGCACAGCCGGGTGACGTCCGCCAACAGCAGCATGCGCAGGTTCTCCGGGATGCCGTGGGCATCCCGGGTCAGTCCGGCCCGGATCAGGCAGTCCAGGTAGAACGGGTTGCCGCCGGTGCGTTCGTGTAGCCGCGCTACGTCTTCCTGCGATGCGGTGACCCCCAGATGCTTGGCCAGTTCGGCGGTCTGTTTCAGGGTGAAGGCAGCCAGCCCGCGGATCTGCAGCCGTTGGTGGCGGGCCAATTGCCGGGTGATGTCGGCGATAGCACCGGTCCCGGCCAAGTCTGCGCTGCGGGTGGCGGCCAGGATCAGCAGTTTCGGTTGTGCGTAACCGGCCAGCAGGGTCAGGACGAGGGAACGGGTGGCCGCATCCGCCCACTGGATGTCGTCCAGCGCGAGGACGAGAGGCTGCTCGGCTAGCGAGGCGAGTTCGTCGTGCAGGGTTTCCAGGACGCGCGGCCCACCCCGGGCCAGGACGTCCAGGCAGCTGTTGATGGCCGCCCCGGTGCGCGCATCGGCGAACTGCCGGCCGTCCTGCAGCGCGGTGTGGATCGGATGCAGCGGCCATTGGTCGCCGACGTCCAGGCACGACGCCGTGAGTACCGGGATGCCCTCGCAGCGCAGCCGGCAGGTCGTCGCGGCCAGCACGACCGACTTGCCGATTCCGCTTTCGCCGGTCAGCAGCACACCGGCGGGCCCGGCGGCAAGATCGGCCACCCGGGCGCACAACTGGCCGACGTCGTCTTGGCGTCCGACGACGACCGGCGCGCTAACCCCCACGGGCGCAGAATAGCGCTCCGGCGGGGACGACGAGTTGCCGCTACCGGGCGTAGAGCCGTTCCAGATCGGTTTCGTGGTCCTTGAGTACCTCGGCTCGCTTGATCTTCATGGACGGGGTCAGGTGCCCGGATTCCACCGTGAAGTCCTCGGCGACCACCTGGAACTTGCGGATCGACTCGGCCCGGGAGACCGCCTTGTTGGCCCGGTCCACGCCAACCTGCAGGGACTGGCGCACCCTCGGGTGTTCGGCCGCCTCGGCGATGCTCATTTCCGGTAGACCGTGGTTGGCCAGCCAGGTGGGTAGCATGTCCTCGTCCAGCGTGATGAGTGCCCCGATGAAGGGTCGCCCGTCGCCGACCACCACGCACTGGCTGACCAACGGGTGCGAGCGGAGCCGGTCCTCCAGCATTGCGGGGGCCACGTTCTTGCCGCCCGCGGTGACGATGATGTCCTTGATGCGGCCGGTGACGTACAGGAAACCGTCCTCGTCCAACGAGCCGATGTCTCCGGTCCGGAACCACCCGTCCTCGGTGTGGGCTTCCCTGGTGGCCTGTTCGTTGCCCCAGTACGTGGTGAACACGTGGGGGCCCTTGAGCAGAATCTCGTTGTCCTCGCCGAGCTTCACGCTGGCTCCGGGCAGTTGTAGGCCGACCGAGCCGATCTTGACCGCCTCCGGGACGTTGACGCAGGTGGGAGCGGTGGTCTCGGTCAGTCCGTAGCCTTCGAGTATGGTGATGCCACAGCCGCGGTAGAAATGCCCAAACCTCTCGCCGAGCGGGCCGCCGCCGGAAACGGCGTATTGCAGTCTTCCGCCGAGCCGCGTCCGCAGTTTGGAATAGACCAGCTTGTCGAAGATTGTGTGTTTGGCTCGCAGCCCCAGGGACGGGCCGCTCTTGTCCAGCGACCGGCTGTAGGCGACGGCGGTGGCTGCCGCGATCCGGAAGATCTTTTGCTGGCCCGAACTTGCCGCTTTCTGTTCGGCGGCGTTGTAGATCTTCTCGAAGATGCGCGGCACGCTGAGGATGTAGGTGGGCCGGAAAGTGCCGAGGTCGTCCACAGCTGTGCTCGGGTCGGGCGTGTGCGCCATCGGGCATCGCGCCGCCAGCACCAGGGCCTGGATGAACCGGGCGAAGATGTGGGCCAACGGCAGCAGCAGCAGCGTGCGCGACTCGGGTCCGGCCACCACGTCGGCCAATCGCGCCGCGGTGTTGACGGACAACTCGTAGAAGTTGCCGTGGGTGAGGACGCAGCCTTTGGGCTTGCCGGTAGTGCCCGAGGTGTAGATCACCGTGGCGGGGGAGTTCAGGGTGCGGGTCCGGCGCCGGGCGTGCACCTGCTCGTCGGTCATGTCCTTGCCCAGTCGCTTGACCGATTCCAGGTCCTCGTCGATGACCCAGAGGTGCTGCACTGCGGTCTGCTCGTCGGCGAGGATGGCGTCGAGGTTGGAAGAATCGCGTAGCTTTTGCGTTTCCACGAACAACGCCTTGGTGCCGGAGTCGGACAGGATCCACTCGGCCTGTTCGGCGGAAGACGTCTCGTACACGGGCACCGTGACCGCGCCGGCGAACCAGACGGCCACGTCGATGAGGGTCCACTCGTAGCGGGTCCGGCTCATCAGCGCGACCCGGTCGCCCACCTCGATGCCGGAAGCCATCAAGCCCTTGGCCAGCGCCATCGCCTGATTGCGGAAGTCGCTGATAGTGACTGGTTCCCAGCGATCGGCGGCCGGCCCGGTCTTGCGGTAGAAGGCTGCGGCAGCCGGGTCCTCCGTAGCCCAGTCACAGACCAGGTCGGTCATGTTGCGGGACGGATGGCTGGTAACGAGTAGGGGGGTGGACGCCTCGCGCACGGGTCTCCGCTCGTGGGTAGGGGCGGGCGACCGCTCCCGCACCGCAGGTGGACACAACTGTGGTGTTCATCATAGTCCAAACCCGCGGGGTGCTTCGCCTGGAAGCGAACGCCGTCACCCTTTCGCAACGAACCTTTTACGGCTTTCGGTCACCACAGCACCTGATAGGGCTAAGACCTCCAGGGTGCGTGTCAAGAAGGGTGTGTTGCGTGCCGATCTGGCAAACACTATGTCGCACGAGAAGACCGTCACGGTTCCGGCACGGTGCCCGTACTGTTCTGCCTCCACCCAGGAGGACGTGTGGTGGTGCCCGCAGTGTTACGAGGACCTGCGGCCGAAGAAGGAGCACCACCGGCCACGGCACGCGCGGCCGGGACCGGCGGATGTGTTGGCCCGCCCCGACGGGAACGTCACCACCGACGAGGAGGAGGCCAAGGCCGTCGCCGACGAGCTGTTGGCCCGGCTGGCCGGCCAGGAACCGGACGACCCGGCGGCGCAACTCAGCCGCAGGTTGTCCGGGCGTGGCAGCCGGGCGTTCGCCGGACTGCTGGGAGCGGCCGTGATGACCATGATGGTGCTGGGCGTCTTGAGCCTGGCGGGGTTGTTCTTCTAGGCATTCTCCGGGCAGGCCCGGGGGCTCGAGTCGTCGATGTCGACAGCTCTGGCTCTGTGCGGGGATATATGGTGCCGGCGTGCCGCTACCCGACGTCCTCTCACCGCGCCATAGCGTCCAGGTTGTCCGCAGCGGGAGAGCCGCAGCCTGCGCGCTAGGGTTCTGCCATGGGTGATGCAACTTCCGCCACCGCCACCATCGACGCCGCGGCTGCGGACGTTCTCACTGTGATCGCCGACCTCGGCGCCTACCCGCAATGGGCCAACGGGGTGACCAAGGTCGTGGTGGACGAGACCGGCCCCGACGACCTGCCCGCCGTGGCCACTTTCACCGTCCGTCAGCGCCCCATCACCGATACCTACTCCCTGGAGTACACCTGGGACGTCGACGAACACGGCCTGGGTACCGTCTCGTGGACGCTGCGCGAAAGCACCGCACTGAAGTCCATGGACGGCTCCTACACGCTCAGCCGGGCCGCTGACGGTACCCTGGTGCGCTATGACCTGTCGGTGAGTCTGGCCGTCCCGTTGGCCGGGCCGCTGCGCCGGATGGCGGAGAAGAGCATCGTCACCACCGCCTTGAAAGACTTGGCCAAGCGAGTCGGGGAGGTGTCGGCATGAGCGCGGTCACCATCGGGGTCGACGTCGGCGGAACCAAGATCGCCGCCGGCGCGGTCGACGAGTCAGGGCGGATCATCGCCCAGGCGCGGCGAGAGACGCCGGCCACCGACGTGTCCGCGATCCGCGACGCCATCGTCGGCTGCGTGCAGGATCTGCGGGCCGAGCATGAGGTGAGCGCCATCGGGATCGCCGCGGCGGCGATCGTGGACGTGAACCGGTCCACCGTGGTGTTCGCGCCCAACCTGGCTTGGCGGGACGAGCCGCTGCGCCAGTATGTGGAAGAAGCCACGTCGCTGCCGGTGGTGGTGGAGAACGATGCCAACGCCGCGGCATGGGGGGAATACCGGTTCGGTGCCGGGCGCGATGTGACGCACATGCTGTTGCTGACCATCGGTACCGGAGTCGGCGGCGGCATCATCGACAACGGTCACCTGCTGCGCGGGGCTGCCGGCATGGCCGCGGAAGTAGGCCACATCCGGGTGGTTCCAGGTGGGCACCGGTGTGGTTGTGGGCTGCGCGGTTGCCTGGAGGTGTACGGCAGCGGCTCCGCCTTGGTCCGCGAAGCGCAGGAAGCGGCCCGAAAGGGCGCCGTACCTGGGGCCAGGCTGCTGGAAATGGCCGGCGGCAAGGCCAAGAACATCACCGGGATCATGGTCACCCAAGCCGCCGAAGAGGGCGACACGATGGCGCTGGACCTGATGAGCGAACTCGGCAGCAGTATCGGTATCGGCGCGGCCAGCCTGGCCGCGGTCCTCGACCCGGCGATGATCGTGATCGGCGGAGGCGTCAGCGCGGCCAAGGAGATCCTGATGGAACCGGTGCGCGCCTCGTTCGCCGCGAGCCTGACCGCTCGCGGGTTCCGCCCGGTGGCCGAGCTGGTGCTGGCCGAGCTGGGCAACGACGCGGGGATGATCGGCGCGGCCGATCTCGCCCGCGAACTGTGAGTCTTCCTGCTGCTTGCGGTGGGCCTGCCGGGCCGGCGGTGGGCGTAGACATCGGCGGCACCAAGGTCTTGGCGGCGTTGGTGGACGCCGACGGCACGGTGCTGACCAGCATCCGCACCGACACTCCCGGCCAGGATGTGCTCGCGGTCGAGGACGCCACCACCGAAGCCGTCCGCGAGCTCATCCGGCAGGGGCCGGTAAGCGCGGTAGGAATCGGCGCTGCCGGGTTCGTGGACCGGGACCAATCCGGCGTCCTGTTCTCACCGCACCTGGCGTGGCGGTCAGAACCGTTACGGGACAAGCTGTCTGCCCGGCTGGGGCGTCCGGTGCTGGTGGACAACGACGCCAATGCGGCGGCGTGGGCTGAGTACCGGTTCGGCGCGGGGCGCGGGATGCGCCGGCTGGTGTGTATCACCTTGGGCACCGGCATTGGCGGGGGCATCGTCATCGACGGGCGGCTGGAGCGCGGCGCCAACGGCATGGCGGGGGAGTTCGGGCACATGATGATATTGCCCGGCGGACACCGCTGCGAATGCGGAAACCGCGGCTGCTGGGAACAGTACGCCTCCGGCAATGCGCTGGGCCGCGACGCCCGCGAGATGGTGTCGGCCGGGTCGGTGACGGCGCTCGACCTGATGCGCCGGGCCGGTGGCCAAGTGTCTCGCATCGACGGCCCGTTCGTCACCGAGGCGGCCCGCGACGGCGACCGCACCGCCGCCGAATTGCTGGGTGACATGGGCCGCTGGCTGGGCAGGGGAATGGCCAACCTGGCGGCTGCGCTGGACCCGGACATGTTCGTCGTCGGCGGTGGAGTCAGCGCAGCCGCGGACCTGTTCCTGGATTCGGCCCGCCGGGAGTTCCGGCGTACGCTGACCGGCCGCGGGTACCGGCCGATGCCGCGCATCGTTGCTGCCGAGTGCGGGCCGCAGGCCGGGGTGGTGGGCATCGCCGACCTGGCCCGCCAGCAGGTGGCCGCGCGGGCGGTAGTGGGTGACCAGGAGGCAGGACGCGATGAGTGAGGCATCCGTGGGCGAAAACACCTCCACCGCAGGTGGTCTGGCGGTCAGGATCATTCCGTGCCTGGACGTGGATGCCGGCCGGGTGGTCAAGGGCGTCAACTTCCGGGACCTGCGTGATGCGGGGGACCCGGTGGAACTGGCCGCCCGCTACGACGCCGAGGGGGCCGACGAGTTGACCTTCCTGGACGTCACCGCATCCAGCAGTGCCCGGGACACGATGTACGACGTCGTGGCCAGGACCGCGGAGCAGGTGTTCATCCCGTTGACCGTGGGCGGGGGAGTGCGGGCGAGCGCCGACGTGGACCGGCTGCTGCGGGCCGGCGCGGACAAGGTGTCGGTGAACACTGCGGCGATCGCCCGGCCGCGGTTGATCAGCGAGATCGCCGACCAGTTCGGCAGCCAGGTGTGTGTGGCGTCGGTGGATGCCCGGCGGATGCCCGCGGACAGCGAGTATGAGCCCACCGCTTCGGGTTTCGAGGTCACCACCCACGGCGGGCGGCGGGGCACCGGCATCGACGCGGTGGAATGGGCCCGGCAGGTGTGCGAGCTGGGAGCGGGGGAGATCCTGCTCAACTCGATGGATGCCGACGGGACCAAGGCCGGGTTCGACCTGGACATGCTGGCCCAGGTGCGGGCAGTGTGCACGGTGCCGCTGATCGCCTCCGGGGGCGCCGGTGCGGTGGAGCACTTTTTGCCCGCTGTTCAGGCGGGGGCCGACGCGGTGCTGGCGGCCAGTGTCTTTCACTTCGGGCAGATGAGCATCGGCCAGGTCAAGGAACACCTGCACGCCGGGGGAGTGCCGGTTCGCCTCGTGCCGCAGCCCGCAGCGGCCGGTGGGCCTGGCCACCCACGGACGATGACGAACGGGGTGCCGTGACGAGACCGGGTGGGCATGCTCCGGAGCGGGGGTCCCGGAGCGGGCGTCGCCGGGCCCAGGCGCGATACGGCTCCGGGCGTCTGTTACGGCGCTTCCCGCACCTCGACCTCGACGCGTGCATGGTCGGTTCGGCCCAACAGCCACATCAGTAGCTCCGGCACCGGGCCGCGCACGATCGTCGTCGGTTCACCGCCTTTGATCTTGGTGCGGGGACCGTGGCCGGCCACCAGGATCAACCCACCGTCGTGCCGCCGGGAGGAAACCCACCCCATCTGCCGGATCGCCTTCCACAACGTGTCGATGTCCGTATCGCTCAGTTCGCGCGGCTGCCATCCTTCCTGAGCCCGTAGCACGTCCTCGTGATGCACGAAGTTCTCCACCGTGTTGGCCCGCTCGTCCATGCCGGGGATCGCGAACGGGCTGTAGGACGGTGGCCCGGCCCGGAACGACTGCACCGCCCGTTCGTACCCCTCGGACAGCACCGAATCCATGGTGGAACGCAGGTACCCACCCAGCAGCGGGATCGCCATGCCGGCCGCCGCATCGGGCCGGTATTCGCGCACCACCAGATGCGCGACCAAGTCCCTGGTCTGCCAGCCTTCGCACAAGGTGGGCGCGTCGGGGCCCACCCGCAGGAACGTGTCGGCCAGCGCCTCCCGCTCCCGCGCCGCCAGGGACAACTGCCTCGCGGAACTCGCCTGCTCGGTCATGGACCTACCTTGCCGCGTGACAGAGATTGGTGCCACTGTGCGGCGGAACTCCACACGTCATCGGGCCTGCCGGCCGCCCGGCGGCAGACGCGCAGGTCGGCGCGTTGGTGATGCCGGGGAATCGGCCCCGGCGCAGCAGACGCGTTCGCTCTGCGACACTTGAGCGCATGACCGACGCCCACCCGAGGTCCTGCTTGCCCACTGCCGTCGCGGACCTGCTCAAACGCGACGCGCACGGCCTGGTAGCGGCCGTGGTCCAGCAGCACGACACCGGTGAGGTCTTGATGGTCGGGTGGATGGACGACGAGGCGCTGGCCCGCACCCTGGCCACCGGCCGGGCCTGGTACTGGTCGCGCAGCCGCAGGCAGTACTGGCGCAAGGGAGACACGTCCGGGCATGTGCAGCATGTCCGCTCAGTGCAACTGGACTGTGACGGCGACGCGCTGCTGGTACGGGTGGACCAGGTCGGCCCGGCCTGTCACACCGGCGCCCGCTCCTGTTTCGGCACCCACACGCTGTTGTCGCAATCGGAATCGGCTCGGCGCGAGCCGGGCGAGGCAGCGCGGTGAGCGCCGGGCCGGACGGCAGCCTGGGGGTGATCTGGCCCGACCTGCCCACCTTCTGTGAACTGGCGGAAACCCGCCGCGTCATTCCCGTGGTCTACAAGTTGCTGGCCGACGCCGAAACCCCCATCGGGCTGTACCGCAAGCTCACCGACGGGCAACCCGGAACGTTCTTGCTGGAATCGGCGGAGACCGGTGTGTGGGCACGGTACTCGTTCATCGGCGTGGCGGCCGCGGCCATGCTCACCAGCACTGCGGACCAGGCGACGTGGATCGGTGACCCACCCGTGGGTGCTCCACAGCACGGCAATCCGCTGGCCGTGCTGGAACGCGCCCTGGCCGAGCTGCACACCCCACGCCTGGAGGGGTTGCCTCCGTTCACCGGTGGTTTCGTCGGGTCGCTGGCCTACGACATCGTCCGTTACTGGGAGCGCCTGCCGGACGGCAACCCGGACGAGATCGGGATTCCCGACGTCATGCTCGGTCTCACCCGCGACCTGGCCGTGCTGGATCACTCCGACGCCACGTTGACCCTCATCGCCAATGCCATCAATCACGACGACAGCCCGGACCGGGTCGAACAAGCCCACGCCGCAGCGGTGTCCCGGCTCCGGGCCATGACCGCCCGGCTGAGCTTGCCTACCCCGGCCAGCGCGGCCGTCACCCACCCGGGACCCACTGCCGCGGCGGTCCAGCGCACCACGCAACAGGAGTACCTGGATGCCGTACTGGCCGGCAAGGACGCGGTACGCGACGGTGAGGTTTTCCAAGTCGTTGTCTCGCAACGATTCTCGATGCCCTGCCCGGTAGACGCGCTGGAGGTGTACCGGGTGCTTCGGGCCACCAACCCCAGCCCCTACCTGTACCTGTTCCGTGGTGTGCAGGCCGGCCCGGACGGAGCCCGGATCCCCGTCGACATCGTCGGTTCCTCACCGGAAGCACTGGTGAAAGCCGAAGCGGGACAAATCATGTCGCACCCGATCGCCGGCACCCGGCCCCGCGGTGTCAAACCCGAGGAAGACAACGATCTGGCCGAGGACCTGCTGGCCGACGTCAAGGAACGCAGCGAACACCTGATGCTGGTGGATCTGGCCCGCAACGACCTGTCCCGGGTGTGCGACCCTGCCAGTGTGCACGTCGTGGATTTCATGTCGGTGGAACGGTACTCGCATGTCATGCACCTGGTGTCCACCGTCACCGGCGAGCAGCGGGACAGCGCCGGGGCCATCGACGTGCTGCGGGCGATCTTCCCGCACGGCACCTTGTCCGGGGCCCCCAAACCCCGCGCCATGGAGTTGATCGACCAACTGGAACCGGTCCGCCGCGGCATCTACGGCGGTGCCGTCGGCTATTTCGACTTCGCCGGCAATCTCGACCTGGCCATCGCGATCCGCACCGCCGTGGTCAAGAATCAGATGGCGCACATCCAGGCCGGTGCCGGCATCGTCGATGAATCCGTGCCGGAGTCCGAAGATACCGAATGCCATAACAAGGCCGCCGCCGTGGTCGCAGCCGTCCACGTCGCCCAGCAGTTGCACCCGGTGACGTGACGTGATGCCGAAGCGTCGCACCATCCGCGGATCCGGGCTACGGCTGAGCAGGCGCGCGGTCGTCCTCGGCACCGCTGTCGCGGGCGCCGTGATGCTGGCATGCGCCAGGGCTGGGTGGTTGACGGTGGCGCAGGACGACGCGCTGCGTGACCGCAGCGTCGAGCTGGCGGGTACGACCGTCGCCCCGGTGGTACCGGCCGCTGCCCTCGTCGCGCTGGCGGCCGCCGCGGCGCTCATCCTGGCCGGGCGCTGGCTGCGCACCGCAGTTCTGGTGGTGGCAGCGGGGGCAGGCGGGCTGACTGCTTGGTCGAGCGGCCGGGTCTTGGCCGACCCGGCAGCAGCGGCCACCGGCAAAGCCGGAGAGGGGCTGGTCCAGAGCCCACAGGCCGCGCATGTTGCGGTGACCGCGTGGCCCGGTATCGCGCTGCTGGCGGGGGTGGCACTGGTGGGCATCGGCATCGTTGCAGCGGTGTTCGGTTTCGCCGAGCCCCGGCGCCCTCCCGGGCAACGTTTCGACGCCGCCAAGCCGGCGGGGCACGAGACCACGGGCGAGGACCCGGACCCGATGTCCACCTGGGACGCGCTCAGCCGCGGTGAGGATCCGACCCGGCCCGGGAATTAGCACCTCGGCGACCGTCTCGACGGGCGCGATTGCCCGGTGCGCCGGAAACCGGCGCTGCGACCCAGCCGGCACCACGCCGTCCTATGGGTTTAGGGTTTCAGGTATGGCACAGCGCGGAACTCCCTCGGGGGCCGAACCGCCAGACAACGTGGTCCCGCTCATCGCCAGGGATCTCGCTGAGCAGCTCATCGCCTCCGGGGCCACCCCGGAGCAGATTCTGCGGGCGGTCACCCAGGGCATGATGGGGCGGACGGGGATGCCCGGCGGGTTCGGTGGGATCCAACGAAGGAGACCGGTTCTGCTGCAGCCGCGGGAGCAGCCGGTGACGTACCGGCTGCGGGTCGAACTGCGCGACGTCACCCCGCCCGTGTGGCGCACGGTGGATATGGCAAGCGACCTGACCCTGGACGAGGTACACACCGGGCTCATGGCGGTGATGGGCTGGGAAGGTTCGCATCTGCACCATTTCGTCATGGGACCGGGTAAACGGCACCATGACGTGTTGCCGTTCGCGACTCAGGTCGACGAGGACATGGATGAGATCGAAGAGGATTCCGTCCATGAGTCGACGGTCCGGTTGGACCAGGTGCTGGCCGAGCCCGGCCAGCGGTTGCACCACGACTACGACTTCGGTGACGGCTGGGAGCACACCATCACGGTGAAAAAGGTGCTGCCCCGTGACCCGGACGATCCGCCGGTTCATTGTGTCGGTGGTGCCCGGGCCTGCCCGCCCGAGGATTGCGGGGGTCCCTGGGGCTACCAGGACGTGATCGCAGCCGTCCGCGGCGAGGAACCCCATCATATCTCTCGGGAGGAGTTGCTGGACTGGTTGCCGCCCGGCTTCGACCCCGAGCGGTTCGACGTCACGGAGGTCAACGACGTGCTGGCCCAGATACGGGACGGCGCCTCGTTCACCGTCGGCGGGTTGTGCGAACCGCTGAGCGACGTCTGGTCGCAGGCGGTGGTCGACTACGTCGGTAGGCTCGACCCGGCGGGGGCATCCGAGGTGACGCTGTTGCTGACCATGATTCCCGACGAACCGCCGGAACTGACCGAGGAAGCGGTGAGCACGGCGGTCGCCGGCGTGCGAGTCCTGCTGGACATGGTGGGCCAGGACGGGCTGCCACTGACCGGTGCGGGCTACCTGAAACCCGCCGTTGTGACCGAATTGGTGCAGCGACTCGACCTGACCGACCACATCTGCGGCCAAGGGAATCGGGAGGACCAGACACCGGCCGTGTACAGCCTGCGGCAGGCCGCCCAGCGGGCCAAGCTGGTGCGCAAGTACAAGAACCGGCTGGTGCTGAGCCCGGCCGCCCGCAAGGCCGGGGACGATGACCGTGCGCTGCTGCGGCAGCTACTGACCGCGCTGCCGGCCGGCAAGGGCGCTGAGTTCGATGCGGGCGTCGCGATACTGCTGGCCACGGCGGTGGGCATGGAATACGAGTCCACACTGCGATTGGTGGCCGCGCTCATCACCTCGCTGGGCTGGACCATCGATGGCAGGCGGGCCAACGCCCTGCAGGTGGCGTCGCTGACCTGGCCCACCGCGGAGGTGCTGGCAGCATTCGACCCCGAAAAGCACAAGCGGGACATCGCTGACCCGGCTCCGGAATACCTTCGCAGCATCGCGGCGTGGGCGCTGCGCGGCGATCGCCTGCCCTGAAGCCATGCTTCCAGCGGTGCTCAGGGACTAGCTTCGATCTTTCGTATGCGGCCAGGGCACGCGAGGACGCTCGTGAGCGGGCGAAACCCGGCGTCCTGTCTGGGCTGTTTGGTCGATGTGGTTGCGTGACTCCGGGGTTCCTCCTCGCAGCAGAACGCATGGGCCGGTCATTTCAGGCACCTGTGGCGGAGTCGAACCGGTCATCTTGGACCCTATGGCGCTGTTGGGGTACGTCGGGTAGCGGCGCGCCGGCGCCATACGTCGCCTAACGGCGCCATAGGGGCCGATGTGGGTGGTGCGGGCGGATTCCCGGCGAGGGCTATGGGGTGATTTAGGCGTTGGTGCGGGCAGCCCAAGCCGGCGGCGAGTGATGCGTGACCGGTTCGAGCGTTTGGGCAGTCGGTCGAACCCAGCGGGGCGTGGTGTGTGGGCGGTTTGGGCGTGCTCAGTCCGTTTTG
>PDSI01000018.1 GCA_002748415.1 Micrococcales bacterium | reverse complement strand
GGAAGATCGCCACCACCGTACGGTCGGCCTACCGCACCGCCCGCCCAGTCGCCTCACCGGCAGCTTCGCCGCCACCCGCGGGCGCGTCCGTCGCCCGTTCGCAGCCGCTGTGCGGGATGGGTCGGGGGTTGTGATGCGGGCGCATCGGTGGGCGGTGTACCCCAGCCACACAGCGGGGCATCACCCGTGGCAACAGATCCAGGGCAACCGTGAAGGCATCCACCGCGTGGACCCCGGAACTGCGCCGTCCCCATAACCCAGCGGCTTGGCAGGTGGCCAGCGAAGCTGCCGTATCGCTCATCGCAGCTTCCCGGAAGACATCCACGACTGTCAGGCGATCATCATCACGCCCACGATGCTCGAACCGGGCCTGCGAAGCCACCCCGAGATTCGACCGGTACATGCCCCCGGGCAGAGCCAAGACCTGCTGGACCAATGCCAAGGTGCCCTCGGTGCTCCCCGTCAGTGCGTCCTCTCCCCCAGCGAACACAGCAGGCGCCCCCTTGACACCCTATGTCTGATACGTCCTATTGAATCGGCGCCCGGGGCTGCGACGATAGGTGCCATGGCCGACCACCGGGATGCCGTTACCGTCCAAGCCTGTGCACTTCTGCGCGGAGACCTGCCAGACCTTTGCCCACACACCTACACCGCACTGGATATTGGCTTCGCAGATGCGTTGAAACATGACGACGCGACAGCCGCGGCGCTCATTCGGCAACTCGCCGACGAAGCACACATCAGTGCCCGGCTGCACACCTACGAGAACGCCCTCGCAGAGGAGACCGTCGCCGACAGCCACGTAGTCAGAGGCGCAGACGAGTTCAATGGCCTACCCGGAAACCCCGCCGCCGCAACGGCGACGATCTGGACGTGCCCGAACGACCCACCGGGGCACTTTCGCCGGCTCCAGCGTGGACGACCCGAAGATGTTGGGCCATGCACCGAGCACGACGTCCCCCTTGTGCGTGAGAACCCGGACACATGACGAGGTTCTGGGAAGACACCCACTCCGCGTTGTCCAACCGCCTGTTTGCCGCTGGAGAAAGCGGACTGGTGTTCTGGGTCTGGGCGTTCACGGTGTGGTCCATCCATCGCGGCGGCTGGTCCTACGTCAAAGACACGCTCAGCCCTCTCATGGACGACAACGGAGTCGCTGCCGTCCTGAGCGTGATGGTCGTCGCGGTCATTGCAGTCTCGGCCAGCAGTCTCATCGTCGACCGTCTGACCCTGCCCGTGCTCCGGCTGTTGGAGGGCTATTGGCCGGACGCCGCGCATGGTCTACGTGCGAAGCGGATCGCTCGATGGCAAGAAGAGTCCCGAAAGCTCGAGGAGGTGCCGCCTGCCGCCGAGTCCTCCGCACACGACGAGGTCGCCGCGTCCGTGGCGCTGCGCCGCTTCCCGCCCCACAGCGAGGTGATGCCCACCCGGCTCGGCAACATCATCCGCGCCGGTGAGCGGCGCCCGGCCACCTGGTACGGGCTCGACGCCGTCATCGTCTGGCCGCAGTTCTGGCTCGTCCTGCCCGAACACCCCCGCGCAGATCTCAGCACCGCTCGAAGCGAGCTGAACAAGGCCGTCGGCGCCTTCATCTGGGCGATTGCCTCCTGCGCTCTGTGCGTGTTGTGGCTTCCTTCGGTGCTCGTGGGCCTCACCGTGGCGTGGCTGGTCTGGCGATGGTGGATCCCCGCCGCAGCCAGCACCTACGCCACCCTCGTCAGCGCCGTCTTCGACACCCACCGCTTCAACCTGTACGACGCACTGCATTACCCCCGGCCCACAACACCCAAGGACGAACCGTCCCGCGGAAAAGCACTCACGAGAAGCCTCTGGGACGACCCGAGCCAGGCGCCCGAGGCCTACGCTGCGGACAAAGGTCACGACACACGCCAAGACTGAGCAGCGCGGAAGCGCCGCTGGCGCCACGATCCGCTGATAGCCGGGGAAACACCGCCGGCGCCGGCGACAATTCCTTTTCGGCGGCAGATCCGGTGGCTGGGATTACCTCAATACCGGTACCTGTTCATGAATATGTCAGCGATTCTCCGCCGGCACCTCAGCCGATTCGGACGTTGCCCGGCTCAGCGCACTCGGCCACCAGGTCAACCGCCCCAGGTCCACCGCGGCGGCCGGGACCAGCACCGATCGGACCACGAACGTGTCGACCAGCACGCCGAACGCGACGATGAACGCGATCTGCGCGAGGAACACCAACGGAATCACGGTCAACGCCCCGAACGTGGCGGCCAGAACGATGCCGGCGCTGGTAATGACACCACCGGTCACGGCCAGCGCGCGTAACACGCTCGGGCGCGCGCCGAGTGTCTTGGCCTCTTCCCTGGCCCTGGTCATGAGGAAGATGGAGTAGTCCACCCCGAGCGCGACCAGGAACACGAAACCGTACAGCACGGTGGTCGGGTCACCGCCGGGGAAGCCCAGGATGTGGTTGAACACCACCGCCGAGATGCCCATGGTGGCACCGAAGGACAGCAGGTTGGCGATGACCAGGAGCGCCGGGGCGAGGACGGAACGCAGCAGCAACACCAGCACCAGGAACACCACCAGGATGATGGCCGGCATGACCACGACGATGTCGCGGTCGGCCGCGATCCGGGTGTCCAGTGACTGAGCCGTCCGGCCGCCGACGAGGACGTCCTCGTCGATGGCACGCAGGTCTGCGCGAACCCGCTCGACCGTGTCGGCGGCTGCCGGTGAGTCGGCGGTGTCCTGGATCGTCGCCTCGATCAGCACCCGCCCGTCCACCACTTTCGGTGGCGCGCCCGGCGCGACCCCGACGAACGGGTCGGTCACCCCCTGCTCTTTCCGCAACTGGGCGAGGACGTCCTCGGCCACCTCTTGCGGGGCGACGACCTCCAGTGGGCTGCCGGAACCGGCATCGAAGTGCTTCTCCAGGACTTCTTGCCCCTGAACCGATTCCACTTCGGTGAGGAAGAAGTCCGATTGGGCGATGCCGTCGGTCTTCAGTGTGGGCAGGAACATCGAGGCGGCCAGCAGCGCGAGCGCCGTGACCACCCAGGTGGTCCGTGGCCGGGCTCCCACCAGCTGGGCTACCCGCCACCAGCCGAACCGGCCGGACTCGGTCCCGCGTTCGGCCCGGTGGTCCAGCCGCGGGACGGACGGCCAGAAGATCCAGCGGCGCCCCAGCACCAACAGGGCGGGCAGGAATGTCAGCGCTGCGAGCAAGGCGCCGATGATGCCGAGCGCCGCCACCGGCCCCAGCCCCGAGGTGCCCTTGAGGTCGGCCAGCATGAGCACGAGCAGGCCCAGAATGACCGTCAGGGCACTGGCGGCAATCGGCTCGAGCGTGGCCCGCCAGGCGCGTTTGAGGGCTTCCCAGGTGGATGCGTACTCATGCAACTCCTCCTTGTACCGGGAAACGAGGAGCAAGGAGTAGTCGGTGGCGGCGCCCACCACCAGGATCGACAGAATGCCCTGGCTCTGCCCGCTCACCGTGATGTAGCCGGCGTCGGTGACCTGGTAGACGACGAAACCCGCTGCGGCCAGGCCGAACACGGAAGTCAACAGCACCGCGAAGGGCAGCAACGGGCTGCGGTAGACGACGAGCAGGATGACCAGGACGACGGCCAGCGCCACGGCCAGCAACAGTCCGTCGATGCCGGCAAAGGCCGCACTGAGGTCGGAGATGAATCCCCCCGGCCCGGTGATGTAGGCGGTAAGCCCAGTACCGGTGAGGTCCTCTTCCACCGCTTCCCGAGCGGTCTCGGCGATGAGCGCGAGCGGACGCTCCTCGCCGACGGTCTCGTTGACCTCGTCGGACTTCAACTGCAAGACGACGATGAACGCTTGGCCGTCCTCGCTGGGGATGGCGACGACCCGGGGCGTGATCAGGTAGTCGGCGATTGTCTTGGTGCCCCCGAGTTCGAAGCTCCGCTGCGGTAGCGCTGCGGCGAACTGCTTCGCGGCGGCCAGGTCTTGCCCAGTCAGACCCGATTCTCGTTCTGCCACAACGATCAAGGGCAACATCGCATCATCCCGGAAATCCTCGATGACTTCCGCGACGCGAGTGGACTCCGCGCTGTCGGGCAGGAACGACGCGGGGTCGTTGCGCTGCAGCTCGGACAGCTGGCCGAGGTAGCGGCCGCCGGTTCCGCCGATCGCCAGCCACACCAGCACCACGAGGACGGCGCCGACGACGACACGCACGCCGACCGGGTGCCGACGCGCCGGTCCCGGCTTCGCTTCTGTTGGCACGTTAATGTCCTCCCAGGTAGAATAGCTATGCAACTAAACTACTAGCTAACTAAGTTGGTGAACTAAAATTAGCACTCCACGGGCCCCGGATGCCAGTCGGCGCGTGCGCTCCGTGGTCCCCTCCTGGGTTGGCAGCGAAACCCTGGATGCTCTGAACGCACTCATCGACATCGCCGGTTCCGCGCCCGCCGCGGTTGCGCGCCGCGCCGGCCTGAGCACCTCGGAACTGCACGCCCTGCGGCACCTGTCCACCGCACCCATGGGACCGGCCGACATCGCCCGGCTGCTCGGTGTGACGACGGCGGCCGCCTCGGGAGTGGTCGACCGTCTCACCGAACACGGGCACGCCGAGCGGCACCCGCACCCCGATGACGGGAGGCGAACTCAAGTCCACATCACCGAGTCCGGCCGGGCCGAGGTACTGCAACACCTGGCCCCGATGTTCACCGAACTCGCCAGACTCGACGCAGCGTTGACGGAGCAGGAACGACAGACCGTCCTGGACTATCTGACCGGGGCGATCCGGGCCATCCGCAACGTCACCTAGGCAGCCCGCGCTTGCCGTGGGGCCCCAACCGCTACCGGGAGAACACACATGACCACCCGATGGGGTATCGCCGGAACAGGCCGGATGGCCGGCGTGATGGCCGACGCGTTCACGCACGTCGCCAACGGTGAGCTGGTCGCGGTCGGTTCGAGATCCGCCGGGCGGGCCGCGGCGTTCGCGGCCGGCCACGGCATCGAAACGGCGCACGGGACCTACCGGGACCTGTGCGGCGACGACGGCGTGGACGCCGTCTACATCGCCACCCCGCACCCACACCACGCGGACATCGCACTGACCGCAATCGAATCCGGGAAAGCGATCCTGGTGGAGAAGGCGTTCACCAGCAGCGTCGATGACACCGCACGGGTGATCGAGGCGGCACGTGCTGCCGGGGTTTTCTGCATGGAGGCGATGTGGACCCGGTTCAACCCGGCCGTGGACATGATCCGCTGGCGCATCGGCGAGGGCGTGATCGGTGACCTGCGTGGGGTGCACGGTGACCTGACGGCGTACCGCGAGTTCGACCCCGGCGACAGGCTCTTCGCCCCGGAGCTCGGCGGCGGGGCGGTACTGGACCTGGGGGTGTACGTGCTGTCGTTCGCTCAACACTTCCTGGGCACCCCGCAGGTGGTGCGCGCGGTCGGCGGCACCTACCGGACCGGTATCGAGTCCGACGTGGCCATCCTGCTCGGCTACGCCGACGGGCGCACCAGCGCGCTGACCGCGGGGTTCACCGCCCACGGACCGGCCCGGATGATGCTGACCGGCACCAAGGGGTGGATCGATGTGCACCCGCGGTTCCACCGCGCCACCGCGATCACGGTCCGGCACGGCAAGGAGAAGGCCGAGACGCTGCAGTTCCCCGCCGGTTACCAGTACGAGGTGATGCACGTGGGCGAGTGCCTGGACCGGGGCCTGACCGAAAGCCCCGTCATGCCGTTGGACGACACGCTGGCCGTTCAGCGGCTGATGGCCGATGTGCTGACCCAGCTGGGCCGCGACTAGCTCACGGGCACCCGAGCGACACTGGACCGCGTGCAGCACTGGATCGCTCGCGGCAGTGGACCGCTCGCGGCACTGGATCAGTCGACGAACCAGTGCCCGGCACCGTCACCGGTGCCACGGTTCACCGCCGTCACGTACCGGGGCCGCCCGGTGAGGTCCTCCCAGCCCATGATGCTCGACCAGCCACGGTTGCCCAGCAACGCCAGGATCGATTCCTGCTGGGAATCGGCGTGTTCCATCACCACGGTTCCGCCCGGGCGTAGCAACTCGGCGGCCCGGGCCAGCACCATGCGCGGCAGGTCCAACCCGTCCAGCCCACCACCGAACAGCGCCACCTCCGGGTCGTGCTCGGCCACCTCGGGGTCGATCGGCTGCATGCCCGGCGGGATGTACGGCGGGTTGGACACCACCACATCGGCGCGGCCGATCAGGTCCGGCCGTGCCGTGGCCGCATCGCCCAGGTCCAGGTGAACCCGGGCGCCCGCGTCCAACCGCGCCACGTTGCGCTCCGCCCAGGTGTAGGCGGACGGATCGATCTCGATGGCGACCACCGAGGCGTTGGCCACCTCATCGGCCACCGCCAGCGCGATGGCGCCGCAGCCGGTGCCCAGATCCACCACCAGGGGTTGCCCGCCCGTGCGTGCGACATCGGAGGCGGCTTTGATGGCGGCACCCGCCACGTCCTCGGTCTCCGGCCGCGGGATGAAGACCCCAGGGCCCACCGCCAGTGCGATCCGGCGGAACCACACCCGCCCGATCAGGTGTTGCAGCGGCACCCGGTCGGCCCGTTGCTCGATCAGATCCCAGAACCGCTCCGGCAGGTGGGTGTCGTTGTACGCGGCCGCCAGCAACCGGCCCCGGTCGACCCCCAGCACATGACAGGCGAGGGTTTCGGCGTCCACGCGGGCGCTGGGCACTCCTGCCTCGGTCAGCCGCACCGTCGCCTGGTGTAGTGCCGAATGCAGCTCGCTGTGGTGGTGCACCTGCGGCGGGGCATCGGTGTACACCCGCAGGTCATCGGCGTCCGGGCCGCGCATCGTCATGAGGCCGCCGCCGCCTCGAACTCGGCGATACGGGCCGCCTGGTCGGCCTGCACACACGACTGCACGACCGCGTCCAGGTCCCCGTCGAGCACCAGCTGCAGGTTGTATGCCTTGTAGCCGGTGCGGTGGTCGCTGATCCGGTTCTCCGGGAAGTTGTAGGTGCGGACCCGTTCCGAACGGTCCACGGTTCGCACCTGCGAGCGCCGGGCGTCCGCGGCCTCTTCGGCGGCCGCCTCCGCGGCCATCGCCAGTAACCGGGCCCGCAGGATCCGCAACGCCTGTTCCTTGTTCTGCAGCTGCGATTTCTCGTTCTGGCAGGACACCACGAGGCCGCTGGGCAGGTGGGTGATCCGCACGGCGGAATCAGTGGTGTTCACCGACTGCCCGCCCGGTCCGGAGGAGCGGAACACGTCGACCCGCAGATCGTTCGGGTCGATCTCGACCTCTTCGGCCGCCTCCGCTTCCGGCATCACCAGGACACCGGCCGCCGAGGTATGGATGCGCCCCTGGGACTCGGTGACCGGCACCCGCTGCACCCGGTGCACGCCCCCCTCGAACTTCAGCTGCGACCACACCCCCGGCTCGTCCGCGGACCCTTTCGACTTCACCGCCATCGACACGTCCTTGTACCCGCCGAGGTCGGATTCGGTGCTGGACAGCACCTCGGTGCGCCAGCCGCGCCGTTCGGCGTACCGGGTGTACATCCGGGCCAGGTCGGCGGCGAACAGCGCCGATTCCAGGCCGCCTTCGCCGGCTTTGATCTGCAGGATCACGTCCCGGGCGTCGTCCGGGTCGGCGGGGATCAACAGGTTGCGCAGATGCTCACCGGCGGTGTCCACTGCGGCCTGCAGGCCGGCCAGCTCAGCGGCGAACGACTCGTCGGCTTCGGCGAGCTCCTGCCCGGCCTGCAGGTCCCCTTCGGCGGCGTGCAGGGCATCTTCGGCATCGATCAGGGCGGACAACTGCGCGTAGCGGCGACTGAGCTTGCGGGCGCGGACCGCGTCGGAATGCACGGCCGGATCGGCCAGCTGTTCTTGCAGGTCTGCGTGCTCCGCTCGGATGCCGGCCAACGGGCCATCGGCGGAGGGGTCCGGGTTCGGGCCGGCGAGCCCGGCAGCCCCGTGGGTCACGTGCTCTTGCTGGTCTTCCCTGTGCCGCTCTTCTTCTGTGCGGCTGCCTTCTTGGCGTACCGCGCCTGGAAGCGAGCAACCCGGCCGCCGGTGTCCAGGATCTTCTGCTTGCCTGTGTAGAACGGGTGGCATTCGCTGCACACGTCGGCGTTGATCCGCCCGGATTGGGCGGTGCTGCGCGTGGTGAACGTCGAGCCGCACGTACAGGTGACCACGGTGGGAACGTACGCGGGATGGATATCTGGCTTCATGGGTGGTGTTCTCCTCAGTGGGCTCCCGGGTCGCCGCACATCCCGGATGAATGCCAGCGTGAAGCGGGAACAACCACGCAGTCTCTCACATTCCGTCCGGTGTTCTCACCTCTATCGCCGATGACGCCTCTATCGACGATGACGCGGACGAACGCCCCGGCAGCGCCGGCTCCGCGCCGTCGCCGGCGGCGCCGCGCGGAGCGGGGACGTGCTCGGCCGGTGCCGGCGACCGGCCCGCGGGACAGTCCGACGGGTCGGCCACCAACGGAAGGAGCAGGCTCATCGAGGTTCCGCGGCCGAGTTCCGATGCCACCTCCAGCCGGCCACCGTGGTGCTCGACGATGCCGCGCGCGATGGCCAGCCCCAGCCCGGTGCCGGGTATCTCGTTCTCCACCGCGTTCGAAGCGCGGAAGAACCGGTCGAACAACCGGTCGAGGTCGGCTGCCGGAATACCGATGCCGGTATCGGTCACCGACAACTGCAACCAGCCCCCCTGGTGCAGCTTGCCGGGCGGTTCGTCACCGAGGTGCCGACGAACCGCGGGCCGCTCGACGGGGGGATCCACTTCTTCGGCCCGGATGGTGACGGTGCCGGACGCGGGGGTGAACTTGACGGCGTTGGAGACCAGATTGAGCAGGCCACGCTCCAACTGCCCCTGGTCCCCCAGCACGGTCAACGACCGGTTGCCGAGTTCGACGACCACGTCCAGCTGGGCCGCGGCAGTCTGCGGGCGGATGGTCTCGACCACGTTGTGGACCACCGTCTCGGCGCTGACCGGCGCCGTCACCATCCGGTAGGCCGCGGCTTCGATCTTGGTCATCGTGAGCAGGTCCTCGATCAGCAGGCTCAGCCGGTGGGTGTTGCGGTCGATCGCGGCCAGCATGCCCTGCATCGACTCCCCCACGGGGCCGGCATCACCGTCGGCGATCATTTCGGTGTACCCGGCGATCGAGGTGAGCGGGGTGCGCAGTTCGTGGGAGATGTTGGACAGGAACGTGGTCTTCTGCCGGTCCAGTTCCCGCAATTGCTGAACCAGTTCGCCCTGGGCGGCGAACATCCGCGAGTGTTGCAGTCCGACAGCGGTGTTGGAGGCCATGACCAACAGTGCGGAAACCTCTTCGCTGGACAGCGAGCGCGAGCCGCGGGTGTCCAGCAACGCGATGTAGCCCATCACTTCCTCGCCGGCCACCAACGGCACCCGGATCACCGTGCCCGGGGTGAAACCGTCTTGTGCGCCCTCGACCAAACCCGGTTGGTGCGGCACCCAGTCCACGTCCTGGGTCACGTGAACCAACCCGTCGCTCCACATGTCGGTCAGCTGGCGGGGCTCCAACGGGATGGGTTGACCCGCGATGACCGCATCGACATCGACGACGGCGGCGAACGTCGGTTCGGCCCACCACGCCACGCACTCGGTCAGTTCGCCCTGCGCCAACTGGTGCAACCAGGCGGCGTCCACCTCCAGGGTGCGGGCGATGGCCCGCAGGCCGGTGCCCACGACCTCGGTCCAGTCGATCTTCTCCCGCACCGCCAGGGCACCGTCCAGCGTGCCCCGGCGTAGCCGGGAGGATTCCTCCCGCAACGCCTGCAGCAGCGCGGTCTGGTCGCTGAGGTGGTTCAACGCGGCGGCCACCAACCGCACCTCCCGGGGGCCGGTGGGCTCCAGCCGCTGGGACAGGTCTCCGATGCGTAACCGCTGCAGACCCTGGACCACATCGCTGAGCGGCCGGGAGAACCAGGCCACGGTGCGCTGGCCGGCCACACTGAGGACGGATACCGCCAGGACCGTGGCCAGCGACAGGATCAACAGGCCGATTTGTCTGGAACGGTCTGCGTCCGCGCGCAATCGGGCTCTCTCGTTCACCAGCCGGCCGACCACGGCGTCGTTCGCGCGCAACACCTGCTGCGCCGTTGCCGCCGGCTGAACCGGTGCGGACCGGTCGCCACCGGTGGCCTGCGGCGCGGCACCGGCGGCATCGGTTCCGGTGCCGCCGGGGTGGGCAACGGCTGAGGCTTCAACGGCCGGGGCCACGGCCTGCTCGTACCAGCCGGTCAATGCCGTGCGCTGTTCGGCGAGCAACGCCCGCAGCGCCGGGTCGGCGGTCAACTGGTGGATCTCGGCGAGATCGTTCTGTGCCTGCTGATGTTTCGCGGCCGCGCCACGCAAACCGGATCTGTCGGAGTAGGTTTCGAACAGTTCGGCGCCATGGTCGAGGTCGACGACCGTGGCACGCACCTGCCGGTTGGTTTCCAGCGCGGGGGTGATCTCGGTGGCCAGCCGTCGTTGCTGGGTGGTGGCGACGTGCAGAATGATCCCGGCGCCGAGCCCGACCGCGCCGAGCGCGACGCCCGTCGCCGCGAACACCGCCACCAGGCGGGACGCCAGGGTCGGTCCGCGCATCGGATCGGGCGCGCGGCGCCGCCGGGTGACCTGCCCAGGACCAAAGGAGCCGGCGGTCCTCACGATCCGCTCACCCGATCGCCGCCTACCGGCCGGTTGGCCGGGGCGGATGCCGCCTCGTCCGGGCGTCGTGTCCCATCGTCCTGCGCAGTCGCGAGGTCCAGCTGGTCGAGAACACCGAGCCGAATCATCCTTCCCCACTGTTGTTTCGTCCGCGCCAAACCCTGCAACCAGCCACGAATCCGCCACCACGCGGTCAACTGCCGGTAACCGAGGTTCTCCAGCACAGCGGCCGCGAGCACCAGCCACAGGTCCCGCCATCTGCGATACCGGTGGAAGGAGAATTCCTCGGCCAGGATCGCCGCGATCGAGACCAACGTGCCATAGGCGTAGGCGACCGCGAGAAACATCAGCGCGTACCAGGTGTCGACCGCCGCGAACAGGAAGCCAAGCAGGATCAGCACAGCCCCGGTCAACTCCAGCAGGGGCGCGAACAGTTCGAAGACCCAGTAGTAGGGCACCGCGACCAGGCCGATGCGGCCGTACCGAGGATTTGCAAGCATCCGCCGGTGCGCCCACAGCACCTCCCACAGGCCGCGGTGCCAGCGGCGCCGCTGGCGGCCCAGGACGGCGAATGTGGGGGGCATCTCGGTCCACAACACCGGTTCGGCCAGATAGCTCACGCGGTAGTCGACGCGACGTGGGCGCATGTGGTGGTGGATCCGCATCACCAGGTCGAAGTCCTCGCCGATGGTGTCGGGGTCGAGTCCGCCCACCTGGACCAGCAGGTCGCGGCGGAACAGCCCGAAGGCGCCGCTGATAAGCACCAGGCAGCCGAGCCGGGACCACCCGGTGCGGCCGAGCATGAAAGCGCGCAGGTACTCGACCACCTGGATGCGGCCGATCCAGTTGGGCGGCATCGCGGTCTGCACCACACGACCGCCGAGCACCTGGCATCCGTTGAGAGCGCGGATCACACCACCGGTGGCGACCGTGCGTTGCGGGTCGTCGGCGAACGGCTTCGACACCACCAGCAGCGCATCGGGGTCCAGGACCGAGTCCGCATCGACCAAGGCCACCAGCGGGTACCTGGCCAGGTTTATCCCGACGTTCAGGCTGTCCGAGCGGCCGGAGTTCTGCTTCACCAGGACGCGCAACGCGGTCCGCCCGTCCCGGGGGACGAACAGGTGAGTCGGTCGCACCCGTACCGGGACATCGGTGGTCACGGTGAACGGGCAAGGCACCAGGTCGAACTCCTCGGCCAGCACGTCCAAGGTCGGGTCCGGATCCCCGTCCACCACGACGATCAACTCGTACTCCGGGTACCGCAGGGCCAGCATCGCCCGCACCGCCACGATGATCCCGACCTCCTCACGGTGAGCCGCCATGACGATCGACACCGGTTGGGTCAGCGGGCTTGAGGCGACCTCGTCCAGGCCGGAGTACGGCATGCGCCGCAGGTGCCTGGCGAAGTCGAGCGTGGCCACCGCGATCAGCACCAAATACGAGGTGTTGATCAGCACGAAGTAGATCAGGACCGGCGTGCCGATGACGTCGAAGACCGTCAGCAACGCGTCGTGCATCCAGGCACCGAACGAACTGGCGCGCAGGTCCTCGATCCAGCCACCGATGCTCACGCGGGCGCCACCCCCAACGAGATGCCCCGTGGCGCTCGCCCCGGTTCCAGGTCAGACTGGGCCCCCCTTCTGGCGGACGGGATGGGAATGGCCCGCCGCACTCGTCCCGGCCGGGTCGCCGGGGTGGGGCCGCCGGACGGGGGTGGCCGCCACGAGTCCGACGGGCCACGGGGCCGGGCCAACACCGGTGGTGGGGCGTCCTCGTCCGAGCCGATGCGCTGCGCCGCCACGTCGGGGACCAGGCCACGCAGGTTCCCGGCGATCAACGCGGCGTGCGCGATGTCACGCGAGCGTGGCTCGACCGCGGCATCGTCCCGGATGCCCATCAGCACCTGGACGCCGGCCGGGCCGCAGGCGACAAGCCCCCCGGCGGCGTAGTGGGCGATGCGGGGTTCACCGGCGCGGACCATCCGCTCGAACGCGGGCATGGACTGCAGCATCGCCAGGTCGGCGAGTGCGCGCGCCGCGACGGCACGCAGTGGCGTCGGCCGGTCCGGCTCGCACGCGTTCTCCAGCGACTCACGCGCATTGGGCAATCCGCACCGCCCGAGGGCTCGGGCCGCCCGGATTCGGGTGTCCAGGTCGTCGTGATCGGCGAGCAATCGACGCAGCTCGGTCACGCTACCCAGCGCCCCGACCAGCCCGACGACCTCCACGGCCAGGCCCCGGGCAACCGGATTCGGGTGCGCGAAGGCATCGACCAGGTCGGCATGGGTGTGCGGGTGTGCCTCGGCGATGGCCAGCATCGCGGTTGCCACCACGCGGGGTGGGACGCCGTGCTCGATGGAGCCCAGCAGAGCGGGAATGGCTTGGGCCGACTCGAGCCTGCCCAATGCCCGCGCGGCGACGACCCGCACGTCCTCGTCCTTGTCGCTCAGCCGTTGCAGCAACGGCTCGGCCGCGGGCTGCCACGCCGCAGCCCCGAGGGTCTCGGCGGCCAGCGCGCGGCGGCGAACCCGACGGTGATCCAGGTCGGCTACGGCGGCGTCCAGGACACCCCGCCGCCGCAGCACCTCGACCACGGCCTCATGGGTGTCGCCGCGCACCTTCAACAACAGCGCCCGGACCGACGGCTCGATCGCCTGCCACTGATCCGCGGGCAGCCCCGAGACGGCATCGACCGCCTCTTCGACTTCCTCGGCCTCACCGGCGGCAAGCTGAAGCAGCCACGGACGCAACGGCTCCGCGGTTCGCCCTTGGATTCGGTCCCGGCGCCGCCAGGCGGCACGGCCCACCACGGCGGCCAGCGTCAAGATGACCAGGAGGGCACTGAGCGCCAGCAGCGACAGCACCAGGGCGGTACTGGCAGTCACCGTTGTCGCGCGAGAACGGCTTGAACCCGGCTGACGAGTTCACGCGGACTGAACGGTTTGGTGACGTAGTCGTCGGCGCCGATAGCGAAGCCGGCCTCGACATCGGTCTCCTGCGCCTTGGCGGTCAGCAGGATGATCGGGACGGCGGCGAACTCGGAATCGGTGCGCAGTTCGCGGGTGACGTCGACCCCGGACAGGCCGGGCATCATCACGTCCAGCACCAGCAGGTCCGGCCGCTCCCGGCGGGCCGACTCCAGGGCCTGCACCCCGTTCTCCACCGCGGTGACCCGGTGCCCGGCCTGTTGCAACTTGAACGTGACGAGGTCCCTGATATCGCGGTCGTCGTCCGCGACCAGGATGCGAAGAGCTGTGGTGACTGCCATTCCCACATCATGGGTGACGAAATGTCGGCCCGTGACCAGATCGGGCGATTATGGGAGGTTGGTCACCCGCGTGGGCCATCTTCACGTCACCCGCTGGACGGGCACCCTAACGGAGTAACGGCGACAGAGCGTGACAGCCGGATGATGCCGTTCGGGTCAGTCCTCCGCGCGCCGGTCAGTCCTCGGCGCGCCCGCTGGGCACCGCCGGGGTGTTCTGGTGGATCTGGCGCAGGAACTCGGCGTTGGTCTTGGTCTCTCGCAGCTTGCCCAGCAACAGTTCCAGGGCTTGCTGGGAATCCAGCGCAGTGAGCACCCGCCGCAGCTTCCACATGACAGCCAACTCCTCGCGGGAGACGAGGATCTCCTCGCGGCGGGTACCGGAGGGGTTGACGTCGACCGCGGGGAACAGCCGCTTGTCGGCCAGCTGCCGGGACAGCCTCAGCTCCATGTTGCCGGTGCCCTTGAACTCCTCGAAGATCACCTCGTCGGCCTTGGAACCGGTCTCCACCAGCGCGGTGGCCAGGATGGTCAGAGACCCGCCGTTCTCGATGTTGCGGGCGGCGCCGAAGAACCGCTTGGGCGGGTAGAGCGCCGAGGAGTCCACACCGCCGGACAGGATCCGCCCCGAGGCGGGCGCGGCGATGTTGTACGCCCGGCCGAGCCGGGTGATGGAGTCCAGCAGCACGACCACGTCGTGCCCCAGTTCCACCAGCCGTTTGGCGCGTTCGATCGCCAGCTCCGCGACGATGGTGTGATCGTCGGCAGGCCGGTCGAAGGTCGAGGCGATGACCTCGCCCTTGACCGTGCGCTGCATGTCGGTGACCTCTTCAGGCCGCTCGTCCACCAGCACCACCATCAGGTGGGCCTCGGGGTTGTTCTCGGTGATCGCGTTCGCGATCGCCTGCAAGACCAGCGTCTTGCCGGCCTTGGGTGGGGAGACGATGAGCCCGCGCTGGCCCTTGCCGATGGGTGCGACCAGATCGATGATGCGGGTGGTCGGCACGCTCGGGCCGGTCTCCAGCCGCATCCGCTCCTGCGGGTACAACGGGGTGAGTTTGCCGAAGTCGATCCGTTTGCGGGATTCCTCGACGGTCTGCCCGTTCACGGTGTCCAGCCGCACCAGCGGGTTGTACTTCTGCCGGGAGTTCTGCTCGCCCTCCCGCGGCTGGCGCACCGCGCCGGTGACCGCGTCGCCCTTACGCAGGCCGTTCTTCTTCACCTGCGACATCGACACATACACGTCGTTCTCACCGGGCAGATAGCCGCTGGTGCGCACGAACGCGTAGTTGTCCTTGATGTCCAGGATGCCGGCGACCGCCAGGAGGACGTCGTCCTCGCTGATCTGTTGGTTGTCCTGCTCGCCCGGGGACTGATCGTTTCCGCGACGCCGTTTGCGGTCGCGGTTGCGGTTGCGGCGCCGGCGCCCACCACCGGAGTGCTCCTCGTCGTCATCACGGCGATGACGGGACCGGTTGTCGTGCCGGTCGCCGGATTCGGCCCGGGACTCTCGCGGCTCCCGGTTCTGCGGCTGGGCGCGGTCCCTGCCTTGGCGGTCCACCTGCAGGTGCCCCTGCTCGGTCGCCGAGGTGGCGGCGGACTCCTGCCCGGCAGCCGGCTGGGCTCCTTCACTGTCCGCTGACCCGTTCCGCCCGAAGATGTCTTGGCGCAGTTCCTCTTGCCGGGCGCGGCGGTCGGCCTCGGTCTCTGCCGGGTGGTCTTCGCCCGGGCGGGGGTCAGCGGGGGGCTGTTGCTCGCTGTGGGGCTGTTGCTCGCCGTCGGGCCGTTGCTCGCCCTCGGGCTTGTCATCCTGCCGGTCACCGGCGTCGCTGCCGGCCGGGCGTGCATGGGCGGGCCCGTTGGCGACGGGCTGCGGCAGCCCTGCCTGGTGAGCACGGATGGCCTCGAGCAGATCGTTCTTGCGCATCCGGCCCGACCCCTTGACGCCGAGCTCGCTGGCGATGGCTTGCAACTGCGGAAGCCGCAAACCGGACAATGAGCCCTTGGCCGGGGTTGTGGTGGGAATTTCGGTCACGAAGGTTTCCTTCTCCCTCGTTCACAGCGGGCCGTCGAATGACCCAGCTGGTGCGGTCTCGACCGGCCGTCTGGCCGGTGTACACGGACGTTCCAAAACCGGGCATGCCGATACGGCCGACGACGTAGTCGGTCGTCGAACGCGGCGATGAACCGGGTTGTGCCTCAGGCACCGTCTTCTACATCGACAATGGTATGCGGGGACGCAGATCGACTGAAATGACCCCCAGACTGAAGCAGCGACATCAATGCTATCACCATTCTGCACTGCTCTGCGCGACCACACCAGTGCCGCGAGTGACAAAAGTGCATTCTCGTTCAAACATCCGTCGCTGAGGGTTGCCCAAGAACGGTTGCACCGTCCCGGTCGATACCGGGATCCGCCACCTGCCACTGCGGGCCGGCCAGCTGCGCAATCGAGTTGCCGGACAACTCATCGGCCGTACCGAGCACCAGCACGCTGGGGCCGGCACCGGACACCACGGCGGCGTACCCCTGGCCGCGTAGCCGTTCGACGAGTTCGGCTGCCGAGGGCATCGCCGCGGCCCGGTATGCCTGGTGCAGCCGGTCGGCGGTTGCCGGCAACAACAGGTCGGGACGGCGCGTCATGGCCTCCACCAGCAATGCCGCGCGCCCTGCGGTGAATGCGGCGTCGGCGTGCGGCACCGTGGCCGGCAGCATCGCTCTGGCCTTCGCGGTGGCCGACTGAAAGGCGGGCACAGCGACCACGGCCCGTAGCTCGGGGTGCGGTTCGATGCGCACGCACCGGGTGCCGCCCGGGCCGGACCAGCCCAGCGTCATTCCTCCGAACAGGCTGGCCGCCACGTTGTCCGGGTGCCCCTCGATGTCACTGGCCACCGTCAGCGCGGTGTCGCCGTCCAGACGACCGGGGTCGGTCAGCAGTTCCCGCGCGGACACCACCCCGCTGACCACGGCTGCCGCCGAGGAGCCGATCCCGCGCCCGAACGGCACTCCGGGGCGAGCGTGCAGCCGGATCACCGGTTGCCGTACACCCAGCCGGGACCACGCGGCCCGCAGCGAGCGCACCACCAGATTCGTTTCATCACAGGGAATCTCATCACGATGGCCGGACTCGACCAGCACCTCGGCACCCGGACGCGAGCTGCCGTTCCCGCTGTCCAGGACCGTGACCTGAACCTCGTCGTAGTACCCGAGCGCCAGCCCGACGGCATCGTAGCCCGGGCCAAGATTGGCGCTGGAGCCGGGCACCCGCACACGAACCTGCCCGCCCGCTATGACCTGTGCCACAGCTCAGCCGGCTTCGACTCGCAAGACCGATGACACCGATCGCACGACGTCGAGTTCGGCCAACGCGGCCACGGTGGCCGACAATGCCGCATCGGTGGCCTGGTGCGTCGAAACCACCAGAGCGGCACGACGCCCGGCCTGCTCCTCTGTTCCGTCCGTCGCGTCCTCGCCGGTGATCAAGGTCTGGCGGACAGTCTCGATCGACACTGCCTGGTCGGCGAAGACCGAGGCGACATGGGCGAGCACACCAGGGCGGTCGGCCACGTCCAGCCGGATGTGATAGCGGGTGACGGCGTCTCCCACCGGCAGGGTGGGAAGATCCGCGTAGGCGGACTCGCGCGGCCCCAGCCCACCGTGCAACCGGTTGCGGGCAACCGCAACCACATCGCCCAGCACAGCACTGGCGGTGGGCGAGCCACCGGCGCCGGCTCCGTAGAACATCAGCGAGCCGGCCGACTCCGCCTCCACGAACACTGCGTTGTAGGCCCCCCTGACCCCGGCGAGCGGATGCTCGCGGGGGATCATCGCTGGGTGCACCCGTACCGAAATACCTTCTCCGTCATCGGTTCCGGCCCGCTCACAGATAGCCAGCAGCTTCACCACGTGCCCGGCCGCCGTGGCGGCGTGCATGTCGGCAGGCTGGACGGCCGTGATGCCCTCCCGGTAGACGTCGCTGGCGCTGACCCGGGAATGGAAGGCCAGCGAGGCCAGGATGGCCGCCTTGGCGGCGGCGTCGAACCCCTCCACGTCGGCGGTCGGGTCCGCCTCCGCGTAGCCCAGCGACTGCGCCGCCTGCACGGCTTCCTCGAAACCCGCACCGGTGGTGTCCATCTGGTCCAGGACGTAGTTCGTCGTGCCGTTGACGATGCCGAGAATGCGAGTGATGCGGTCGCCAGCCAGCGATTCGCGCACCGGACGGATCAACGGGATGGCCCCGGCGACGGCAGCCTCGTAGTACAGGTCGACGCCGGCCTTGTCGGCGGCCTCATACAGGGCCGGGCCGTCCTCGGCCAGCAGGGCTTTGTTGGCGGTGACCGCGCTGGCCCCGTGTTCGAAAGCGCGCAGGATCAAGCTGCGGGCAGGTTCGATGCCCCCGATCACCTCCACGACGATGTCGCAGTTGGCCACCAGGTCCGCCGCGTCGGTGGTGAACAGCGCGGAGTCGATGCCGGATTCCCGGTCGCGCCCGGCCCTGCGCACCGCGATGCCGAGCAGTTCCAGCCGGGCACCGGTGCGCGCGGCAAGGTCGTCCGCGTGGTCGATCAGTTGATGGGCGACGTGCGTTCCCACCACGCCGCACCCGAGCAGCCCGACCCGCAACACCGGTGGCTGCGCTCCGCCACCCTCCTGCGCATCGGCGGTCGAAGGTCCCGTCTGTGCCACGCGTGCGTCCTTCCGTGCAGAGTTGGGCTGTACCGTTTGCGTACTGTACGCCGCCGCGGTCAACCCTACGGCGCGCCGGACCCACGCGCAGGAGGCTCAGTCGAACCTTGCCCACTCCGTCACCAGGCGACCACGCTCGCCCCCCATCCGCAACCGGACGGGACCGACGCCGGGTAGCGCGATGGCGAAGCAGCCCAACTCGTCGGTCTGTGTACTGAGTCGTTCGCCATCGGCCGACTCGGCCAGGACGGTGGCCTGGGTGGGTGGAACGATCTGGCCGACGAGTTCGCCCTCCACCGACTCCAGCTCGACGCTCACTCCCCCGCCGGAAAACACGAGGATGCGGGGTCCGCCACGCACTCCGGCCAATGAGTCGAGGATCGTGTCCGAGATCAGCGACATCAGTTCCAGTTCTTCGTCAAGAGTGCGCAGGCTCAACGCGGCCTTGGCCGCCTGGACTACCTGCTCGTCGGCCGGTCCGGCACGCAACGCGGCCCGCAGCTCGGCGAGCAGCGCGGCGTCGGTGATGTGCTGGCCGTCAAGAGTTGACATGGTGGCTGTCCCCGATCTGTGTCTCGTGGTGCAGGAGTTGGGCGAGCTCAGTACGCGAGCGGAGCTTCTTCATGGCCCGCGCCTTGGTCGGACCGATCGCACCGATCGGCATATCCAGGCGTCGGCTGATGTCCTCGTACGTCGGCGGCGGATCCTCCAGGAACAACAGCAGCAGCTCGCGCTGACGCCGGGGCAACTGCCCGAACGCCGCGATCAGTGCCTCACGCCGCTCCAGGGCGATCAGGTCGATGTCGACGTCGGCATCGGTGGCGGCCTGGTCGAACATCATCGAGACGGTGGGATCGTGCGGGCGCTCGCGCAGTGCCTTGCGGCGCAGCCGCAGGCATTCGTGGCGGGTGGTTGTCGCCAGCCAGCCGGGCAGCGCCCGTGGCTCGTGCAGCCTGTCCAGATTCTGCAGCGCCCGCAGCCAGACGGTCTGGCCCACATCGGCAGCATCGTGGTGGTCCAGGCCATTGCGACGTGTCACCGCCATGACGAGGGGATTGAACCGGTCGACCAGCTCGTCCCAGGCGCTCGGCGCGCCGGCGCGAGCCTGCGCCACCAACTCGTCGATGTCGGGCCCGTCAGCCTGGCCGTCAGGTCCGCCGGGGGCACAGCCGGACCGGGCCGAGGCGCCGTGCGGCACTTGGGCCGAGCCGTCCGGGGGGTGCGGCATCTCAAGGCTCCAACTCTCCTCGGGTCGGGTTTCGATCGGGGACACACCGGTGTCATAACCGATGCACCTCGCGGACCCTTTACCCGGCGGTCCTGATACAGCTTTGCCCACTCTCCTTTGTGGAACAAGTCACTAAAAGACCGGTATCACGGCTTCCTCGACACGAATCAATGACACATCCGGTACAAACATGAGCGCTATGACCGACGTGGGGTTGATGTCTCTGCGCCCGTTTCGGGTCCGTCCAGTCCGCAGCCGAGAGCGTGACGCCGGAGCTCATCAACCCCCTGACCCATTAGGCTCACAATTCAGGAGGAGCAGCCCCGATGCACACAGCAGCCAGGCATCACGAGGCCGACGACATCGTGGCCTTGCCGTCGCATACGGGTGCCGTGCGCTGAAAGCGAGGCGCTGTTGACCGACGACTATGCCCAGGCCCGCACTCTCACCGAGGAGGCTCTACGAGAGACCATCTCACAGCCCAGCACCGCACTGCCCAAGGCAATCCGCCGCATCCGGGCAGCGGCGGCCGACGAAAACAAGGCCGAACTTGCCGCAGCCCGCCTGGTAGCCGGGGTCAGCTACCTGCAATTGGGCCGCATCGACGGCGCCGTCACCCAGTTGCGGGGCGCGTCGTTCCTGGCCCATGACATCACCTGGACATGGCTACGCGGCCGGGCCAGGATGAGCCTGGCCTCGGCACTCAGCCTGCGTGGCAGAACGGCCGATGCGCTGGCAACCATCGACGCAGCGCTGGCGGACCTCGAAGGAACACACCAGATCAAGGCCAAGATCCAGCGCGCCGCCATTCTCATGCAGCTGGACAAGCCCGACGAAGCCCTGTCGGCCTTGGACGATGCCTTGGCGAACACCGGCGAGGAGATGGACTCGGTGGACCGGATTCAGGCGCTGTCCAACCGCAGCATCATCCTGGTGGCCAAACGGTCCTTCGGGGAAGCCGAAGACGGACTCCTCCTGGCGGCGGAACTGGCCGATGCGAACGGTTTCAGCCTGGTCGCTGCCATGGTCGAGCAGAACCTGGCCGACCTCTTGGCCACTCGTGGTGACGTCCCGCAGGCATTGCATCGATTCCACCGGGCCGAGGAACTCTGGGAACCACACGTCTTGGACGAACCGACGTTGTACCTCGACCGAGCCCGGCTCCTCCTATCGGTGCGGCTGCTGCAAGAGGCCAAGGCGGACGCCGATCGAGCCACTCGCGCCGCCACCAAACAACGGCGGTGGGTCAGCTTTCCGGAGGCACAGCTGCTCAGCTCGACCATCGCTGCGCTGCAAGGCGACTACCAGGATGCGGCCAAGAGCGCAGCCAAGGCTGAACGTTCGTTCAAGCGGATGGGCCGCACCCAGATACTCCCGCTGGCACGCTACGCCCGCTTCCAAGCGCTGCGAGCACAAGGATCGCGAGCAGCCAGCGCACACCGGGCCCGGGAGATCGCGCGACAGTTGGAGCAGACCGGCTGGCCGGTACCCGCCGTCGAGGCACGGCTGGCCGCCGGGCGGATCGAACTGCACCGGGGCAAACCCGAGCAGGCCAAGACCGATCTGGAGAAGGCAGCGCAGGCCCGTCACGACGGCCCCGCCGACGCCAGGGCGACGGCCTGGCTGGCGGAAGCGCTGGCCCGCGAGGCGGACGGTCGACGCCGCGCCGCCTACCTCGCTCTGGAAGCGGGGCTGCGCGTGCTGGAGAACCACCGGGCCGCCATCGGGGCCAGCGAACTACGGGCTCGGGTGTCGGTGCACCGGGGCGCCATCGCCCGGCACGGGTTGACGATGTCGCTGTCCGACCGCAACGCAACGGCCGTGCACCGGTGGGCCGAACGGGGCAGGGCCACCGCGTTGGCGCTGAGACCGGTGCGGCCACCCGACGACGAGACCCTCGGCTGGTACCTGGAGGACCTGCGCGCCACGGTGGTCGAGATCGACCAGGCCCGCGACGAAGGCAAGCCCACCACTGACCTGCTGGCACACCAGCAGGAGGTCGAAATGATGATCCGCGATCACGTGCGGCGCTCGCCCGGCCGGGCGGGTGCCACTCCCGTTCCCCGGCCGGGCGAGGTGACGGAACGGCTGGGCGAGGACGCGCTGGTGGAACTCATCGAACACGAAGGGCTCCTGTACGCCGTCACCGCCGTAGCGGGCCGGTGGAGGATGCACGAACTGGGACCCACCGAGCGGATCCTGCATCCGGCCAAGCACCTTCCGTTCGCGCTGACCCGGATGGCGCGAGCCGACGCACCCGCGGCGAGCACCTCCGCCGCACTCAGCGTCGTCGACCGCCACGGCCGCACCGTGGACGCCGTGCTCCTGCAACCGTTGAAGCCTTACCTGGAGGAGCGTCACGTGGTGCTGGTGCCGCCGGTACGGTTCCAGAGCCTTCCGTGGTTCGTCCTGCCCACGCTGCGCGAGCGGGAAGTGACCCTCGCCCCGTCGGCAACGCTGTGGCACGCCGCCAGCGGCCGGCCCGAGCCGGCGAACGGCGGCTACGCAGTCGTCGCCGGGCCCGGCCTGCCCGGAGCCGAAGGCGAGGCGGAAGCGGTGGCTGCCCTGTATCCGGGCGCCCGGCTACTGACCAGCGCCCGGGCGTCGGCACCTGCGGTGGCCGAACTGCTGGACGGAGCGGCCGTGGCGCACATCGCCGCCCACGGGCGGTTGCGCACCGATCAGCCGCTCTTCTCCTCCTTCCAGCTGTATGACGGCCCGTTCACCGTCTACGACATCGAACGGCTGGCCGAGGCACCGGACCACGTGGTGCTCGCCTCCTGCGAAACCGCCCGGACACAGGTGATCGGAGGCCAGGAAATCCTCGGGTTGACCGCCGCGCTGTTGAACCGGGGCACCCGCACGCTGATCGCGCCGGTGGTTGCCATCCCGGACGCCGACACCGCCCCGGTGATGACGGCCTACCACCAGGGACTGATCGCCGGCCACGCGGCCAGTTCGGCGCTCCGCCGCGCGCTTGGCCAGGCCTGGGATTCTGGTGAACCCGGACTCATGGCCACTGCCTGCGCGTTCGCCTGCCTCGGTAGCGGCCAGTAGCGGCGCGCGCTGTAGTCGGCGCATTTCGACAGCGATGCGTAATCACATTCCTTGCTGATCGCTCATCAATCGCGGGGGCGGTCGGCAGAGAGTCGCGAAATCGCAGAACTAACGGTTGCCAAAACGCTCAGATCTCAGCCTACAGTGTGGCCCATGGAGATCAGCGCCGTGGTCTTGACCATCGTGCTGGCCGTTCTGCCGGTGCTGCACCGGATCGCCATTCGGGAACAATCTGGGCAAGAGCACATCGCCGCCGGGCAAGGGTCGGTACGAGCCCTGGGGGGTCAGACCGCCGCCAGCGGGGATCCGCGCCGTCATCTCGAGGACGGCTTCTTGGTCAGGATGCCTGAGGATTTGACTTTCCTTCCCGCACAACCGGACCGAGAACACCTGTGGATTCCGATACCGGTGGCAGCTGACCAAGTGGCGGACGCCCGGGCCACCGAGGCCAACGACCTGACGTGGACCTACCGGGACGAAATGACCGGTCGCCGGTACACCATTGCGGTCGATGACTCCGCGCTGGAGGTGATGGATGTGCTGGTGGCCGAGCAGACGCCGCACTTCGACTTCGAGGCCAACGCGGTCCGCAACACTCGCCGGACGCAGGCCACGGTGCTGTGGTTCGCTCTCGGTGTCGCCGCATTCGTGCTCGGGGCGCTCAGCATCGCGACCACGGCGGGCAAACTGTCCCTGGGCCTGGGCGTGGTGTGGATGGTCGTCGGGCCGCTGTTGTTCCGGGACCGCATCCCCGACCCGCAGCCGGGCCCGGAACTGTGGCCGACCGAAAGCCCGCATGAGGCGCCGGCGCATCAGCCGGGCCCGGACAGTGACCAAACGCAGGACGAGGAACGGCTCCGTAGTGCCGAGCCGGACCGGCCGCAGACCGGCGCCGATGCGGAACCTGCACCCGGCGACCCGGTGTCCGATGACGCGGTTTCCCTCGACGCCCTTCCTCCCGACGCCGTCTCTCATGAGGCGTCCCCCGACGACCAGGACGCGGTACTCGACGACCAGGACGCGGTACTCGACGACCAGGACGCGGTGCCCGATCCGGGGGCACCGGTGGGCGCGGACCCGCTCGACGACGACACCGCGGCCGAGACCTACTCGCCCGGCCCGCGCGACGTAGGCCCGGACGCCGCATCGTCGTAGGCAGATGCCCCGTGACGGCCGGGCCGCCGTGTCCGGTGCGGTGTGCCGGAAGACGATCAGGCGGGCTGCTCCGGCTGAGTCTGTGGTAGCGCGATCCGCCGGACGGCGAACCCGGACGCGGCCGCGGCCAGCAGTGCCAGGGCGGCCCACATCCCCGCGAACACGCTGGAGCCGTTGCCGGCGCCGTGCAGCCACGCGTAGACGGCACCAGTGACGCCGATGGCGGCCACTGGCCCCAGTCCGTCCATGATCTGCAGGGCCGATGCGGCGCGACCGTGCTGGTCCGATTCGGCAAGTTCCAGTGTGGCCACGCTGAGGGCGGAGTGCGACAGGCCCATGCCGAGGCCACCCAGCGCCCAGACGCCGGGCATCAACCAGCTGGGAGCATCGAAGGCGAACACCGCCGCCGCCAGCATCAGCATCACCGCCACGCACAGGCCCCCGGCACCGATCACGATCCGCCCGGCGGATGCACCGACGCGGCCTTGAATCGAGGCGCCGACCGCCCACAGCAGCGCACTGACCGTCAGCACCATCCCGGCTTGGGTGGCGGAGAAGCCACGTTCGGAGGTCAGCGCCAGCGGCAGGAAAGCCTCACCCGCGAAGAACGCGCCGGTGAACGCGCCGCGCGTGACCACGACGGCGGGCAGCCCCCGGGCCAGCCGCAACGTCCCGGGAGGCATCAGGGCAGGCAACGACCAGAACACGGCGACCACGCCGGCAGCGGTCAGCACCCACGCCACCCCGGTGACGGCGGCCGCGCCGGTGCTCTCCTGTGGGCTCAGCCGCTGCGCGGTGACCTGGGCGAGGCCGGCACCGAGCGCCAGGACCGCACCGGCGGACAGGCGTCGGCGGTGCTCCGCGCGGCTGGGACCGCTGCGGTCGACCTGTTGCGGCAGACGGCACAGGGGGACCCACAGCATGGCCATGGCCACGGCGCCGATCGGCACGATCGCCAGGAAGACCAGCCGCCAGCTGAGGTGCTCGGCCAGCCATCCGGCCGCCACCGGCCCGGCTAGGGACGGCAGCACCCATGCGGCGGACAACAGGGCGAACACCTTCGGCCGCTGCGCCGGCCCGAACGTCAGCGAGATCATCAGGAACAGGCCGACCACCATCAGCCCGCCGCCGAGCCCGGAGATCACCCGGCCGGTCAGGAACACCGGCAGGTTGGTCGCCGACCCGCACACGATGAGGCCCCCGCACAGCCACAGCTGTCCCACCACGACCGGCCAGCGAGGCCCGGCTGCATCTCCCCACCCGCCGCCGAGCACGGTGCCGAACAGGCTGGCGGTCAGGAAGACGGAGAACGCCAGCGAGTAGTTCGGCCCGGCACCGAGGTCGCGGGCAACCACCGGCATTGCCGATGCCACCGCGAACGCCTCGAAGGCGACCACCGTCATCAGCGAGAGGATGCCGGCCAGGATCAGCCGCTGGCTGCCGATTGGTTGCGGGGGCGGCTGGTCACTGTAGGCGCACGCGGCCTGCGCCGCCGAGGTGTCCGGCGGCTGCTCGAGATGGCCCGGGGCGATGCCGGCCGGTGTCTCTGACGGGTCGTTCATTCCTTGCCGGAGTCGTCCGAACCCGGTTGCAGGCTCTGGTAGATCTCCTTGCAGGTGGGGCAGACCGGGAACCTCTTCGGGTCGCGCCCGGGAACCCAGACCTTGCCGCACAGTGCGATGACCGGCTCACCGGACAGCGCGGACTCCATGATCTTGTTCTTCTGCACATAGTGGGCGAACCGTTCGTGATCGCCCGGCTCGGCTTCCTGGGCGACGGTTTCCCTTTCCAAGGTGGCGGTCCCGCCCTGGGCGGGGCTGCGCATCGGGTCCAGGGGCTCGCTGGGGCTACCGGGTTCGCTCATCCCGCCATGGTACGGCGCACACCGGGGTCCCGGTGCATCACCGGCTCAGCTGCGGTTCGGTCGATCCTCGGTCTCCGCAACCGGTTGACCGTCACATCCCCAAGGGCCTGTTCGGGGATGGCGGTTTCCGTGCCCGGCGACGCCCACAACTGCGAGGAGCCGTTCAACAGCACCGGGAAGCCCAGCGCCACCTGCGAGTGGAACCGGTCCCTGCGGGACCCGGACGCACACCCCTCCAGGCATCGCACCCGACCCACTATCGTGGACGCATACGCGTAGTTCTTCCCAGCTCAAGGCGTCAGCACCCCGCACCCCGAACACCAGCTGTCTCCTCACCACACTGCCGTCAACCCACGTCCAGGAGAGCCGGAAAAAGAGGAAATGTCACCAAAGATCGCAGTGAAAACCGGCACCGTAGAAGAGACCCTGTTACTGCCCCTTTGGGGAAGGGCCGATGAAACACGGCGAGCCGAACCGCGACTCGTTGACAACAAGGCTGTGGAGATCCTTGACCGTGTCGACTACGATTTTTCAACCATCGAAAAGACACAGGCCATGTCACAGCACGGCTGGGTAGCCAGGTGCCTGCACACGGACAGACTGGCGCGGGACTTTATCCGGCGCCACCCTGAAGCATCCATCGTCAATATCGGCTGCGGCCTCGACACTACCTTCAGCCGTATCGACAACGGCAAGATCATGTTTTACGAGCTTGATCTGCCGGACGTGATCGCACTCAGGGCCAAGCTCATCGAAGACAGTGAGCGACATCAAAGCATAGCGTCCTCTTTCTTGGACACTGCATGGCTTGCGGACATCACCGCGGACAAGGGGCTGCTCTTTCTGGCGGGAGGAGTGTTCTACTACTTCGACGAGCAGAAGATACGAGAGTTCTTCACCCGGCTCGCAGACACCTTCGACGAGTGCGAGCTGTACTTCGACGTTCTCTCTCCACTGGGACTGAGGGTCGGCAAGAAACAGGTGCTCAAGAAGTCCGGAATGGATATGTCTTTGAATGAGGGCTGGGCACTAAAGTCAGCACGAACCATCGAGACCTGGGACAGCAGGCTACACGTTCTGGAGTCGGCACCCCTCTATCAGGGAATGCATAACGGCCTTCCTTTGCCGACAAGGCTGATGTTCATCATGACCGACATTCTCAAGGTGTGTTCAATGGTGCATCTGCGTATTGCCGCAGCCCAATAGGTTCGCGGCGCACCCACCACAGCACCTGGCTGGGCGCCGGCCGGCTCGGTGGACCGGGTGATCGTTGCGGCGTCTCTGCGGTTGCGGCCTCCGCTGCCGCCGGGACCGAACAAGCGCGACGCACCGTCACGCACGGCTGCCTGCGAGATCAGTCCCCAGCTCCGGCGGCAGACCGGCAGGTCACCACCCTGCCGCAGCGGCCCGGCAAGAGGGACACCTAGGTCAGTTCAGTTCCGGGTCGGTGGGGAAGGATGCCACCAGCGCCAGGTCTCCACCCTGGCGGCGCAGCACATCGGCCCACAGCGTCTCCGGCGTATCGGTGTAGCAGTCGCCGGGCTCGCTGGCTACCAGGAACCAGGAGTCCTCCTTCAGTTCGTCGCGCAACTGGCCCGGTCCCCAGCCGGCGTACCCGGCGAAAATCCGCAGTCCGGACAGATGTCCCGCGAGCTCGCCGGGGGCACCGTCCAGGTCAACCAAGCCGAACGCGCCGATCAACCGACGCACACCGGGAAGAGCCTGAGCATGGCCTGGCACGACGGCCACTCCCAGTGCGGAGTCCTCGGCCACCGGGCCACCCTTGTACAGGCGTCCCGGTGCGGACAGGTAAGGCTGCCACTGCGGCAGGACGACATCGACATCGACGGGCATCGGGCGGTTGACCACCACCCCGATGGAACCGGATTCCTCGTCGTCGTCCAGCAGCAGGATCACGGTGCGGTGGAAGGTGGGGTGACGCAGCGCTGGGCTGGCGACCAACAACTGTCCCGCCATGCTCACCGCCGCAGCCTACCCGCTACCGATGGTCGTTTCCGCTCGGAATGGTGAGCCGGGCGGCGGCGACTCCGAGCGCGATGCCCAGGATGTCGGCGAATGCATCGGCCGCTGACTGCTCACGGGTCAGAAGGGCCCCTTGGATGACCTCGCTGAGGCCGGCGTGCAGCAGCAGCCCGAGGACGACGGCGGTGGCCAGCCACCGGGACGGCGTCGCGCGGGACACCGGTGCGCGAGTGGTGGCCCAGCGCAGGCCGAGATAGGCGGGCACGGCGAAGATCACCAGGTGTACCACTTTGTCCGCCAGTGGGACGCCCACGGAGGTGCCCATCGACAACGGCCAGTACAGGGCCAGCGCCTGGGCGAGCAGGCTCAGCGCGAACCAGACCGGCCGGGTGTGGGTGGGTGGTTCCGGGCGGCCGGGTCGATCAGGCACCTGGGAAGGTTACCTGCCCGCCCGGACACCGGCCGACTCATAAGACGCGCCCACCCTGCGCACCGTCGACCTCTGGTGGTCTTCGCTGCGCAGGGTGGGCAACAGTGGAGGTGGCGGGAATTGAACCCGCGTCCGTCGTCGTTCCCCCAGGGCTTCTCCGGGTGCAGCTCGCTGTGATGGTTTCTCAGTCCCAGCGCTCTCGCGAGCAACGTCGCTGCCGGACTCAGTCGGCTGAGAGTCCCCTACGCCGCACCGACGACGGCGTAGAGCAGTGGCTCCTTAGATGGCGCCAGCTACCGGATCAGGAGCACTTCCGGGCTGACGGACTTCGGGCTCGCTCAGGCGGCGAGGGCGAAGTCGGTGCGCTTGGATTCGGCACCTATGGTTTGCGGAGGGCGTTAACGAGATAACCCCGCATCCTCGACCCGCTTCCCCTGGTTCGACATCCAACGTCGAAACCAGTCACCCCCGTGCGGTGCCTGACCAGCTGGTGGCGGATCAGGCACCTATGGGTGATAAGACCCTGTTGAGTTGTTCAGCTCATAAGTTATTCGGCTTGCATTGCAGCCAACTCGAGCTTTCGTGCAGTGCCAATGTGGCCGCCACTGGGCTGGCGATGCATCTGGATTCAGATGCATCGTCGCTCAGTGGTCCCCTCACTAGGCGAGCATTCTAGAATACGCGGAATCGAGCCCGTCGTCCAGTCCTCATCGTCCGAAGAGCTCAATCTGAGACGCAGGTGACACGACCGGCCGTTGTCCGCGCCGGCCCGATCGGCCTCGCCCAGGTCGGCCACCCATCCCCACCACTCGGCTCTGCTCCTTGCAGCTGCGCCCAAACCGGCCACACTCCACCCACTCCTGAGCCCGGTTCCCCGCACCAACTCCCGAACGACCCGACCTCTCCCGTCGGCATTCCGCCCGCACCACCCACATCGACCCCTATGGCGCCGTAAGGAGACGTAAGGCGCCGGCACGCCGCTACCCGACGTACCCCAACAGCGCCATAGGGTCCGCATTGACCGGCATCGGCAGCCAGCGCAGCACCCACAAGGGTCCGCACCAACCGATCCGCGCCGCCGCGGCGGCACCACAGGGCTCGTATTGTCCGGTCAGCGCATCCGGCGCAGCGACATCGCCCGTTCGGCTTCGCGTTTGTCCTGTTTCTCCCGCAGGGCGTGCCGCTTGTCGTACTCCTTCTTGCCACGGGCCAGGCCGATCTCGATCTTGGCCCGCCCGTCGGAGAAGTACATCTGCAGCGGCACGATGGTCAGCCCGGATTCCTTGATCTTGGACTGCCACTTGAGGATCTCGGATTTGTGCATCAGCAGCTTGCGGCGCCGTCGCGGGGCGTGGTTGGTCCACGTTCCGCCGTCGTACTCCGGGATGTGCACGTTCTCCAGCCACGCCTCACCGTCGGCCAGGTGGATGTACCCGTCGCCGATGACGGCCCGCCCGGCGCGCAGCGACTTGACCTCGGTCCCGGTCAGCACCAGACCCGCCTCGACCGTGTCGAGGATGTGATAGTCGTACCTGGCCTTGCGATTGGACGCAATCGGCCGGCGGCCTTGTTCCTTGGGCACGACGTTCACTTCTTCCTGGGCCGGGTGGGGCTTGAGCGGGTTGCGGCGACGAACCAGAGTACCTACCGAGGCAGCGAACCGCCCAAGCGATGTGGTGCGGCAGCGCAGTCATGCACCGGCCGCTGCTCAGGCCGGCCGGTCAGCGGTGCGGTGGCGCCAGGCCCGGAAACCGATGAGGGCCAAGAGAGCGACTTCCACCACGCTGCCGATCAGGTAGTAGGCCCAGGGGTCACCGACCGCGGCCGCGGCGATGGTGGCGGCATACAACACTGCGAGTCCCATGGTCAGGGGACGCAGGATGCGCCAGGGCAGCATCGTGGACCCGGCGACCATCAGGCTGGGCACGAGGACGTAGAGCGTGGTCAGGACCAGGAAGCGTTGATCGATCGTGAAACCGGACACCGGGACAGTCCCGGCCAAGGAGCCCCGGATGACGTCCGCGCGCCAGAAGGCGAAGATGTCGACATAGGCGAAGACGAACAGCATCGTCGCCCACAGGCTCGACAGCACTACCCGTGGATGAGCGGCGTCCATCGTCCCATGGACACTGGCCACGGGTGGGTGGCCGGGTTTGTCGTGTGGCATTCATGCTCCTGACGGTTAGGGCGTTTACGATGTAAAGATACTGTAGTGATACGTTGTAAAGTGCGCCACCTCACGGGGAGGAATTCAGGGTTGATTGAGGGACGACCCCGACCACGTGGCTCGCTCACGGCGCAGCGCATCGTCGATGAGGCGAAGGCGCTTGCCGATGAGGAGGGCCTCGCCGGCCTGACGATGCGAGCGCTCGGCCGTCGCTTGGGTGTCGAGGGGATGGCGGTCTATCACCACGTGGCCGGCAAGGAAGCCCTCCTCGACGCGCTGGTCGACGCAGTCTTCGGGGAGATCGCAGGTCCGGCCGGCGGCTGGCGAGCCGGCCTGCGTGAGCGTTCGCTCTCCCAGCGCGCCGTCTTGCGTCGGCATCCCTGGGCCATCGGCCTCATCGAGGCTCGCACCCACCCGGGCCCGGTGGCGTTGGCACATCAGGACCACGTCATCGGATTCCTGCTCGGTCACGGCTTCAGCCCCCGTACCGCTGTGCAGTCACTCGCCTTTCTGGACGCCTATGTGTACGGGTTCGTCCTACAGGAGGTCCACCTTCCCACCGATCCGGGGCCGATCATCGACGTGGTCCGAGCGCACCGGTCGGGCTCTGCCGCTCACCCGCACGACACGCGCGGCGCGCCGGAAGCAACGCTGCCCGCGTACCCGAACCTGGAGGCGGTGATCACCGGCGTCATCGGGGAGGCTTACCGCTTCGGCGACGACTTCGAGCTCGGACTGGATCTCATGATCGAGGGTCTGGCACACCTTCGTCGCGGCGGGCGGGCGCCGAGGGACGCCGACCGCACGAAACCGTCGCCCCGGTGATTGCTCGGTGCGGGTGAGTCAGAACCGGTCACCCGCGACCACGTGGTGCCGCGGCCCGACAGGGCCGCCACCGACCTACAACTGATGCCTCCACAGCCCGGGGGCGTTGCCCAGACGCATCGCAGCGGCCTCAGAGATCCGGGCGTTGGTCGGGGCCGATCCACGCTAGCCATTGCTCGGCAGTAGCGCACCGCCGCACTAGCCAAGCCAGATCCCCGGCCACGTTCTGGTCGGCGGCCGGCAGGGCGTTCAGTGCCACACCCAGCGCCTGCTCACGCTGCCGCAACGACGCACCCAGGTCCACCACCACCCCACCCAGACCCCTGACCAGCAACGGATGATCGGCGGTCGGCAGAGCATCCAACACCGCATCCACAACAAGCTGGTTGGAGTCGGTCCAGTGGGCTGACGCGGTGACTCGTCGCGGGCCGGAAACAGCGTGGGCGACGCGGAGCTGGGGTAACAGTGTGCCGACGTCCGTGGGCCACTCCTCGGGACACGAGGCGGTGGCCATATCCAGCAGGACGCCCTCCAGGATTTCCCGGTCCCTGTCGTGGGCCGGGTCCGTGGGGTGGCCAGAGGTGAGGGCATCAATGGTGCGCAGCAGGGCGCCGTCGCGATGGTGCCGGTTGTGGGCAGCAATGGCTTCAGGGACGGTCACCTGCCAATCCGGGTCGAACCACAGGTGCGGCGCCAGCAGGTTCACGGCTTGGCCAGTGGGCAGTGTGGCGAAGTGTTGGGCGGCGTGGTGTTCCAGCAGGGTGCAGTGCACGAACCGGCGGGTCGTGTGCCACCGCGCATCGTTGGTCGCCACCGTCGGCGCGACATGCTCCACCGCGTCCTGTTCCTCGCTCGCGAGCGAGGATGACCACTGGGGTGGGTGAACAACTCACCCCACGCGCCGAGACCGGTGACCGGGTCAGTCCACTGCTTGCAGACGACCGCATCGAAGGCCCACTCCCCCAGAGCCTGTTTACAGGCGGCGATGTTGAGTCCTCGGTTGGGACCGGTGGGGCGCCGTGGCGCGGTCAGCAGCAGGTTGGTGATCTGGTCGTACAGTTCATGGCGTTGAGTGGGCAGCTGGTGGTCCGGATTGTCCTGGTCCTCGGTGAGTAGGCAGTAGAACGTCAACAGCAAAGGCACCCGGGCGTTGCGTCGCAGATCGTCCCGGCGGTCCCGCTGCCCCAGCAGGCCGGTGGCAAGGTCAGGGGTATCGGTGAACCAGGCCTGGACCACCTCGCGTACGTCCTGGGCGGTGAAGTCCTCGATCGCAACGATGCGGGTCGACGAGTCGGTTTCGGCGGTGCTGGGGTGAGTGTCATGCCAGGCGGCGGGTCGAGAGGTGATCACCAACCGGCATCGTCGGGGCAGGTGCTGCAACTCGTGCCAGCGTTGGTCCTGCCGGGCCTGGGTGGATGCCTCGTCCAACGAATCGACCACCGCCAAGAGACGACACGCTGGGCGGAGGAATCCGCGTCGCAACCGCTGGTTACGGTCGTCGCCGAGGTCGGTGCGCCCCAGACCGGAGGCGAACGAGGCGTCCACCAGTGATTCCAGAGTCGGCCGGCTGCCGACGGCGTGGACCCAGGTGTCCCAGGTGGTGAAGATCGGCATCTCCACCATGGACGGATCGATTCCGCCGGCAAGCTGCCGCAAAGCCGTCCGGGCAGCCCTGCGGGCGTACCGTTGCGCCAGCCACGATTTGCCGGCCCCCGGGCCACCGAGCACGACCACCCGGCGCGCCCCCTCGAGCGCCGCTACTTCCCTCCACGTCTCGGTCTTCGTGCCGGTGCCGTGCTGGACGGTGAGCCTGCGCTCGACCTCGGACGGCGACCGTGGCCCCAATTGCAGGACGGAGCGGTCCCAGTCCTCCACCCTGGCCTGCAGGTAAGCCACCAAATCCTGCGGGTCCGCGGTCGCCACCTGGGTATCCACCAAGGAGCCCAGCGCATCCTTGGTGGCCGCGCTGTCGCGCAGTGTCTGCCTGGCGACGGCGGCCAGGAACCCCGGTTCCGACAGCACCCTGGGGGCGACCGTGTGGACCACGGTCCGCAGCATCAGATCGAACAACGGCTCCAACGTGACCGGATCAGCCAGGCTGGCCCGCGTGGACCGGGTCGTGGCCAAGTTGCTGACCTGGGCTAACAGGGCATCGGCGCCGTCGCGGGCGGCAACCACCAACGCATCATCCACATCGGCATCCTGCAGAGCGCGCGCGACCGCGCGCCCCACCGTGTCCACCTGATCCGGGTTCAGATCCGCCCACTCCGAGCCGTTCACGGCCGCGGTCACCGCGTCGGCTACCTCATCCACCAACCGCTGCCCGGGACTGCGGGACGGGGACTTCTTGCCATGCAGCCCCTTGACTGCCTTTCCCACCGAAACCGCGGCATCGACATGGGCCCACCCAGCACCGTGACCGGTCATCCCAGCCACCAACTTGCCCGCAGCCAGAGCAACCTTCGCCACATCCGCAGCCTTGATCGCCATGGCCGAATCGTCCCACGCTGCGCGATGGCCACGGTAGGTTCAGGCGCCCGCAGCGATCAGCAGCCGGGCACCCCGGATCACTGCCGCCGTGGAACTGCTGACCGCCCCCTTCGGTGTCCGGGTCTGTGCCCTGGCCCCTACGCGGCGAGCACCCTCAGCTCCGAGACGCCCTTGAGCCTCCCCGCACCAGCCACGCGATAGCGTCCCGGCGGATTCGCCGGTCCCCGACCACGCTCGCGTGATCGAAGCCCACAACGGGGCGGACTTCGACATGTGCCCGGGAACCGGCCAGCAGCGCAGCGAAACGTTGAGCCGCCTCGGCCGGGACGTGAGTGTCGCGCTCGCCCACGTGGAACCGGATCTCGACCTGGCGATCGAACGCGGCGGGGTGCGTGATCGGGTCGACGGCGTCGTAGTAGGCCTGCGCCGCCTGGTCCGGTTCACCCTGGTCGATGGGCCGAGCAGGGTCACCGTCCACGGTCATCCCGGGCCGGGTCCAGTCCGGGGTGGACCCGAGCGAGACCACCCGTTGCACCCGCGGGTCGATGCCGGCGAGCGCGACCGCGATGTCCCCGCCCATCGACAGCCCACCCGCATACACTGGGCCACTGACACCGAAACGACCTGTGGCCCAGGTGATCACGTCACGCGCATCCTCGGCGGTGCCGCCGAGGATGGGCCACATGGTGCGCCGGAAGGCGCCCATCACCTCCCGGTGCAGATCGTCCCTGGTCGCATCGGCTCGCGCGCCGTGGCGCCGCGGATCAAGGCTGACGCCGATAAACCCGGCCCTTGCCGCCCGGGACAACGCGTCGTCCATGTCCACCGCGGTGCCGGTCAGATACGGCAGCCACAGGACGATCCCGCGGGGCCTGCGCCACCGCGGACGGCGCACCCGTACCGGCACCTCGCCGACCCGGTGGGTTTCCAGCGTGCTCAACACCGCCGCTAGCCGCCTGCTGCGCTCGACATGATCCGCATGCTCGGCTCACTCACGGCCGGAACCGATGACGGGCTGGGCCGTTTCACCGCGGATCACAGGTAACCGAGGGGATCGACCGCGGTGCCGTTCACCCGCACCTCGAAGTGCAGGTGGCACCCGGTGGAGGCGCCGGTGGAACCCACGTAGGCGATCAGTTGCCCTCGCTTGACCGACCCGCCCCGCACGGCGAACCGGGACAGGTGGCTGTAGGACGTCGCCAGGCCGGCGCCGTTGACCCAGCCGTGGTCGACGACGACCTGCTTGCCGTATCCGCCGGCGGTGGACGCCCGGATGACTTGGCCCGCTTCGGCCGCATACACCGGGGTGCCGCAGCCGGCACCGAAGTCCAGCCCGGAGTGCATGCGCGGATAGTGGTAGATCGGGTGCATGCGCATGCCGAACCGCGATGTCATCGGCGAACCCGGCACCGGGTTGTTCAGCAGGCCACCGGTAGGGCCTGTCCGCCCCGGGCTGCCGCCCTTGCGAGGACGCGCCTTCTCGGCGCGGCGGCGCAGCTCGGCGGCCAGCTTGTTCTGCTCGGACTGCAGTTCGGCCAGCCGCGCGTCTTCCTCGGACTTGCGGCTCTGGATCTTCGCGGCCGCGGCCTTGCGCGCATCGACGGCGCGCTGCACTGCCTGTTCTTGGCGGGCCGCCTCGGCCCGAGCCGCTTTGGCCCGCTCCAGGTTCTCCGCGGCCAGCCGTTTCAGCTCGGTGATCTGTTCGCGCACGCTGACCAGCCGGTCCTGGACCGTGGCCATCCCGGCCCGCTGCTCCTCCAGCCGGCGCATCGAGCCGCCCTGCTGGCGCAGGACGTAGTCGACCATCGCGCTGCGGTTGGCGAAATCGTCGGGACTCTTCGAGCCCAGCAACAGGGTCAGCTGCGGGGATATCCCGCTGTCCCGGTAGACGCGGGCGGCGAACTCGCCCATCGCCTCCTCGGTCTCTTCGATGGCGCGTTGTCCCTCGGCCAGCTCGGCCTGGGCGTCGGCTTCGGCCCGCTCGGCAGCCTTCAGCCTGGTGGCCAGTTCGGCGTCCTTGCGGGCTGCTTCGGCTTCTTTCGCCTGCGCCGCCGCTAGCTTGCCCTGCGCTACGGACAGCTCCTGCTGCGCGGCGGCCAGTTGCTGGTAGCTGCGCTGCAACTCGGCGGAGGTGCCGGCCAGCTGCTCCTGGATGACGTCGACCGCATCGTCGACGCGCTTCTTCTCTTCATCGAGATTGTCCGCGCGCACCGGGACAGGAACCGATGCCGCCAACGTCGCGGTCATCGCGAAGAACAACACGCCCCGGCGAGTCAGGGTCGCCGTTTTACCCGATGGTGTGCGGTCCATGACGGTGGGCTACTCCTCCCGGCTCACACTCGCAAATGCCAGTGCGTGGTCACCAGCGACGAGGCGACGCCGATGACAATAGCAAGCCCGAGCAGCCCTGGCGCGACCAACACCATCGCGTCGGCTGAAATGTAATCAATGACCCGCAATTGTTGCGCTAAGTAACCGTCCACGCCGAATTGCAGTAAGCCCCAGAGGATACCGCTGGCCAGCACGGCACCCAGCACCGAAATCAGCGTTACTTCAAGGAGAAAGGGCAACTGGATGAGCAGCCTGGATGCCCCCACCAGGCGCATGATCTCCACCTCACGCCGCCGGCTGGCGGCAATCAGCCGCACCGTGGTGCCGATGAGCAGCAGCGCCGCCGCCAGCATCACCAAACCGAGAACCACGGCGATCGCGGTCAACCCGTTCAGTAGCCCGAAGAGCCGGTTCAGCAAACTGGACTGATCCTGAACCTGGTCCACCCCCTGCATGTTCCGCACCGCCTGGCTGACCACCAGGTACTGGTCCGGGTCTTTCAGCTTCACCCGGTAGGACTCCGGCATCTGCTCCGGGGTCAGGTTTCCTTCAACGGCGGAACCCTCGAACTGCTCGATGAACAATGCGTAGGCTTGCTCGGAGGACTCGTAGAACACCTCATCCACATAACGAGACGTCGGGCCGCTGGTCAGCTCCGCTTCGATGGCACGTTTCTGTTCCGCAGTGACACCCTGCCCACCGGCGCCGCAATTGGGCTGTTCGCTGGATTCGGTGCACAGAAAGATCGACACCTGAACCCGGTCATACCAGTACGTCTTGATCTGCGAGACCTGCATCTGAAGCAGGGCGGCTGCACCGACGAACATCAAAGAGACGAACGTCACCAACAACACCGACACGGCCATGCCCAGATTGCGACGTAGGGCAACCCAGATCTCCCGGAGAACGAATCTTGCTCTCATGCCGAGGGGCCTTCCGGTTTCCGGGCGGGCGTTTGCTTGGCCGCAGCCTGCTTTGCCGTGCCCTGCTGGGTCTGCTTACGACGAGACCACGCGGTGCGCTTACCGGCCGGCTCGATCGGGCGAGGAGGTCCCGGCACCCCGGCCGCAGCCGGCTTCGCCCCGGTCCTGGCACGTTCGGCCGGCTGCGGTTCAGCGGGCTGCGGCTCAGTCGGCTCCGGTTCGGCCGGCGCAGGTTCCGCGGCTGGACGTGACACCTCGATCCGCTTCGAGCCCGCCCGAGCATGAGCCGAATCCGGCACCGCCGGGGAGTCCGCGTCCGGGAAGTACTGCCCACCTTGCTCGTCGCGGACGACGCGCCCGTCGTCCAGTTCCACCACCCGTTTGCACAGGGTATTGACGATCTCGTCGTTGTGGGTGGCCATGACGACGGTGGTCCCTGCCTGGCCGATGCGCTCCAGCAACCGCACCACACCCATCGTCGACCCCGGATCCAGGTTGCCCGTCGGCTCGTCGGCCAGCAGGATCGCCGGCCGGTTCACCACCGCCCGGGCGACCGCGACCCGTTGCTGCTCACCACCGGACAGCTCGTGCGGCATCCGGTCTTCTTTGCCGTCCAAGCCCACCATCTTCAGGCTACGGGTTGCCTCCCTGGCCGTGTCGGCGTTGGACTTGCCCAACACCTGCAACGCGAACGCGACGTTCTCGAACACGGTCTTGTTGGTGAGCAGCCGGAAGTCCTGGAACACCACGCCCATCTGCCGGCGCAGGTACGGAACCTTCCACGAGGACAGCTTGCCCACGTCCCGCCCGGCGACCATGACCCGGCCACTGGTGGCGGTGTCTTCGCGCAGTACCAAACGCAGCATCGTCGACTTGCCGGAACCGGACGGCCCGACCAGGAACACGAATTCGCCGCGTTGGATGTTGAGGCTGACCGCGTCCACGGCGGGCCGGGAGGTGTTCGGGAAGCTCTTGGTCACCTCGTCGAACAAGATCACGCGTGCATCACCTGATCGCTGGGGAACGGTTTACTCTTACTCCGCCAGGGTAAGCCTCAAACCCGCCCGAGCCCGGCAAATCAACCCGGTTTGTGGCAACCGAGTCAGGCGTTTTGCCGTTCTGCGGTCCGCCGCCAGCGGATGCCGGACTCCAAGAACGCGTCGATGTCACCGTCGAAGACCGCCGCCGGGTTGCCCACCTCGTGCTCGGTGCGCAGGTCCTTGACCATCTGGTACGGGTGCAGCACGTAGGAACGCATCTGGTTGCCCCACGATCCGGAGTCGGTGCCTTTGAGCGCGTCCAGCTCGGCCTGCCGTTCCTGCCGGGCCCGTTCCAGCAGCTTGGCCTGCAGCACCCGCATCGCCGCGGCCTTGTTCTGCAACTGGGACTTCTCGTTCTGGCAGGAGACCACCAGCCCCGTGGGTAGGTGGGTCAGCCGTACCGCCGAGTCGGTGGTGTTCACCGACTGCCCGCCCGGGCCGGAACTGCGGAACACGTCCACCCGCAGATCGGACTCGGGGATGTCGATGTGGTCGGTCTCTTCCACGTCCGGCATCACCTCGACGCCGGCGAACGAGGTCTGCCGGCGTCCCTGGTTGTCGAACGGGGAGATCCGCACCAGCCGATGCGTGCCCTGCTCCACCGACAACGTCCCGTAGGCGTACGGGGCGGACACCTTGAACGTGGCCGACTTGATGCCGGCCTCCTCGGC
>PDSI01000189.1 GCA_002748415.1 Micrococcales bacterium | reverse complement strand
AGGTTGATGCCGCGCCGGCCTCGCTGGTGGGCGATGATGCCCGCGTGTTTGTCGATCAGGCTCTGGGTCACCGTGTCCTGGTTCTGCACGCACATCCAGAACAGGTCGTTGGCGGTTTGTTCGGGGCTGCGCAGCATGGTGGCGTACTGGGCCACCAGCGCGCTGGCGAACGGCGTGCCGTACAGCGCCAGGCCGAGGAACTCCCCGGCGTACGGCAGCCCGAAGACCGGGAACAGCGCCGACCCGTAGCCCACGTGCGGAGCGGCGGGGTTGACCAGCACCAGCCCGGCCGGCCGCGCTCCCCCGGTGCTGATCACGTTGGCGGCGATGAGCCCGCCCATCGAGTTGCCGACCAGCAGGACGGGCAGATCGGCGTCGAGATGCCCTGTCCGTGCGTGGATCGTCCGCAGGAACTCGGTGAGCAACTCGGTGTTCGCGGCCACGGTGGCCTGCCGCTGCCCCGCTTCGGTTAGGCCGAACCCGACCAGATCCAAGGCGACCACCCGGTGGGTGCGGGCCATGAGTGGCCCCCACAGGTCCCAGTTGGCCGCGCAACCACCCAGGCCGTGCACGCACACCAGCACGGCAGCGGGCGCGGGCGGACCGCCGTAGTCGGTCCAGTGAACCGTGGCTCCCAGAACGTCGGAAAACCGGCTTTCGAGAGCCATCGACGACCCCTCCCTGAGCATGGCGTCGCGTAGCCGGCCACGGAACACGCGGCAGCGTGACCGAGCACGCGCTGGGCAGGCGGACGCTGCCTGCCCAGGCGTCCAGAGTATGCCTATCCCGGTGCCGGGGGGACGGCGTCGACGGTGACGAGACCTAACCCACGCCTCACCCGACCCGAGCGTGAGTTGATCGAGCGAGTCTGGGTCAGTCACGCAGGCCGGCCGCGGACGAGGCGGCCTGGCCACACTCAGGTCGCGAGCGCCTCCACCGTGCTTCCCAGCCGCGGCAGCGCCTCCTCGACCTGATCCTTGGCCTTGGGCCGCAACGAGTTGTACACCTTGGCCAATGGCGCGTGTTTCGGCCGCTTGGCCCGGGAGTCGGTCACGGACAGGAGCGCATCGGACACCTCGTCCTTGCGGGAATGAATGTAGGTGGCGAACGGCTGCTCACCTTTGGCTTCCCAGTAGGGCTCCAGTGCGGTCACGAAGTCGGGCAGCATGGCGCTCACAGCACGGTCGACCAGGTCCGGGTTGGTCTTGGTGACTGCTTTGAACGCGGTCCGGATGGCGACGCCGACGACACCGTTCTTGGACTCGACTTCCTCACGGACCACGCCGACGAACGCGTCGACCGTTTGCTCACGCTGGCCCTCGGCCAGCAGTGTTTCGCTCAGGGGCATTGGGGAACTCCTGCGGGAGAGTGGGGTTCGTACTAAGCCACCCTAGTGGGTGCTGGGCCAATGATGCACCAGATAAGCAGACGCCTTCTGCGGCAGGCGTTCTCACTGCACGTTGCTGGTCTGCCATCCATCGTGAAGCACCACACGTCAGCAAACCACCACGGACAGTGCATGTCTGGGGAGACGTGCGGCTCCGGGTCTAAGGATTCGTCCCGGTGCGTCGCCGCATGTACCACTCGTCGGACGGTCCAGGGTCACCGCACCCGGGCTATGACGCTGAGTCCCACTGTCGGCATGAACGCGAGGCGATGACGTGGTTGACTGTGTGGCCCAGCTGGTGCTGATGATCGCCGTCGGTGTGATCAGCGCTGTCCTGGGCCAGCTGTTGATCGCCGGGATCGTGGGCTTCCAGCCCGGACTGTGACTGGCAGGGGTGAGCGGACCGGTGATCGGGGCGGTGACGGTCTGGGGCGCGATCGCCTCGGCGGGAACGCTCATGGATGAGCGTGGCCGCAGATTCTGGCGGCGCTCAGCAGGAAGGGCCGACCGCCTCAGCGAGCCAGCCCAGGAACCACCTCGGCACCGGGCAGTGCAACCAGTGCGGCCGCGTTGACGATCAGTTTGGACTCGCGCACCCCGGACCCGATCACGACCCGACCGGCGACCGGCACCGCATCGTCGATCCAGATCGGCCAGTCCGCCGGCAACCCGACCGGGGTGATGGCGCCGTACTGCATGCCAGAGGCGGTGACGGCGAAGTCCCTCGAGCTGAACGACGCCTTGCGGACCTGCAATCTCTTGCGGACCAGGCCGTTGACGTCCACCCGGGTGGTGGCCAGCGCCAGGCAGGCCACGTGCCGTTCCTGCCCGCTGCGTTTGCCGGTGACCAGGACGCAGTTGGCCGAGGCGTTCAACGGCAGACCGTAGTGCTCGCACAGGGCCGCGGTATCGGCCAGTCCAGGATCGATCCGGAACACCACGGCCGACGGTGTGCGGCAAATCGCGGCAGCGACCGGGGCGCCCAACAGGTCGGGTCGCTCGGCTGCGGGAACGGCGTCCAGGTGGGAGTACACGTCCACGGCCTGCAGAGTAGCCGATCCCCGATGGCCCCCGGCCACCGCGGACGAATCCCCCGGACTTGGGACCCGGATCGCTACCTTCCCAGCCGGACGGGCCGCCACCCGAAGGTGACGGCCCGTTGCTGAAGAAGGGGGTGGATCAGAAATCCATGCCGCCCATTCCACCCATGCCGGGGTCAGCGCCCGCGCCGGCGGCCGCCTTCTCCGGCTTGTCGGCGATGACGGCCTCGGTGGTGAGGAACAAGGCCGCGATGGAGGCCGCGTTCTGCAGTGCCGAGCGGGTGACCTTCACCGGGTCGTTGATGCCGGCGTCGAGCATGTCCACGTACTCACCGGTGGCGGCGTTCAGGCCTTCGCCATCGGCCAGGCCACGGACCTTCTCCGCCACGACGCCGCCCTCGAGGCCGGCGTTGACGGCGATCTGCTTCAACGGGGCCTCCAGCGCGATCTTGACGATGTTGGCGCCGGTCGCCTCGTCGCCGGCCAGGTCGAGCCCGTCGAAGGACTTCTTGGCTGCTTGGACCAGGGCCACGCCACCGCCGGCGACGATGCCCTCTTCCACGGCTGCCTTCGCGTTGCGCACGGCATCCTCGATGCGGTGCTTGCGCTCCTTGAGTTCCACCTCGGTGGCGGCACCGGCCTTGATCACGGCCACGCCACCGGCCAGCTTGGCCAGCCGCTCCTGCAGCTTTTCGCGATCGTAGTCGGAGTCGGAGTTGTCGATCTCGGTACGGATCTGGTTGACCCGGCCGGCGATCTGGTCGGCGTCGCCGGCGCCTTCGACGATGGTGGTCTCGTCCTTGGTCACCACCACCTTGCGGGCTTGCCCGAGCAGGTCGAGGGTGGCGTTCTCCAGCTTGAGGCCGACGGTCTCGGAGATGACCTGGCCGCCGGTGAGGATGGCCATGTCCTGCAGCATCGCCTTGCGGCGATCGCCGAAACCGGGAGCCTTCACCGCGACGGACTTGAAGATGCCGCGGATCTTGTTGACCACCAGGGTGGCCAGCGCCTCGCCGTCGACGTCCTCGGAGATGATGACCAATGGCTTTCCGGTCTGGGTCACCTTCTCCAGGACCGGCAGCAGGTCCTTGATCGAGGAGACCTTGGACTCCACGAACAGCAGGTACGGATCGTCCAGGACTGCTTCCATCCGCTCCGAATCGGTGACGAAGTACGGGGAGATGTAGCCCTTGTCGAAGCGCATACCCTCGGTCAGCTCGAGCTCCAGCCCGAAGGTGTTGGACTCCTCGACGGTGATGACACCTTCCTTGCCGACCTTGTCCATCGCCTCGGCGATGAGTTCACCGATGGCCGGGTCGGCCGCGGAGATCCCGGCGGTGGCCGCGATCTGATCCTTGGTCTCGACCTCCTTGGCGGCCTCCCGCAGTTCCTCGGCCACGGACTCCACGGCCTTCTCGATGCCGCGCTTGAGCGCCATCGGGTTGGCCCCGGCGGCAACGTTGCGAAGGCCCTCACGGACCATCGCCTGTGCCAGCACAGTGGCGGTGGTGGTGCCGTCGCCGGCGACGTCGTCCGTCTTCTTGGCGACTTCCTTGACCAGCTCGGCGCCGATCTTCTCGTACGGATCCTCGAGCTCGATCTCCTTGGCGATGGACACGCCATCGTTGGTGATCGTGGGGGCGCCCCACTTCTTCTCGAGCACGACGTTACGGCCCTTGGGGCCCAGTGTTACCTTGACCGCGTCGGCGAGGGTGTTCATACCCCGCTCCAGGCCGCGGCGTGCCTCCTCATTGAAGGAGATGGTCTTGGCCATGCGTGTGTTGTCCTCCGCATACGTGGCGTGGCTGGCAGGCACGGTGCCCGCGACGGCCGATGCCCGGGCGACGGTCACGTCCCGCCGGCCGGCGCACCTCACCGATGCTGCCAGAGTCTGTCACTCTCGGGGCGAGAGTGCTAAGTCAATGGTTAGCACTCTCAGGTCGAGAGTGCAAGCCATGGGGCTCTTCCGGGGCAAGGTCCGTGCCCGGCCGCAAGCATCGGCACTCGGCGGCAGGCGACGTGCAGGCACCAGGTTGCCCGTGCATGTATAGCGCGTTCCGCGCCCGTACCCGACGCGGACTTCTGAGCCCGGAGCTTAGAGGTCGCGCGGGTAGGTGACGGCGTGGCGGTCCGGCGGAGCGGGCACGGGGGGCTGTTACCAGTGTGATTTGTGAGAAAAACGCTGCTACCCAGGATCCGCCGTGCCCGCGGTCCCATCTTGGATCACTGACCCCCTGTGGGACCAGTTCCAAGCGCTGATCCCGCCGGTCATCGACACCCACCCGCTGGGCTGCCACAACCCACGCATCCCCGACCGGATCGTGTTCGACAAGCTCGTCCAGGTCCTCGTGCTCGGCGCCTCCTACGCCAAGATCGCCGACAGCACGTGCTCGGCCACCACGATCCGCACCCGACGCGATGAGTGGATCACCGCCGGGATCTTCGCCCGACTCGAGCAGCTGTGCCTGACCGCCTACGACCAGGTCGTCGGGCTCGACCTGACCAACATCACCGTCGACGGGT